>DAONEV010000145.1:0-10022 GCA_035403265.1 Thermoanaerobaculaceae bacterium | reverse complement strand
ACGCCGAGCGCATTCAGACCACGCTGCCGAACGTCGAGGTGGTCATTCCGCAGCGGCGCATCACCCGCGACGTGGGATACCGCCATCGCCGCATCCGCGTGGACGTGGTCGGCACGGTGCCCTGGGCCTCGAATCTGTCCGACGCCGCCGTCGCCAGCGCCACTGCGCACAATCCGAGGACAAGAGTCAGCTTTCGCATGGGGTTTCCATCCCTCCAGAGCTGCCTACGTTTGGGCGACGCCTTTTGTTCCAGCCGTTTTCCGACCCGCCCTCCTGCGACGTGGCAACGAGCTTCCGCTCGCTACTTGCCGGCGTCCCGCCCGGGATCGCCGCGGTCGGGCGCCGGCATGGCGAGGCGAGCCGTCTGGAGTGCCCCACAGTCACCTCCCAGCCGCGGGCAGGGACGGAAGGCGACACCGGATCCGTCAGGCAGGAATCCGACCTCGGCGACCTTCCTCGCCGGGGGATACCCGTCGGACCGGTCCACCAACCAGGTGTCGAAGACCACCTGACCTGTGCTTGGGCAGGCGACCAGCAGGCGGGCATCCTGGATCAGGAAGCCAACCAGCGAGCCGTCGCGCGCCCAGACGATCGTGTCGCACCAATCTTGGTCCGCCGAGAGCCTGCAGAGCATGCGGGCCGAGCCGCCGGTTGGTCCCAGCCAGAGGCTCTGGTCGGGGGGGTCGATGGCCGGGTGGTTTCGGACGGTGGCCGTGAACCGTCCGTCGGGGGAGGTTGCCGACACGTGGACACGGGGGAGGCCCAACGTAATCGGCTTGCATCCGGCCACCGAGAGCGCGACCAGGAGAAGGGCGGAGAGCCGGCCCATGGCGCTCTTCATTCGCCAAACGGAGAGAAGAGATGTTCTCACGGGGCGGCTCCAAGGGTGTCGTGAAACCTGCGAAACAGAGTGTCCTCGCGGGCGCCGGGAGGCTTGAAGGCTCGCATGGGATCTCCTCCGACCCGGTGAGGAGGGCACCCGGGTCGAGGCAGGTCCGGCGGCTACCCCCCCGATTCGTCGGCAGAGGGGCCATACATCGAGGGCACCGGCACGTCGAGCAGCCGCAGGTACACCCCGAGCTGGGCGCGGTGGTGGATCATGTGGCTGAAAATAAAGCCCCGCAGCACCCCGGCGCGGGGCATGGTGAAGACCGGCGTCCCGGCCTGCTTGAGCGACCAGGGCGCCAGCAGCGTCGCGTTGTCCGCCCCGGCGAGGGCCTGACGGGCGGCGGCGGCGTGGCCGTCGAGGCGTTGGACAAGCTCGTCCCGAGACCCGGCCGGGGTGTTGGTCGTCTTGGCTCCGCCTTCCGGCGCCATGTCGATACATTCCTTCTCGATGACCAACGGCATCCAGCTCGGGACCGCGACCAGGTGCGTGGCGAGCTGGCGGAGCGTCCAGGACTTCGCGTGCGGCCTCCAGTCGAGCTTGTCCTCCGGAACCCGTTCCACGACGCGACGGGTCACGGCGACCTCATGGTCCCACTCGGGGAGCAGCGTGTCGGCAATTCGCATCATCTTGGTCCTCCTCGCGTCTCGCGCGCCGCCACGCTATCCGAGAACCCATGCCTCCCGCAAGAGCGCGGTCTGGTCACTCCTGGTTCTGTCCGGGCTCGGCAGGTGCCTGGTACCACACGCTCCTGGCAACTCTCGGTGGGCAGAGGATGGCGCTGGCATCCGGACGCGTGCTTCCACCCTCTCGCTGGCGGACTCGCAATCGGGCTCCTCACGTCACCTGGCGTGGTGTCAGCGTCGCGGCTCATGACTGGATTGAGCATGCCTGCATCATGGCGGCTTGGGTCCGGCCCGAGTCCGCAGCCGGTCTCCCGCCGGCGCCAGCCTGTCCGGTGTGTCGGAGGGATGCGCTACGATCGCCGCGGAGGGGATGGGTGTGGATCAGCCGGTGATGGTGTGGCGCGAGGGCGTGCGGGTGCGGGCGTACGAGGTCGGGCCGGATGGGGTGGCCAGGATGCCGGCGCTGTGCGACTGGCTGCAGGAGGCGGCGGGAAACCACGCCAGCGCTCTGACCTGGGGTGTCGAGAACCTCCAGCAGCGGCGTCTGACCTGGGTACTGGCGCGGCTGCACCTGCGGGTCTCCCGGTGGCCGCGCTGGCGCGACGACGTGACGGTGCAGACCTGGCCGTCGGGGGTGGTGCGGGCGTTCGCGGTGCGCGAGTTCCGGATCGACCTGGACGATGAGAGCGTGGTAGTCGGCACGAGTGGCTGGGTGGTCATGGACACCGGGAGCCGCCGACCGGTGCGGCCCGGGGCGGCGCTGGCCGACATGGTCCTGACCACACCGCCGCGTGTCCTCGATGACGGCTTCGAGCGATTGCCGGAGCTTCCGCCAGCCGCGAGCGCGTTCGAGGTGCGGGTGGGCCGCTCGGACCTGGATCTCAACGCTCACGCCAACAACGTCCGCTTCGTGGCGTGGGCACTGGACGGGCTGCCGGCCGCGGTGGCCGACACCTGGACGCTCGGCGAGATGGAGATCGACTACCGTGCCGAGGCGCGAGAGGGCGATCTCCTGATGGTGGAGGCGGCGGCGGGCGAGGGTCCCCAAACATGGCTACACCGGATCACGCGCCCCACGGACGGTCGCGAGCTGGCCCGCGCCCGGACCCGCTGGCGGCCGCGCCAAGCTCGCTGAGCATTGGTGCGTGGCAGACGGGCCCGGAGCGTCGCTTGACAGTCGGCCGGCGCTCGGCTAGCTTCTCCGGCGATGCGAGCGATGGGCACCATCCGCCATCATCACCACGTTCCGCCACGGCGGTAGACGGGGTGCTGCCCCGTTCGAGCCGCCGGGCTTCGGACGGGGAGTCGCAGCTTCGCGATCGTTGACCTCCTCGTCAGACCCGACGGGGAGGTTTGGTTTATGGAGATCGTTGCCACGTACGTTCCGAGGCCGGGCGCCGAGGGCTTGAGCACAGAGCTGCGCCGGCCGCCGGACGGGGCCACCGCGGTGGAGCTGCGCGCCGACCTGCTGCCGGCGGGTGTGGAGCTGGCGGCGCTGGCCGGTGCGTGCCCGCTTCCGGTCGTCATGACGCTGCGCTCCCGGACCGAGGGCGGCCAGGGTCCCGACGAGCCTGAGAGCCGGCGTCGTTTCTTCGAGCGTGCCGTGGCGCTGCCGGCGTTCGCCTTCGACCTGGAAGCGGCACGGGACCTCGACCTCGTGGATCGGGTGGTGCCACGCGAGCGGGTCATCCTCTCGACGCACCCCCCAGCCGTTCCGGCCGACCTGGTGGCGCAGGGACGCGAGCTGCTGGCGCGCGGCACCCTGCTGGTGAAGCTCGCACCGGCGGTGTCGAGCCTGGACGGCCTGCTGGCGGTGGTGCGGGCAGCCCGGGCGCTCAACGACCGCCCCCGCAAGGAGCGGCGGGCGGTGGTGCTCGCGACCGGCGAGGCGGGACGGGCCGCACGCCTGCTCGGGCCCCTGCTTGGTTCTCCGCTGGCGTTTGCGGCCTGGGGCGCCGGCCGGGCTGCGGCTCCGGGCCAATACATGCCGGAAGAGATCGGCGCACTGGTTGGGCACCTGAACGCTCCGCCGCGGCGGGTGTATGCGGTGCTCGGCCAGCCGGTCGGCGGCTCACTTTCGCCGCGCATGCACAACGCCGCGTACCGGGCGCTCGGGCTACCGGACCTGTTCGTGCCCATCGAGGTGCAGGACCGAGCGGAGCTGGGCCGGCTGCTGCAGCCGACCGGAATCACCGCCCTCGACGAGGTGGGGCTGCGCGCGGGGGGCTTCGCGGTGACCATGCCGTGGAAGGAAGAAGCAATGTGGTGCTGTACGACGCTGGCGCCCCGGGCCGCCCGGGCGCGATCGGTCAACACGGCACTACCGCGGCCCGGGATGACGCTGGGCGACTGCACCGACATGGATGGGGTGGTGCGAGCCCTGACCGAGGCCGGCATCGATCTCGACGGCGCGCGCGCCGTGGTGCTGGGTGCCGGCGGCTCGGCGCGCGCCGCGGTCGTGGCGTTGCAGGGCGCCGGGTGCCAGGTGGCGGTGGGCGCCCGGGATGCCGGCAGGGCCGCCGCTCTCGCTCGGGAGCTCAATACCGCAGTGGTGGAGCCATCGGAGGCTGGCCGCTGCACCCTGGCGGTCAACGCCACGCCGGCCGGTGCCGACGGCTCGCCCTCCCCGTGGCTGGAGGGGCTGAAGCTCGCGCCGCACGCGGCGGTACTGGACCTACCGTACGGCCCCGGCCCGACGGTGTTCCAGTCGATGGCCGAGTCCCGCCACTGGTCGTACGTCGGCGGGCGCGAGGTGCTGCTGTGGCAGGGCGTGGCGCAGTTTGCGGCGATGACCCTGGCGATGCCGCCGGTGGCGGCGATGGCCGCCGCCTTGGGGCTGGCAGTCGAGGAGGAAGCGTGAACGCACCCTCGCCGGTGCCGTCGGGAGTGCTCGCCCTGGTTGGCGACCTGGCGCACCAGCAGCGCGAGATCGAGCAGGTGCTCCTCGACCACCTGCTCGATCGTGGCTTCCAGCTCGTCCACCTGCCTGTCCTGGAGTACGCCCATGACGAGAGCGTCGGCGGCTACCGCTTCGTGGACCAGGCCGGGCGGCTCGTCGGGGTGCGCACCGATTTCACGCCCCTGGCGGCGAGAATGCTGGCGCCGTGCCTGGGCGCGGGCTCGCTCGCGGTTTGCTACTCGGGCGAGGTGATCCGACCCCGCCCTGTCCGCCTGCGGCAACTGCCGGAGCTGTACCAGCTCGGCTTCGAGACCTACGGCCTGGCAGGGGGTGGCGAGGGCGCCCTCGATCTCACCCTCGAGCTCCTCGCCCTGGCCGGCGTACGGCTGGCCGACTGCCTGGTATCCATCTCTCTTGCAGGCCTCGGGGAGCGGGTGATGCGGCGCGTCACCGGCCGGCCACCGGTGCCCGAGTTGGTGGAGCTGCTGCGCGCCCGGGACACCGATACCTTTCTCGAGCTGGCACCGCTGCCGGCCGATGCGGCGCAGGCGCTACGGGCGGCGCTGCTCGGGCTGCCGGCCGGGGCATGGGCCGAGGAGCTGGGGGTCGCCGCGGAGGCGGCGCGAGTGGCGCACGTGCAGGCTCGTCTGGAGACGGCGGGAGTGGTTTCGAACCTGGACCTGGCGCCGCGCCTCGCAGGCTCCTACTACGACGGCCTGGAGTTCACGGTGTGGGGCCGGGCCACCCAGGCGGTGTTGGCGGGCGGCGGCGAGTATCGGATCGAGGTGGACAGCGGCATGAAGGAAGCGGCAGGCGGGTGCGTGTACCTGGGTGTCGCCCTCGAGGAGCGTCCATGCTGACGGTCGCGCTGCCGAAGGGGAGGCTGCTCGATCCTCTCGTGGAGCTGGCTGGCCGGCATGGCCTGGCGCTGGGTGAGGCGCTGGCCTCGGCGGGGCGCCAGCTCGTGGTCGAGATGGGCGACCTGAGGCTGCTGCTGCTCAAGGACGCCGACGTCCCGGTGTACGTGGAGCAAGGGGCGGCGGACTGCGGCATCGCCGGCCTCGACCAGGTTCTGGACCGGGAGGCCGACGTGCTGCGCCTGCTGCGCCTGCCCTTCGGGGCGTGCCGGCTGTGCCTCATCACACGCCAAGGCGCAGCGGTGCGCGCTCAGGGCCGACCGCTGGTGCTTGCCAGCAAGTACCTGCGTCTGGCGCGGTTACTGGCCGAGAAACGGGGGCTCAACGCGACCGTGGTGCCGTTGTCTGGGTCGGTGGAGCTGGCGGCGCGGCTGGGACTCGCCGATGCGGCAGTGGACCTGGTGGAAACCGGACGGACGCTGCGGGAGAATGGGTTGCAGCCTGTGGAGGAGTGGCTCGCGGTGAGCCCGTACCTGATCGCCCAGCGAGCCGCCTTCTTCTGGAAGGGTAACGAGGTACGCGCGCTGCGGCGCGGCCTGGGAGGACTGGAATGAAGATCCTGCGCGCGAGCGACGACAAGGGGCAGAAGTACCTGGTGCGGCTGGAGCAGCGGCAGCGCGAGGTGCTGTCGAGCACGGTGGACAACAAGGTGCGCTCGATCATCGCGGCGATCGCAAAGCGTGGTGACAGGGCGCTCGTCTCCTTCGTCCGCAGGTACGACCTCAAGGGCCTGCCGATGGCGGACTTCCGCATTCAGGGCGAGCTCGGCGGCAACGAGGAGGTTGGCGAGGACTTCATGGCCTCGGTGGAGCTGGCGATCGCCAACCTCAAGGCGTTCCACGAGCCCCAGGCCCAGCACGGCTACAACCTCGATCAGGAGGGGGCGGAGCTCGGGATGCGGGTCCGTCCGGTGGGCTCGGTGGGCGTGTACGCGCCAGGCGGCGCCGCCGTGTATCTCTCGTCGCTGCTCATGGCCGTGGTCCCGGCCCGGCTCGCCGGGGTGCCGCGTATCGCCGTGGCCACTCCGCCGGGTGCGTTCCTCTCCTCGCCCTCGCTGCGCTACGTGCTGGAGAGGCTCGACATCCGCGAGGTCTACCTGATGGGCGGCGCGCACGCGGTGGCGGCGCTCGCCCTGGGGACCGAGTCGGTGACTGCGGTGGACAAGATCGTCGGCCCCGGCGGGCGCTGGGTGGCGGCGGCCAAGCGGGCCGTCTTCGGCCTGGTGGACATCGACACCATCGCCGGGCCGTCGGAGGTGGTGATCATCGCCGACGCCCACGCCGAGGCCGAGCTGGTGGCGGCGGACATGCTGGCTCAGGCCGAGCACGATCCGGACGCCGCGGCGGTGCTGGTGACCCCCTCGAAGAGCCTGGCCGAGAAGGTGGACCGGCTGGTCACCGCCCGCTTGCGCTCGCTGCCGCGGGGCGCCGCGGCCCGCGAGGCGGTCAAGCGGTGGAGCGCCGCCCTGCTGGTCGAGGACCTGGAGCAGGCGGTGGAAATCACCAACCGCATCGCCCCCGAGCACGTGGAGGTCCTGGTCGAGGACCCGCGGCGGCTGCTCGACGGCATCGACGCGGCTGGAGCCGTGTACCTGGGCCCGTGGTCTTCGGCGGTGCTGGGCGACTACGTGGTCGGCACCAACCATGTCCTGCCCACCGCCGGCGCGGCTCGCTTCGCGTCACCGCTCGGGGTGTGGGACTTCGTGCATCGCACCGCCGTGGTGCGCGTGCACGCCCATGGATTCGCGCCGCTGGCGCGGGCAGCCCGTGCCCTTGCCCTGCAGGAGTCGCTGCCGCTGCACGCCGAGGCACTGCGTGCCGGTAGACGAGGCAAGGTGTAGGGATGGGTGCCCCCGCCGGATACGTCCGCGACGACGCGGCGGTGGGCGCCCTTAGGCTCGACCTCAACGAAGCGCCACGCGAGGCCGGCAGCTCGCTCCGACAGGCACTGGTAGAGCGTCTGACTGCCTGCGCCTTCAACCGCTATCCGGAAATTGATGCCCACACTGCGCGGCGGGCGGCGGCCGAGCTGTACCGCTGGCGGGTCGAGGGCACCCGGGTCGGCAACGGCTCCAACGAGCTGCTGGACGTCGTGGTACGGGCGCTGCTGCCGCGCGGCGGGGCACTGCTGGCCACGCCAGAGCTGTGCCGGAGAGTGGACGGCGAGCTGCTGCCGTTCGGCACCTCCTGGCTGGTGCAGGCGGCGTTCGAGGCGGCGCTGGAGTGCCGGGCCGAGGGCGTGAGGCTGGTGGCCGGGTTGGTGGCGGAGCGAGAGCGGCTGCGAAGGGCGCTCGCCACGGTCTCCCGGGTCGACGTTGCGCCGTCGTCCGCCAACTTCCTGCTGCTCCGGGTAGTGGGACGCACCGGCAGCGAGCTGGCGGCGGAGCTGGCGGGGCGTGGTCTGGCGGTGCGTCGCCTGGCGGAGCTGGACGCCGCGGGATGGGTGCGTGCGACAGTCGGGTCGCCTGTCGAGAACGACCGGCTGGTGGCGGCCATCGCGGAGGTGGCGAATGGATGAGCGAAGGGCAGACGTGACGCGGCAGACGCGGGAGACGAAGGTGCGGGTGGGCCTGGCGCTGGAGGTGGGCGACTGCATGACGCGGACCGGGATCGGCTTCCTCGACCACATGCTGGCGACGCTCGGACGCCATGCCGGCTGGTGCCTCCAGGTCGAGGCGCTGGGCGATCTGCACGTGGACGCGCATCACACCGTCGAGGACATCGGCCTGTGCATTGGCGACGCCCTCGACCGACTGCTCGGAGACAGGGCTGGGATCGCCCGCTTCGGGTTCGCCTGCGCGCCGATGGACGAGGCCCTGGCGCGGGCGGTGGTGGACATCTCGGGACGGCCGTTCTGCCGCGTCGCCGTGCCGTCCGAGCTGGCCACCGCGTGGGTGACGCCCCAGTTCGGGCTGACGCTCGTCGCCGAGTTCTGGAAGGCGGTGACGAGCCGTGCCCGCCTCACGTTGCACCTGGACCTCGAACGGGCGACCGATCCCCACCACGGTGCCGAGGCGATGTTCAAGGCCTGCGCTCTGGCCCTGCGACAGGCGTCGGAGCCTTCCCGGGAAGGCGTGCTCTCCACCAAGGGGACGCTGTCGGTATGAAAACGGTCGTTGTTGTTGACTACGGGGTGGGCAACATCCCCAACGCGGTGCGGGGGCTGCAGCGGGCCGGGGCCGACGTGACGCTTTCCGCCGATCCCGGTGTAGTGGCGGCGGCCGAGCGGCTCGTGCTTCCCGGCGTGGGGGCGTTCCCGGCAGCGATGGCGAGACTCGAGGCTCTTCACCTCGACGTCGCCATCCGCGATGTCGCGGCAATGGGTGTCCCGGTGCTGGGCATCTGTCTGGGGCACCAGCTCCTCTTCGAGGCATCTGAGGAGTTCGGGAGCACGCCTGGCCTCGGACTGCTCGCCGGTCGCGTGGTGCCCCTCCCGCCGGTGGCCCGTGTCCCGCACCTGGGGTGGAGCTCGCTGCGGACGACCCCGGGTGATCCCCTGGTGGAAGGCCTTGACGGCGGCTACGCCTACTTCGTCCATTCGTTTGCGGTCCTGGAAGCGGCCGACGCGGTGGCCACCTTCGACTTTGGCGGCGTGCCGGTCTGTGCTGCGGTGCGGCGCGGCACGATCTGCGGCACGCAGTTTCACCCCGAGAAGAGTGCCGCTCCAGGAGCCCGCCTCCTCTCCAACTTCCTCGGACTGTCCCAGTGATCCGCTCCCTCCGGCGTGACGTCCGGTCCGCGTGGCTGGCCGGAGGTCAGACCCCGGACCCCGGACCCCGGACTCCAGTCCCCAGACAGGTCGCGACGTGTCCAGCTTCCTGATCTACCCTGCCATCGATCTCGCTGCCGGCCGGGCGGTGCGTCTGCTGCGCGGGGAGCGCGCGCGCTGCCGTGAGGTGGCAGCCGACCCGGTGGCGTTGGCGCGGCGGCTGGACGGGGAAGGGGCGCCGTTCCTGCACGTTGTGGACCTGGATGCGGCGTTCGGCGATGGCGACAACGAAACGGTGGTGGCACGCATCGTCTCCGCGGTCTCGTGTCCGGTGCAGGTGGGTGGGGGTATCCGGGAGGCGGGCAAAGCGGCGCGGTTGCTTGAAGGCGGTGCCCGCCGGGTGATCCTGGGGACGGCAGCCCTCGCCTCGCCCGAGCTGCTGGCTGGCCTGGTGGCAGATGACCCGGAGTGTGTGGTGGTGGCCGCCGACACCCGGGCGGGTCGGGTGGTGGTTCGGGGGTGGACCGAGGACGGGGGAATGGGGCTCGGCGAGTTCGCCCGCGATATACGGCGACGAGGGGTATTGCACCTTCTGGTCACCGCCGTGGAGATGGACGGGACCGGCGAAGGGCCGGCGCTGGACGTGCTCGTCGAGGCGATGGCGGCTTTCGGGCCCGGGGTCATCGGGTCGGGCGGGATCGGCGCCGTCGCGCACCTCGGGCGGCTGGCGCCGCTCGTCCGGCAGGGTCTGGCCGGTATCGTCGTGGGCTCGTTGCTGGTGGACGGGACGGCGACGGTGGGCGAGCTATTGGGTGCGGCAAGGGGGTTCTGATGCCGGCGTTTCGCATCGTTCCGTGCCTGGACATCGAGGCCGGGCGCGTGGTCAAGGGCGTGAACTTCATCAATTTGAGGGACATGGGCGATCCCGTCGAGCTCGCATGCAGGTACCGCGACGAGGGCGCCGACGAGCTGGTGTTCCTGGACAT
>DAONEV010000144.1:0-10033 GCA_035403265.1 Thermoanaerobaculaceae bacterium | reverse complement strand
CCTCGGCACCACACCCTGGCCAACCGTTTCTGCTTCTCCGCCTACTTCGCCGAGTCGCTGGACCAGGCCAACCTCCTGGTGTGCGCCTCTGACGCCACCAGGGCGCGGCTCACGGCGTTCGACCGCCGGCATGGTGACCGGGCCCGTGTCGTGCCCCTGGCGGCCGACCGCTTCTTTTGCCCACCGCCTGTCGGGGACGAGCCGGAGCCCGCCCGGCGACGCTTCGCGGGCGCACGGCCGTTCATCGTTCAGCTCGGCACCATCGAGCCGCGCAAGGGCATTGCGACGCTCCTCGCCGCCCACGGCCGGCTCCTCACCGCCGACCCATCGGCCCCCGATCTGGTGCTCGCCGGCGGCCAGGGTTGGGGCGGGGGCTGGCTCGCGCAGGCCCTTGCCACCCACCCACTCCGGGAACGCGTGCACCTGCCAGGCTACGTCAGTCGGGAGGAGGCCCGGGCGCTGCTGCGGCACGCCGAAGCTGTCGTCCTGGCCTCCGAGGAGGAGGGGTTCGGCCTGCCGCTCGCCGAGGCCCTGGCATGCGGGGCGCCGTGCGTGATCTCCGACGAGGCGGCGCTGCTCGAGGTGGCCGGGGACTCCGCCCGGGTGTTCCGAAAGGGCGACGCGGCCGGCCTGGAGGCCGCCCTGATCCGCACCCTCGCCGCCGACCGCGCCCGGTCGCGCGAGCACAGCCTCGCCAGGGCCAGCAACCTGAGCTGGGACGGTCCCGCCAGTGCCTGGGAGAACCTCCTGTCCGCCCTCGCCCGGGAAGGGAACGGACAGTGATCCACAATCGGAGCTCCCGCCCGCGGGCCCCTCGTCGGGACGCCTGACGACGGATCGCCGGATTCCGACCACCGGCCGGGCGGGCTGGGCACAGGGTAGAATGCGGTGCCATGCGACGGTTGGGAATCGACGCGCGCAAGCTCGCGGACTACGGCATCGGCTCCTATCTCCAGGGCCTGCTCGGTGAGTTCGCCCGCCGCGACCCGCCCCTCGATCTGGTGCTGCTGGTTTCTCGCGAGAGCATGCACCTGCTGCCGCCACTGCCAGAGAGCTGGCGACTGGTCGAGGTCGAAGCTCCGGGCTACTCGTTTCGCGAGCAGGTGGCGTTGCTGGGCGCCTCCGTGCGCTCGGGTATCGACGTGCTGCACGTGCCGCACTACGTCATCCCCCTCGTCTTCTCGCGCCGTCTCGTCGTCACCGTCCACGACATCATCCACGTGCTTTTCCCCGAGTTCCTGCCGCATCCCCTCGGCTTCGCCTATGCCCGCTTCTTCATCCGCGCCGCGGTTCGCAAGGCGAGGTGCATCCTCACCGGTTCCGAGGCCACAGCGAGCGATCTGAAACGCCTCTTCGGCGCCACCGAGCACCGACTGCACGTGGTCCCGCACGGCGTCAGCCCGGAGTTTCTGGCCGAGCCCGACCCGGAAGAGGACGCCGCCATCCGCCGCCGCCTCGGGGTGCCTGACCGCTTCCTGCTGCATGTCGGCAACCACAAGCCGCACAAGAACGCCGAGGGGCTCCTGAAGGCTTACCAGATCATGGCCTTCGGCCAGCGCCTCGGACCACCGCCCCTGGTCCTGGTGGGTGGCTTCACCCCCGGTGGCCCCCTCGCCCAGCGGGCCGCCAACATGGGGCTGGGGGGGAAAGTCATGAGCCTCGGTTACGTCGAGCGACGCGAGCTGATAGCGCTCTACCGCGGCGCGACGCTGTTCGTCTACCCCACCCTGTACGAGGGTTTCGGGTTGCCGGTGCTGGAGGCGATGGCCTGCGGCGCCCCGGTCCTGGCCGGTGAGGTGGCCGCCGTGCGCGAGGTGGCCGGCGACGCGGTCGTGACCGTCAACCCCCGCGACCTGGTCGAGCTCGCGAACGCCGTGCGCCGGCTTCTGGACCGCCCGGAGCTGCTTTCCAGGCTACGGGAAAAGGGCCGGGTGCGGGCCCGGGAGTTCTCCTGGCGGCGCGCCGCCGAAGCCACCCTGAGCACCTATCTGGCGGTACGAGGAGAGCCCTGATGCGAGTCGCCCTGGTGCACGACTGGCTGACCGGAATGCGAGGCGGCGAAGCGGTGCTCGCCGAGATCGCCAGCTTCTTTCCCGACGCGCCGATCTACACCCTCTTCCACCGCCGTGGCACGATCTCCGGCGAGCTGCTCCGTCATCCGATCCACACCTCGTTCCTCCAGAAGCTCACCTTCGGCGGCCGCTGGTACCGCGGCCTGCTCTCGCTCATGCACTACGGCGTGGCGGGCTTCTCTCTCGAGGGCTACGATTTGGTGATCTCCTCGTCCCACTGCGTCGCCAAGGGCGTGATCCCGCCGCCGGGGGCGGTGCATCTGTGCTACTGCCACACGCCGATGCGGTACCTGTGGGACCAGCGGGAAGAGTACCTGCGCCGCATGAACCCCGTGCTGCGTCCCCTCGTGCGCGCCAAGCTCGAGGACCTGCGCGCCTGGGACGTCGTCTCCGCCGCTCGTGTCGATCACTTCATCGCCAACTCGAAGCTCGTCGCCAGACGAATCGAGCGCTACTGGCGGCGGCAGGCTGAGGTCGTGCCCCCCCCCATCGACATCGCTTCCTTCACCCCCGGCGGGGATCGCGACGACTACCTGCTGATGGTTGCGGCACTCGTTCCGTATAAGCGGGTGGATGTTGGGATCGAGGTGGCGACCAGGATGGGCAAACCACTGCATGTGATCGGTGACGGGCCGCTCGACGGCCGGTTGCGCCGGCAGGCGGGACCCCACGTGCAATTCCTGCACCGGCTGAGCACCGAGGCGCTGCGCGATCAGTTCCGCCGCGCCGCCCTGCTGCTCGTCCCCAACGTCGAGGATTTCGGCATGGTGACGGTGGAGGCCCTGGCCTGCGGCACCCCGGTGGTGGGACTCGCCGGTAGCGGCACGTCCGACGCGGTGCAGACCGGTGTACATGGCGAGCTGGCGCCCGACGGGTCCCCCGAGGCCCTGGAGTCGGCCTGCAAGAAGGTCCTCGCCCGGGTCTGGGATCGCCCAGCGCTGCGCCATCGCGCCGAGAGCTTTTCCCGGCAGCGCTTCCGGCAGCGCTTCGGCTTCCTGCTGGAACGGCATGTCCCCGGGTACAGGCAGGCATGATCGGCGAGAAGCTCCGCTTCAACCGCAGCGGCCTCGTCGTGGTCGACCTGCTGGCCACCTATGCCGCTCTGCTCCTGGCCTTCCATCTGCGCTTCGAGGTGCAGATCGTCCCGGTCACCAAGGGCATCCCGCCGTTCGAGCCCTACCTCGCACTCTTCCCCATCATCACCCTCGTGTGGCCGGTGGTCTTCTACTTCCAGGGCCTCCTTGAAGGCCGCCCCCAGCGCTCCCGGGTCGAGGAGGTCTTCGCCGTCAGCATCGCCGTGGCCATCGCCTCGGTCGTGCTCTACGCCGGGCTCGGCTTCTACCGGGACTTCACCTACTCGCGCCTCGCTCTGGGAATCTTCGCCCTGCTCGATGTCGTCCTCGTCTCGCTGGGAAGGCTCGTCTTCTGGGCGGTGATGACCCGCGTCTGGGCCTCCTCCCGCCACCGCAAGCGCGCCCTCGTCGCGGGAGCCGGGGAGCTCGGGCGGATGGTCGTCCAGAAGCTCCAGGAGCACCGCGAGCTGGGGCTTGACGTGCTCGGCTACCTGGACGACGACCCGGGCAGGGTGGGAACCAGGATCAACGGTCTGCCGGTGCTGGGGACGCTCGACGACCTCTCCGACATCGCACGCGCCCAGCGGGTCGACATGTTCTACGTCGCCCTGCCGCTCGGCAGCCAGCGGCGCGCCGTCAGGCTCCTCAAGGCAGCCGAGCCGTTGCTGCTCGACGTCCGCGTCGTCCCGGATCTGCTGCAGTACTACGCCCTACGCGCCGGGGTCGAGGATCTCGACGGCCTGCCGGTCATCAACCTCACCCAGATTCCCCTGGCGGGCTGGAACCGATTCGTCAAGCGAGCCGTGGATATCGTGCTGTCGGCGTTGAGCCTGGTCGTGCTGTCGCCGCTTCTGGCGATCATCGGCCTCGCCATCCACCTGGCCGACCACGGCTCCGTGTTCTACCGCCAGCTCCGCATGGGCCTCGATGGCAATCCGTTCCTCATCCTGAAGTTCCGGACCATGATCCCGGACGCCGAGGCCGTCACTGGGCCCCGCTTCGCGCAGCGGGACGACCCCCGCACGACCCGGCTTGGGGCGCTGTTGCGCCGCTACTCCCTGGACGAGCTGCCGCAGATCTGGAACGTCCTCAAGGGCGAGATGTCCCTGGTCGGGCCACGCCCCGAGCGGCCGGAGTTCGTGGCGCGCTTCCGCGAGCGCTATCCCGAGTACATGTCCCGCCACCGGGTACGGTCCGGGATCACCGGCTGGGCCCAGGTCCACGACCTCCGGGGCCAGAGCTCGATGCGCAAGCGCATCGCCCACGATCTCTATTACATCGACAACTGGTCCCTGGCCCTCGACTTCAAGATCATGTGGCTGACCTTGCTGCGCTTCTGGCGCCACCGCCACGCGTACTGACCGCCTCCAGGGTTGACAGGAAACCGATCGGCAGTTAGGGTGGCTTTGATGATGCGCGGCTTCCTGCCCACGGTCAGCACCTCGACCACCAATTGGTGGTGGTGCGCCCACACGACTGGAGGGTGTGAGGCCAAGCCGTAGCACAAGGCATTTTTCGAGACCTCAGGCCCTCCGGCGACGGAGGGCCTTTTTGTTGTTGCCCAAAAGGGAGGGGCACGAACATGGCAAGCACGAACCTCGAGACCACGACCCGAAGCATGCTTTCGACCACCGCGGCGACCGACCGCATCACCCTGCCCGCCTCGGAGCTGCCCGAGTGCTGGTACAACGTGCTTGCCGACATGCCGATCCCGATGGCGCCGCCGATCCATCCGGGCACCGGCGCGCCGGTGGGCCCCCAGGACCTGGAGCGCCTCTTCGCTCCTCAGCTCATCGAGCAGGAGATGAGCTCCCAGCGCGAGATCCCGATTCCCGAGGCGGTGCGCGAGATCCTCTCGATGTGGCGGCCGACGCCGCTCATCCGGGCCCGCAACCTGGAGCGCGCCCTCGGCACGCCGGCCCGCATCTACTTCAAGAACGAGGGGGTCTCCCCGGCCGGCAGCCACAAGCCCAACACCGCCGTGCCTCAGGCGTACTACAACGCCGTCAACGGCGTCATGAGGTTGTCGACAGAGACCGGCGCCGGGCAGTGGGGTAGTGCCCTGGCCTTCGCCACCCGCATGCTCGGGATGGCCTGCCGCGTCTACATGGTACGGGTCAGCTACGAGCAGAAGCCCTACCGTCGCACCTTCATGCGCCTGTTCGGCGCCGAGGTCTTCCCGAGCCCGTCGCCGCTCACCCAGGCGGGACGCGACATCCTGGCCGAGCACCCCAACTCACCGGGAAGCCTCGGCATCGCCATCTCCGAGGCCGTCGAGGAGGCCGCCTCCCGGGACGACACCAACTACTCGCTCGGCTCGGTCCTCAACCATGTGCTGCTGCACCAGACGGTGATCGGCCAGGAAGCCCGCAAGCAGCTCGACCTGGTGGGCGAGGAGCCCGACTTCGTCTATGGCTGTCACGGAGGCGGCTCCAACTTCGGCGGCATCACCCTGCCGTTCATGCCCGAGGTCTTCGCCGGCGGCAAGGTGCGCACCGTGGCGGTCGAGCCCGAGAGCTGCCCGACCCTGACCCGGGGCCGCTTCGCCTTCGACTACGGCGACACCGCCAAGCTCACCCCGATCCTGCAGATGTACACGCTGGGCCACGACTTCGTGCCGCCGGCCGTGCACGCCGGGGGGCTGCGCTACCACGGCGCGTCGCCGATCGTCTCGGCGCTCGTCCACCAGGGGGCCATGGAGGCCGAGTCGGTCGGGCAGCGCGACGTCTTCAAGGCCGCCGTGCTGTTCGCCCACACCGAGGGGATCGTGCCCGCCCCGGAGTCCTCCCACGCCATCGCCGCGGTGGTGCGCAAGGCGCTGGAGCTCAAGGAGGAGGGCCGCGAGGCGGTGATCCTGTTCTCGCTCTCGGGCCATGGGTTCTTCGACATGGGGGCCTACGACGCCTACCTGGACGGCAAGCTGGAGGACTTCGAGTACCCGGAGCACGCCATCGAGGAGTCACTCGCTCGCCTGCCCCAGGTTGGGTAGCAGACGGCCACATGCAGACAGGGCGACCCCCGTGGGTCGCCCTGTCGTTGCTTCTTCGCCTGGCCTCGTCAGCTCACCTGTTGAGGACCCCGTGAGCCTGCTCGAGGCTCAGCTCGGGCGGTGCACCGACCAGCTCCGGCGCGAGGAAGAACCCGCGCTCGGCCGGGGGCTTGGGCTGCTCCGCCTGGAACGGATGGGCCTGCATCCAGGCGTCGTTGCGCAGTCCGGTGAGCTGCCAGGAAACCTCCATCCCGGCCTTGCCACCGGCGATGCGGAAGCGGTTGTGGGACACCTTCTCGGCCACGTACAGCGGCGCGAATGCGCCGATCGGCGTCAGCGAGTAGCGCACGTCCTTGTTCATCTCCTCGAACCAGTCCGGCAGCGTCACGACCGCCTCGCCGTGGGCGTCGAGCACCACATTGCCGGAGTACGTGTTGAGCACCTCGCTGGACTCCACCGCGGCGTGGTAGAGGTACTCGTTCGCCGGGTCGAGCGGGTGGTCGATCTTGAAGTTCTTCACGCCACTGCTCACGGTGAAGTTGCCGACCACGGCGACAGTGCCATTGAAGTAGCCGGCATAGTCACCCCCGCTTCCCTTGCCCCCGTAGACTCCGGCCGTGGTGTGCCCCATGATCCCGTAGGCTCCGGAGTTGGTGTTGATCCCGTACACGGCCCAGGACCCGGGCGTTGAGTTGCTCGCCTCGCCGTGCACGCCGTGGGAGCTCGCGCTGTACCCCTCGACTCCATGACCCGATGTGCTCCGGCCCTCCACGCCCGTCCCCGTGGTCGCGTTACCGCCGACCCCGTGGGCCGAGGTGGCCTCGCCGAAAACACCGTAGTTGGTCGCCCCCGTGCCGGTGGTCTTGCCGTGCACGCCATGCTGGATGCTGTCGCCATAGACACCGTAGCCCGTACTCTCGTTCCTTCCCCAGACACCGTAGCTCGTCATCTGATTGGTGACGCCGTAGACACCTGCCGAGTTGGCGCCACCGGCGCGGCCCCCGACCCCGGTGCCGCCCGCGCTCTCACCCCGGATGGCGTTGCCCGCGCCGGTCGTCTCCACGTTGAGTGGGATGAGTGCCCCGGCGTACTGGAGCGACAGCGGTAAGCCCAGCTTGGGGCTGATCACCGCACCCGTGGCGAGCTGATTTGCACCGACGCCGCCGTTGGCAATCCCGAGGGTGACCGCACCACTGAGACCACCTCCGGACAGACCAGTCCCCGCCGCGACCGAGGTAATGTCGCCTTCTCCCCCGCCCGACACCGCCTGCCACGCCGCGCCGCCAGCCGTGACCGTCAGCACCTGGCCGTTGCTCCCGCCGGTCGTCCCCACCTTGGCCGCCGTCACCGCCCCGCTCGCGATCTTGGCGTTGGTCACGCCGCTGTCGGCAATGGCGAGAGTGACATCGCCACTCGTGCCCCCGCCGGTCAGCCCGGCACCGGCGGTCACACCTGTGATGTCACCCCCGCCCGAGGTGTTCTCCGCCAGGAGCTCGTCTCGGAAGGCCATCTCGAAGGTCGCCGGGTCCTGGGAGCCGTTCGCCACTCCCGAGCCGAAAGCGATGACCTTGCCGGTCCCATCGGTCACCTCGACCGTCAGCCGGGCGTTCTGGGTGTTGAGACTCCCAAACTCGCTCGCGAACCCCTTCTGCAGTTGCTCCCATTGCCGCACAGGGTAGGTCTTGAACGCCAGCGGCGCCCCGGTCGGGTCCTTCACCGTCACCTTGACGGTGCAGGTGCCGGTCCCCGTCGTCTCGACGAAGCCGAAGTTGTACCGGAAGGAGGACTCCCCCGAGGGCAGTGTCGCGTACACGCCCACCAGCTCCGTGGACTGCCCCAGGCCGATGGCAAAGGAGGCAGGCGTGCCGGCAAAGAACTGTCCCACCGAGTCCTTGAGCGCGCCGGACTGGGAGTAGATGCGGGAGCCCGCCAGGACCTTGACGTTCGAGGTCAGACGGAGAGCGCCGAAGGTCTGCTTGGAGAACATGAGCTGGACAGCGTTCTCGTACTTGGCGGTGTCGCCCGGCTGGATGGTGTCGGTGAAGGTCATGGGGGTCAGGTTGGCCTGACGCTCGAGCAGGTAGAAGGTGACATTGGCCGCCGTGGCGCTGGGGTTGTGGACCCACACGGTCGTGTACCAGACGGCTGGCGGGGTGCCCGGGTTGGCCCCCACCGACGGCAGGAAAACGTCGGTGCCCGTGAAGCTGGCGAAGGCTGCAGCTCCACTCATGGTCGCTATCACGCAGATAGCCGAAGCAAGCAGACGATTGGCGCGCATGCTGTCCTCCCTTGACCTCTGTGTCAAGCACAATCCTACACCAGGCGTCCAGGCTCGTGGGATCGCCTACCGGCCAGCGGACCCTCCGCGAGGCGCTGGCGTCACGACGTGCAGCCAGGCCGGCTATCGCGGTCCGGACTACGGCTCAGGACCGGGCCGGATCCGCAACCTCCGGATCGATTCCAAGCTCGCTGATCGCGCCGGCGACCGCCTCAGTTGGCAAGACGCCTCGGCGCGCCAACTCGGCGAGGGCGGCCACCACCACGTGCTCGGCGTCGATCTCGAAGTGACGGCGCAGCGCCTGCCGCGTGTCGGAGAGCCCGTAGCCGTCGGTTCCCACGGGCATGAGACCCTCGGGCACCCAGCGGGCGATCTGGTCGGGCACGGCCCTGAGGTAGTCCGAGACGGCGATGACCGGACCCGGCTGCCCGGCCAGCCGCTCGGCGACGTAGGGCACTCGGGGTGCCTCCATCGGGTGGAGTCGGTTCCAGCGCTCGCAAGCCAGGGCGTCGGCCCGCAGTTGCTGGTAGGAGGTCGCCGACCACACCGCGGCACCGACCCCGAACCGGCTCTCCAGCAGCTCGGCCGCGCGCAGCGCCTCTGGCAGCATGATCCCGGAGCCCAGAAGTTGCACGCGCAGCGCGTGATCACCGCCCGCGGCGCGCACCCGGTACAGCCCGCGCACGATTCCATCCTCGACGCCCTCGGGCATCGCCGGCATGGGGAGATTCTCGTTGTAGAGCGTCAAGTAGTAGAAGGTGTCCTCGTCCTCGCCGATCATGCGTCGCAGCCCGTCGCGGATGATCACCGCCAGCTCGTAGGCATAGGCCGGGTCGTAGACGCGCACGTTGGGCACCACCGAGAACAGGAGCGGCGAGTGCCCGTCGTTGTGCTGGAGCCCCTCGCCCTGGAGGGTCGTCCGCCCCGCCGTGGCGCCCAGCAGGAACCCCCGACCCCGCGCGTCTCCAAACGCCCAGACGAGATCACCGACGCGCTGGAACCCGAACATGGAGTAAAAGATATAGAACGGAACGAGGGCCAGACCGTGGGTCGAGTAGGCGGTACCGGCGGCGGTGAACGACGCCATCGAGCCGGCCTCGGTGATGCCCTCCTCGAGGATTTGCCCGTCGCTGGACTCGCGGTAGCGAAGGATCAGGTTGTGGTCCACCGGCTCGTAGAGCTGGCCCTTCGACGCGTAGATGCCATGCTCCTTGAAGAGCGACTCCATGCCGAACGTCCGCGCCTCGTCGGGGATGATCGGCACGATGCGCGGCCCGATCCCCGGCTCGCGCAGCAGCCGCCGCAGCAACGCGACGAACGCCATCGTGGTCGAAACCTCGCGCGGACTACCGCCCAACAGCTCCGCGTACGCCTCGGCCGGGGGCAATGCCGGCACCGAAACCTGCACGCGCCGCAGCGGCAGGGTTCCGCCCAGCTCGTCCCGGCGGGCCCGCAGGTAGCTCACCTCGGGGCTGTCGGCGCCCGGGTGGTAGTAGGGCGGCTCCTCGTCCTCCAGCTCGCGGTCGGGCAGAGGGAGGTGGAGGATGTCCCGAAAGGCCTTGAGCTGGGAGATGTTGAGCTTCTTCTGTTGGTGTGTGGTGTAGCGCCCTTCGAAGTCGGG
>DAONEV010000143.1:0-10148 GCA_035403265.1 Thermoanaerobaculaceae bacterium | reverse complement strand
CGGCCGCCGCCCCGGCCGTGCCCCAGGCGTTGAAGGACCAGCTCGTCGACGGGGGACGCCTGGTCATCCCGGTCGGCGACCTCCGCCGCCAGGAGCTGCACCGCGTCGTCCGCCGTGGCGCGACATTCGAGCAGACGACGCACGGCTCGGTGACGTTCGTGCCTCTGGTCGGCCGGGAAGGGTATGCCAATGGCCTCCCCCAGGCCTGAGTCACTTCGGAGCAGGGATGTCGTGCTGACGCGTCACTTCGTGGTGAGCGGGCGCGTGCAGGGCGTGGGGTTCCGCTACTTCATGGCGCGCGAGGCTCGGTGCCTGGGGCTTGACGGCTGGGTGCGGAACCTTCCCGACGGTCGCGTCGAGGCCTTGGCTCGCGGTGACAGCGGCCGGGTCGAGACTTTCCTCGGACGGCTCTGGCAAGGATCGCCGATGTCCAAGGTCCTGGAGGTCGTGGCCGAGGACTCACAGGAGCTTGTGAGCGAAGGCTTCGCCATCCGACCGACACCCTGGAACGGCGGGGAGTGAAGAAGCAGGCCACCGCGCGACCCCTTCGAGGACCGTCAGCCGGCGTACTCGGGAGCTGGCCAGTTGCGGTCAGAGGCGCCGGCGGCTAGGATCTCATCGGACGGGGCTGTAGCTCAGTTTGGATAGAGCAGCGGTTTCCTAAACCGCGGGTCGGAGGTTCGAGTCCTCTCAGCCCCGCCACCTAACACAAAGAAAACCAACGAGATGCAAAGATGGGAAGGCGGCCTGGGGTCGCATCCTGGGCGATTTGGCCCCCAATCTGACCCCCAATCGTTGGAAGTGAAGAGGGCGAGCCCTCGGGCGCTACTGCCGGCGCCTGACGGCGGTGGGCTTGGTGGAGAGCAGCTCGTCCATCACCGTGGCGGCGCCGGCCACGGCATGGGGCAAGGCATGGGAGTACACGTCGACCGTCGTGCTGGTGCGCGCGTGCCCCAGCAAGGCGCCGACGATGACCGGGTGCTGGCCCTGCTCGAGCAGGAGTGTCGCGGCGGTGTGGCGCAAGGCGTGGAAGGTGACCCGGGGCTTGATCGTCCGGACCTCGACTTCCTCCACCTTGCCGCCCTTGCGCTTGCGGATCCGCTCTTCCTTCGTCACCACCAGATCGGCCAGGCCGATCTTGAGGAGGAGTGGCCAGTAGGCGCGCCGGAGGAGGTTCCCGTGCTCGAGCGGCGTTCCGACCTCGGAGGAGAAGACGAGATCCCACTGCGATGCCCAATCGTCCCCGAGCTTCAACCGCTCCTCTCCCTGCCGGGCCCGGTGCTGGCGGAGCGCGGCGACCGCGGCGGGGGTGAGGGGGATGCGTCGCCGGCTGGTCTTCGTCTTGGGCGCGACAATCTGGAACCCGGCCGGGGTGCGCTGCAAGGCGCCAGCGACCTCGAGGAAACCTTCGTCCAGGTGAACGTAGGCCCACCGCAGACCGAGCAGCTCGCCTTGCCGCATGCCGGTCTCGACCGCCAGCCGGAAGAGCGCCTCAAGGCGTTCGCCCCGGGCGGCTTGCAGGAGTGCCTTGACCTGGGCGAGCGTCAGGGTCTGGACGTCCCGGTGGGGGACTGCCGGCGGCCGGGCGATCGCGGCGACGTTGCGCGCCACCAGCCCGAGCCGCACGGCGCGCTTGAGCGCGACCGACAGGACGGCATGCAGGTGCCGCACGGTGAGCGCCGAGCACCCGGCATCGAGCTTCGCGGCGTAGAGGCGCTCGAGGTGCTCCGGCTGCAGCTTCGCCAACCGCACGCCCCCGAGCTCCGGGAGGACATGCAGCCTGACGTACTGCTCGTACCGCGCATACGTGCGAGGCCGAAGCTGAGGCTTGCTGGCCGCCAGCCAGTCACCCAGATACGCCCCCACCGTCAGCCGCGCGCCGGGCACGAGGAGGCCGTCCTCGCGCGCCTTGCGAGCATTCAACAGTGCCTTGGATACCTCGGCGGCCGTCTTCCCGAAGTAGGACCGCCGGCGGCCGTTGTCGAGGTGCACCCGCGCCTCCCATCGGCCGTCCGGCCGCTGGCGGATCGTGCCTTCACCGTGGTGTCGCCTTGCCATGGTTCACCTTCCCTTTGACCTTCTCCGCGTAGTGCTTTCGAGACGCCTCACGCCATTGCGCTTTTCGGCCACAGTCGGCGCAGTACGCCCGGTGCCGAGGTTCCCGCAAGAACGGAGTCCCGCACCCCTTGCAGAATGACCATCCGCGGGTCTGGCTGACCGCCTGCATGAGCTGCACGACGACCGCCCCCATGAAGGCCCGTGTGACGAGCTGCAGAGTCGGGCGAGGTTCGTCAGGGTTCCAGCGAAACTCGAGGTTGACAAGATCGAGTGAAGACCCCCGGCGCAGCAAGTGGAAGAAGACTTGCAGCCATTCCTTTTCGGAGAAGTCGACCCTCGGGCATGGAGTCTCAGAGGAGATGAGATCGCTCGCGCTCCAGCCATCGAAGAGCAGGAACTCCGACGCAGTTGTCCAGTCGCCCTGGGAACCGTGTCGACCAGCGTGTAGAGCACTGCTGATGCCGAGAAGCGCTTTGGCCGTCTTCGCGGCAGCCCGCCACGTCGTCACCCGCTCGGCATGGTAGCCGGAGAGCCTGCAGCGAGCATCCTCCTCGTCAGGCGTTCGCTCCTGTTCGAGAACGAAATAGAGGGGTCCCCAACGCTGGGCAGCGCTGAGGACGGCGCCGTCACTGGCGTCCGCAAGCCCGATGAACCGCGCGAGCAACTCCCGAGGCGGTGGGATCGATCGAACGGAGTCCCCGAGGTACACCAGGATTCCACTGTCCACCTGCACCGACTGCGGGACCTCCAGCCGCGAACCCACCGAGGAGAGCTCGTCCAGTGGGAGGCCGACCTGGTCCCACAGTGGGAGATCGCGGCGCTTTGGTGGCTCTCGGTCTCTCAGCATATCCTCAACATAACTTCTTGCGTCCTACCGTGTCAAGCGCGAGAGTGTCTATGTGGGCCGCACAGCGATTGCAAAGACCAATGCGAACCATACGGAGGGAAAATGGTTGAGGATCGGAAGCTCTTGCGGGTCTGGCCTGATGTCGCCAACGCCTTGGGGGTTGGCCGCAGTATCGCCTACCAACTGGCGCCCAGCATCGGCATCGTGAGAATCAACTCGGCTGTCCGGGTTCCAGCCGGCGCCCTCGATCGATGGCTCGAACAGCGAGAGAAGGAGGCGATCGAAGCGGCCGCAACGCACCAGGCCGATCGCCCGGAAGCGTAGGGGGTCCGGTGTTGACTCTCGCCGCGCTGCGCTCCCAGGTGACCCGGCCCGACGTGCCGGGCGCTGACCGGCGGAAGTTGTTGCTAGTCCCGCCCTTGCCGGACTTGCCAGCCCCACCAGCCAGGAGCGGAGGCCAACCGACAGCGGACGTGCAGCACAAGTTGATCGATGGATGGGTTCCACCGGTACTCACCGTCCCGCGTACACGTCGTGTGGGTAGGGTGTCACCTTCTGCAGCGAAAGGTGTCCTCCGCGTTCTCCGTTCCTTCGCGCACAGCAGAACCGGCGTGACGTTCCCTTCCGAGGCCACGATCGCCGGGAATGCCTCGCTGTGCGTCGAGACCGTTCGTCTCGTTCTCCATGCCCTGGTTGGCTCCAACGTGCTGGCTGTGGTACGGCTCGGCGGTGGACGAGGGCGAGCGACGGTATACCGGATCCGCTGGGAGGTGTTGGAGCATCAGCAACCCGGGACTCAGTCCCGGGAAACAAAGCCGGGACCCGGTGCCGGGAATCACCAGAATCCCGGGACTGAGTTCGCCAAACCCGGGACTGAGTCCCGCCGATCCCTAAGAGATCACCAAAGACAAGAGAAGGGGCGCGGTCGCGCCCTCCACGTGGAACATCCCAGGAAGCAGAAGCAAGAGGCTGACCCGAGGGTGCGTGAGCTGGTGAGCGCGTACCACCTGCTTGTCGAGTCTGAGCTACGGGGCGGGAAGCTGCCGAGCAGCACGTGGGGTCGCGACGGCAAGGGAGCAAAGGAGCTGCTTTCCGTTGCGGAGCCGGAGACGATTCTCGCGACGATCAAGGTGGCGCTCGCTTCCCCTGGCTTCTTCCGGTCCCTCGCGCTCGGTGGCCTCCCTGGGATAGGAAGCCAGTGGGCCCGCCTGGTCGACCAGGTGCCGGTGCCCGACCACCAGGAAACAGACGAAGACCTCTCCCGTCAGCGCCGACAGATGGCATACGTCAAGGACTTTGAGAGTCACCGAGAGCATCCACGCTGGCACCAGTACTTGCCGGCTTGTAACGCTGGCCAATGGAATGCGGAGGATGGCTTTCTGGCCTGGCTTTCCGCGAACCCCAGCGAGGAGGTGAGGGCATGACATATCGGCGGCGCCACCATCGGCTTCGTCCCCGTTGTGGTGTCTGTCACCGCCTTGTCGTGTACACCCGGTACACCGGGCAGATTCACGTGACGAACGTGGTTGATGATGCAGACCACCGAAGCCTGCGACCGATCCTCACCACACCCCGCTTGGACTGGGTTTGTGAGGTGTGTGGTGACGAGGTGTTTCGAGTGTTTCCGGGCCGGCGCTGGGTTCACGCGTCGACAGCTCGCGACCTGACAGGCCACCACGCCACGTGGGATTTCGAACGAGGATTTGGGCTCACTTCGGACGAGCCGACAACCGGGCAGGGATCCTCATGAGCGCCACGATGCGGCCGAGGATCCCGCCGCGCTTGCCGGGCGAACCTCGCCCAGGCCGTGCTCACCGGATGCATGGCGAGGCTCCCGATCTGTCCGGCTGGTTGGGACAGGTGGTCGAGGTGCGCTGCAGCGGCGGCGGCTTGTATCGCGGCGACCTACGCGCCGTGGGCCCGGACTGGATGGCCGTCGACCTGCGCTCCGGATCGCGGTGCCTCGTCCGGCTGGCGTCGGTGACGGGGGTCGTGCTCGATACGCTGGCAACTTCGGCTCGAAGGGATGCTGAATGAACCCGTCGACCTCCTCCTCGACGTTCCTGAATCCGCTGCCAGCGGATCGGCCAGAAACCCATGCAGGCACGGGGCCAAAGACGGCATGTCCCGAAACCTACATTCTAAGGACTCAAGGTCAGAAGGAGGGGCGAAGACTCAATCCGGCTCAGGCCTATCTGACCAGGCTACGCGGTGCGGGTAGGCAAACGCAGAGGCAGGCATTGCGTTTCCTGGCATCCGTCGCTCTTGGGCACGCCGTGAAACGCTGTGAAAACGTGGCTTGGCATCGATTCAGCTACCGCCATGCGGTGCAGATTCGTCAAGCCCTGGTTGACAAGTTCGCCCCTGCGACGGCCAACAGGCACCTGAGCGCGTGGCGGGCGGTGATGCGCGAGGCGTGGCGGCTCGGTCTCATGTCCCGCGAAGCGATGGAGCGGGCAGCGGACGTGGAGTCTGTGCGCGGCAGGCGCGAGGCCCGCGGGGTCTGGCTCACCGAGGACCAGGTGCTGGCGGTGTTTCGAGCGTGCCAGGCCGATGGCAGCCTGGGTGGAAGCCGGGACTCGGCCGTGTTGGTGCTGGGGGTGTTGTGCGGCTTGCGGCGACAGGAGATGGTCGACCTCAACCTCGGGGACCTCGATCTGGCTGGGGGATCCCTGCGGGTGCTGGGGAAGGGGGCGACCGTGCGGGTGTTGCCCTTGGGCGCGGCGAAGGCCGTGCTGGCGCGCTGGCTCGATGCGCGGGGGACAGGTCCCGACGACGCGCCGCTCCTCATCGGCGTCTCGCTGAGGTGCTTCGGCAAGCGCCTCTCGTCCAGGACGATATACAGGAGTGTGGCGCTGAGGGCACGGGCGGCGGGGATCAAGGCGATCGGACCGCACGACCTCCGGAAGACGTTCGCCACCACGATGCTGGCCCGTGGCGTTGACGTGCTTCTCGTCCAGAAGCTACTCGGCCACGCGAGCGTCGACACCACCAGACTGTACGACCTCCGGGCCGAGATCGCACAACGCGAGGCTCAGGGCCGGCTGACGTTCCCGGGGCTGGAGTGATGCCGATGGTCAAGGCGCTGCGGGATGCCTGGTCCAGCACCCGGTGCCGCACTGGTCTCACCAGTGAGCGGCACGGGTACTGCCCGGCTTGTACTCCGAGTGCCAAGGCCGAGGAGATGCGGGGCTACAACGGTCTCCGTCGCCAGCGCCACCCGGTCCACTGCACTCACCCCTGGCGCAAGATTTCGACGGCGGACCGTGCCGCACACCCCATTTTTGAAGCCTGCGGCCAGGCGTTCACGGAGATCACGGACCACCGGGTCCCGCTCGAGGATGGCGGCGCGCCGTTCGGCTCCTCGAACCTTCAGGCGCTCTGCCGCTCCTGCCACCAGACGAAGACCTCGGCCGAGACGTCGGCCAGGGGGGGAGGGGGGTCGCGATCCCTAGGTGACAGGCTGGCGCGAGCGGCGCGCGCCCCAAACGCACAGAAGGGCAGAATGGGGCAAATTGCCCCGCCGGGTGCCGCCTGCGTCGTTTCTGCGGTGAGTGAGGCGACAGCAAGTCAGACGGCACGGAGCCTTTCGGCAGAACGAGGCGTGAAACCCCCCACTGGTCGCGAGTCCTGGAAGGAGGCTGGCCGATGAGCGATCGCGCCTTCGCCCGGGTCGAGGATGGTTTCGTGATCATCGTCGGAGCCCGGGCCACCTTCGTGCTGCGGGCCGAGGAGATCATCGGCGTGCTCCTTCGCGACTCGGCGTTGTGGACGCTGGCCGTACAGCGGGGCCGGCTGCTGGGACGCGGCGATCCGACGACACCACCCCACAAGGAGACTCGATGATGGAAAACGAACGCAGGGTAGTCCTAGGTGATCTTCACGTGGAACGCCGAGGCGCCGGTGGGAGCCCTGGTCGGCTCGAGGGGCACGCTGTCACCTTCAACCAGGAAACCACAATCGACGGGATGTTTCGCGAGATCGTGCGACCTGGCGCCTTCCGCCGGGCGCTGCGCGACGGTCAAGACGTGGTGGCGTGCATCGAGCACGAAGGGGGCCTCGCGATCGTGGGGCGAACGACCGCGGGTACGCTGCAGCTTTCCGAGGACGAGCGCGGGCTTGCCTTCGCCAACGACCTCCCCAGCACGCAAGTCGCGAGGGACCTGGCCGAGCTGGTCGGCCGCCGCGAGATCAGCCAGATGTCGTTCCGTTTCCGGGTGGTGTCCGGCGGCGATCGCTGGACCGAAGGATTCGGCTCGGGGATGCTGCCTCTGCGCGAGCTGATCGACGTGGACCTGTTCGACGTGAGCTATGTCGGCCGCGGCGCCTACCCCACCACCGACGTTGCCCTGCGATCGGCACGGGTGGTGCTCGCCGAGTACCGAGCCCGACGCGGCGGGGCGGGCGATCTGGACCTGGCGCGTCGCCGGATGGCAGTCGACGAGGCCGAGCTCACCGCACGGCTCGGCTGCAACCCTGCCGGCGCGCTTCAGCGCGACCGCGACCACGCCCGCCTGCTGGCGCTGGTCAACACGACCGAGAGTCAGGCCCTGTCGGGCCGAACAGGAAGGAGACAAGCATGAACCCGAAGCGACAGAAGGAACGCCCACCGAAGGAGCAATTGACCGCGTACCGTCCGCCCCTGCCGCCACCAGCGTTGACGTTTGCCGACGGCCCGGCGGTGTTGGTGGCGCGCCAGCGCGTGGAGGAGGCACTCCAGGAGGCCGACCAGGTCATGCGCGATCGCGAGCAGGCCCGGCTCGCTCTGGCGGCGGCTGAGCAACAGGCTGGGCAGCGCCTCGGTTCCGGCGCTGCCATGGCGGAGGTCGAAGCGGCCGCCACTCGGCTAGGTGGCATCGAGCGGAAGCTCCGGATCCTCGCGGCAGGTCTCGCGAGCGCTGACGACGAGTTGGAGGGGGCGGTGCGGGCTGCGGCGGAGGAGGAGCGGCCGGCTGCTCGAGCGGCGTTGGACGAGGCCAAGGCCGCCTTGGTGGTCGCTCGTGAGGAGGTGGAGGCGCGGATCCACGACTTGAGCGTAGCGACCCGCCACGCTGCGGAGGTGCATGCCGTAGCGGTAGGCACCAGGGTGCCTTCGATCGCGGTTGTCCTTCGCGAGCTGTGCGTGGTCGCGCCAACGAAGGACGACCACGACCCAACAGTGCAGGAGACGCCCATTCCCACAGCTCTTCAATGTGCAAGCGCCCGAAGGCTCGTTCAGCAGGGCAGAGCGTTCTTCGCCGACCCCAGGCGGCGTGCGCTTCACGAGTTCCTCTCGATGAGGAGTGGCGCGTGAACCTTGCGCCCTCTCGGTCGTGGATTGTGACCCTCTGGCGGAGGGGGAGGGGGGTCCAACCAGATCGTAGGAGGAGCGGGTTCGGGCGCGGCGACGATGCAACGCTGAGGCGGCGCAACCGTACCGGTTCTGAAACAACCGAAGGAGATCGCATGACAAAGGTGAAGGTTGTGACTTGCAGTGAGCCGCGGACATTCCGCTGGAGCACGACGCTCTCTGATGAGGATTTGCAAGCTCTGCTCCGAAAGCGGTCACACTGGAATCGAGGCTGCCCACTTGTCGGCCTGACGCTGAAGCCGGAGCCTCCAACTCAGGCGTCAGAAGTCCTCGTGTCCATCGACAGTGTCATCATCGCCCATCTCGCCGAGGACGAGCGGCGAGTATTGCTACCGGTGCTTGCCACCCTGCAGGAGTTCGGGCTCGTGATGGCCTGCCGGGCACGCGTCGATGCAGTTTCTCGCGGCAAGGTCGCTGCCGCCATCGTGATGCTGGACCTGCCAAAACCCGAGGTGCTGCTCTCCGAGGTCCGTGCGATGATTCGGGGTTTCGACCACCTGCTCGAGGACAAGATCAAGCATCTGATGCCGGCCAGCGGGGCCTAGGAAGGGGACGATGTCTCGCATCCTGTTCGAAGCGGTTTTTGACGCAAACCAGGCGATCGTCGGGATGCGACAGCTCAAGGAAGGGCTGTCCTCGGTCGGCACCGCCAACACCACCGCCGCGCGTGAGGCGCAGAGCTTCGACCGGGACCTGACCAAGCTCGTCAACCGCCTTGAGCCGGCGCGCGTCGCCACCGAGAAGCTCCAACGCCAGCAGGAGCTGCTCACCCGCGCCTACAACGAGAACCGCATCGCCGCGACCGCCACGCAGTCGCCGCTCGAGCGCTACCACGCCCTCATGGGCGCCCTCAGCACGCAGACGACCAATGGCGGCAGCCTGGCCGCGGACTTTGGCATGCAGCTCAAGGGCATGGCGCTCCAGGCCGTGTCCGTGACCGCCGTGCTCGGTGGCCTGCACACCGCCATTCGCCTCACCGCCGATTTCATGCAGGAGTCGATCACCAAGTTCGGCGAGGCCCAGGCCGTCAACGCCAAGCTCGAAGCCGTGTACCGGGCGACCGGCGGCGCGGCCGGCTACTCGGTCGCCCAGCTCGACAAGATGGCCACCTCGATGTCCCGCCTCACGGGCATCGACGACGAGGCGATCAAGAGCGGCCAGGTCGTCCTCCAGCAGTTCCAGAACCTGCGCGGCAAGGGGTTCGAGGACACGCTCAAGGCCGCCCTCAACGTCTCGAAGGTGATGGGGACCGACGTCGCGAGCGCCGCCGAGCAGCTCGGACGCGCCCTCGAAAAGCCCACCGCCGCCAGCCGGTCTCTGCGCTCCATGAACATCATCCTCAGCGAGAGCGAGGAGCAGCTCCTCAAGAGGTTCGAGGAGCAGGGCAAGGTCGCGGAGGCGCAGGCGCTCATCCTCGACCGCGTCAACCGCGCCTACTCGGGCGTCGCCGAGACCCTTCGCACCCAGCTTCAGGGCCAACTCGAGGCCATCAAGACGGAGTGGGACAACCTTGAGGAGACCTTGGGAGGAAAGATCGCCGGCGGTGGAGTTGGGGAAGGGCTCAATAGCATCGCCCTTGCTATCAGCGCGATCAACACCGCGATTTCAGGAATCGAGGAATCACGGCTTTCAAAGCTCCTCGAAACCACCAAGACGATCGCCGGCTATACCCCGATCTTCTGGCTCCATGCCCGTCTAGCAGGGCTGACTGCCGATCAGATCAACAAGCTTGCTGCCGATGAGCGCCTCGCAAGGCTTGCTCAGGCGGCTTTGGAATCAGTCACTGTTCCGGTGCCGGGGCCGGACGCCGCCATGGCTGCGCTCAAGGATTCAGACCAACGCGACCGTGAGGCTAGGCTTGCAGCCGAGAAGGCAGCGGCCGAGGCTGCGAAG
>DAONEV010000142.1:0-10159 GCA_035403265.1 Thermoanaerobaculaceae bacterium | reverse complement strand
GGCCGAGCTCCCGAATCTCGCTCTTCAGGGTATGCCCCTGCACCAGCTCCATGGCCAGGAACGGGCGTCCGGCATGTTCGCCCACCTGCAGGATGCGGACGATTCCCGGGTGGTGCAGTTGCTCACCAAGTCTGCCTTCGAGCAGGAAGCGGGCGACGAAGGTCGCATCGGCGAGGCAGCTCTCGTGGGGGATCTTGATCGCGATCTCGCTCCCGTCGCGCCGGCGCCTGGCGCGATGGGTGGTTGCCATTCCGCCGTGGCCGAGCGTGCCGAGCAGGTCGTACTCCCCAAGTTGCATGGGGGTCGGATGCGACTGCAAGGTTTGCAGGTCGTGGACGCGAGTGGCGCTGGTCGGCGTTGGAGCGGGCGAGGAACGGCGCCACAGGAGAAAGAAGGCGATGGCAGCGAGCGCGACCGCGGCTCCTCCCAGCGCCAGCACCGTCTGGTGGGATGGGGCCTGGGAGGGATCGATCGGCGCTGTGACTCTGGGCGCCGGGCCCGTCGCGGCCGGCACGCCATCCGAGGCCGCGGCAGGTAGCCGCGTGGGAGCGACCGCTGCAGGGGTCGACGGTGAGGGGCTTCGTGACGACTTGAAGGCGGAGACGGCTGTCGGCTCGGCCTGGGCTGGTTGATTCGGGAGGACATGGAGTGCGACCAGGGTCAAGTCCAGTCGGAGCGGCTGGCCGGTCTGCAAGGTGAGCTCGCGCTCGACCGTCGCGAAGCCTGGGGCCTCGACACGCACGGTGTGCTCACCCTCGGCCAGGGCCATCGGTCCGAATGGCGAGGTTCCGCGGTCCACGCCGTCGATCCAGACCCTCGCGCCCGGTGGTCGGGTCGTGACCGTAAGCAGTGGCTCCGGCGGCGCCGGCGGCTGGAGCCTCCCGCCGAACCGCGACGCGGCGTCCAGCCGGCGCCGCAGGGCTTCGATCCGGTCTCGAGGCGTCACCCCGGCGCGGGCGGAGACGACGAGCTGGGCACCGGCCTGCCTGAACCGGCCGAGCTCCACGAGGCAACGCGCCATGTGGTAGTGAGGGTCGTAGTCGAGCACCACGCCGTTGGCGTGGGTGCGGACCTGTCGGCGGGGCCGGGGCTCGGCCATGGCGGCCTGCCCGAGCTCGGTGATTGCCTCTTCCCAGCTTCCCGCCTCCGCCAGCGACACGCCGCGCTGGTAGTGCTCGAGCCACTGGGCGGCCGCCCGCGCTTCGGGCGCGGCAAGGAGTGCCAGCCACACGGTAACGAGGACTGCGAGCCTCGCGTGGGGGTTGCGATTCACCGTCGTCGAGTCTAACACGCAGTGGTCATCTGCCTTTCCGCGTGATGCTCAGAGGACATGACGACCACTGGCTCCGATGGTTGACACGCAGACCGCGTGGTCGTACGTCGAGGCTGGCCGTCTTGACCCACGGCCGACAGTCGATCAACCTGCCGCCATGATCGCTTCCAGTCGCCAGAATCCCACCGTGCCTTCCGGAGGAGCCCAGACCGAGCCCGGCTTCGAGACGATCTGCGCGCACTTCGGCGAGGACCGCGCCGCGAGCTTCGGCGCGGCGGCGCCGCCGATCGTGCAGACCTCCACCTTCGTCTATCCGAGCGCTGAGGCGTTTGCCCGGCGCGGCGAGGCGGACACACCGTTCTGGGATTACACCCGGGTCGGCAACCCCACCACGGGGGTGCTGGAGGCCAAGCTCGCCCACCTGGAGCGGGGCGCGTGGGCGCTGGCATTCGCCTCTGGGATGGGCGCCATTTCGGCCGCGCTGCAGGCGTGCCTCGCGAAGGGCGACCACGTGGTCTGCGTCGCCTCGTGCTACGCCCCGACCCGCTGGTACCTTGACGAGGTCCTGGCGCGATTCGGCGTCGGCGTGACCTTCGTCGAAGGCCCGAGCGTGGACGAGTTCAGGGCGGCGCTGCGGCCCGAGACCCGACTCGTCTACCTGGAGAGCCCCACGTCAGGAGTCTTCCAGATCGTCGACGTCCCGGCGTTGACCGCCTTGCTGGCGCCGCGGGGCATTCTCACTGTCTTCGACAACTCCTGGGCCTCGCCATGCTTCCAGAACCCCCTCGACCTGGGCTGCGACCTGGTCCTGCACTCCGCCACCAAGTACATCGGCGGTCATTCGGACGTTGTCGCCGGCATCATCGTCGGCCGCGACCGGACGCTCGAGCGGCAAGTGCGCCGTCAGGCGGAGCTGGCCGGCGCCTGTCTCGATCCCTTCGCGGCATGGCTGCTGGTGCGCGGTCTGCGGACCCTGGCCCTGCGCATGACGCAGCACCAGGCGAGCGGCCTGGCGGTGGCGCGACTGCTCGCCGGCCATCCGTTCGTGCGGACGGTCCACCATCCCGGCCTCGAGTCGGATCTCGGACACGAGCTGGCCTGCCGACAGCTTCGGGGTTTCGCGGGCCTGTTCAGCTTCGCTCTCGATGATCAGTCGCCGACGGCGACGCATGGGTTCCTCAACCGCCTGCGGCTCTTCTCGATCGGTGTGTCGTGGGGCGGCCACGAGAGCCTGGCCATCGAGATGCCGCAGGCCCCGGGGAGCGCGGGGCTGCGGCTGATCCGCCTCCACTGCGGTCTGGAGACCACTTCCGACCTCGTCGCCGACATCGAGCAAGCCCTTCGGTGATCACCGAAGGTGCCAGGTTCTCGACCGGCCTGAAGAGCGAGTGGTGGCTCAGTGCTGCCGTGAGGGGTCCGCGACAACCAGCTCCTCGATGAGCGCCTGCACCTCCAGGTTGAGCCCCTGGCGGCGGAACAGCACGCTGTGTAGCTGGCGCAGCAGGCCCTCGCACTCGGCGATCACCGCGTCGAGGCGTGCCGGGTCGATGGCCGAGGCCCCGGGGCTGGGGTTGAGCCCCATCTCGAGGAGGCGGAACGCCGCCATCAGCGTTCCCCGCCAGAGCGCCTCGGGCAGGGCGTGGGGACGGCCGGGGACACGGTCCACCTGCCTGTAGAAAAGGTTGGACTTGGCGAGCACCTGAGGCTGGTCGGCAAGAGCGGCGCCGAGGGCCGACTCGACGAGGAAGGCGCCACTGCGCACCGGAACGGGTGCGGCGGCGGTGGCCTTCCGCACCGTCCCGGCAACGACCTCTGCCACCGCCCCGAGGTCCTGCTGGTCGTTGACGAGCAGGAGCCGCAGGAGAATGACACCGAGCGAGAAGGCATCATCCACGTCCGCGAAGAGCGGAAAGACCCGATAGCGGACGACAGGCAGGTGGATGCCGCCCGAGCGTTCGACGCGGCGCACGGCTGCCGCTGACAACGTGACCGGCTCGGAGGTGATCCGGAGCTCGCCGCCGGTCGTCCTGGCCTGCCGCGGATCGACGCGCGCCGCGGCGGTCGCGATCCCGAGCTCCTCGCTGTCGTCCGGGAAGGAAAGCAGCAGCCAGTCCTGGGTCGACGGCCGCAGGTGCAGGCCGTGCGGATCGCGGAGGACGGCCTCGAAGCGACTCGCGCCGGGCGTCGAGGGCTCGGCCGTGATGTGCTCGATCACCAGCTCGGCCCGGCGCCTGGTCTGCAGGTTGAAGGCCCGCACGCGCGGTGCGGCGAACGGCACCTTGGTCTCCTGTGGAGGCAGGACGACCTTGCTGCTCTCACCGAGCTTCTGCTCGCGGGTGCCCGAGATGCCGAGGAGCTTGAGCCGGAAGCCCCACAAGGATGGCAGCAGGTCGCCGGCCTCGCCGGGATCCACGAGCAGGTGGTCGGGGTGGAGATCGAGGTGGGGGATCCCGAGCCGGCGGTGGTACTCCCGTGTCGCCCGGAGCACTTGCAGGAAGAGGTGGAGCTTCAGGGCCAGCACCTCGACCGCGTCGAGCCCGGAACCGTCGTCACCGAAAAGGAAGCCCCCCTCTGTGGGCGTGCCCGGAGCCTCGGACGCGGGTCGGCCGCCCAGGCGGTCCGCGAAGGCGTCAAGGGTGCTCGGCACCAGGCGGGTAATCAGGAAGGGGCTGTCGTGGGAGAGGAAGATCTTCCAAAGCGGCTGCGCGGCCAGAGCTCGGGCGCGACGGCGGCCCGTCGACTCGGTGCTCTCGTTGCCGGCGCCGAGGCACGAGCCCGCCATCGCGCACTCCGTACAGGGGATCGCCGAGCCGATGGCACGCCCTTCAGCCTGGGCGCGGGTCACGGCCTCGGCCCAGCCGCGGGAAAGCTCTGCCGCATCGGAGAGCGCCGCCGGTCGCGACGCCGGCGCGTCGAGCAAAGTGGTGACATGGAACCTGACCTCCCGGCCGGCCTCCCGGCAGCTCGGGCAGGAGAGGAAGCGCTGGGTGGACGCGCCGTACGCGGGCAGCCCGGCGGGCACGAGCAGGGCGTCGTCCTGGCAGGTCCTCAGGGGTTGCAGGCAGGCCGGGCAGGGGATCGGGAAGAGCTGCCGCGAGAAGCTGCAGTACAGCAGCGGTTGGAGGACTGGCAAGGGCCTGGCGCCCGGCGCCGGGAGGACGAGCTCGGGAAACCAGGAGGCGCCTCCCTGCAGGCGGGCGAGATCAGCCAGGGTGTGGCTCCACCAGGCATCCTGGGTCGGGTTGCTGACAGCGGCGTCCTCCTCCGGGAAGAACCCCTCGGACGCCTCGTCCTGCCGCAGCTTGACGGCGACTCTCGCGAGCACGAGGCCGCTGGCGCTGAGCACGCAGCCGCGCAGGCAGCGGGTGTGGGGCGAGTCGCCTGGCAGGCGCGAGAATCCGGCGCCGGGGCTGTCGGTCACCCGGTCGGCCTCGAGCTCGAGATACACGCCCAGATCCTCGGGCCGGAGCGGCAGGAGCGGGACGAGACCGGCAGGAGACTGCTTGTTGTCCACGCTCGCTCCTATCGGAGAGCCTGGGTCCCGAGGACGAGGTCGACGGGGCCGCCGTAGATCGGAAACACCGGGCGAAGCCGTACGGCAACATCCAGAAGGTGAATCGAGTTGGGGCTCCCGATCACCTCGACCTCGACCTCCTCCGGCACCGTCGTCGGCTCGGCCGAGGCCAGGAAATCCAGAAGCGCGGCGTGAATTCGGGCACGGACGACATCCTCCCCAAGCCCGGCCGCGCACCCCCTGGCGGCGATCGCGAGCGCCCGCGCGGCCGCGGACCCGAAGAGCTGGTACGGAAGGGTGGCCGCACGGAAGCTTGCGGTGGTCGCTTCCTCGCTGTCGTAGCGGGCGACCGCCCGGGCGGAAGGGGCCGAGATGAAGTACGCCTGGCCCAGCCCGGGTTGCCCGACGAGCGGTGCAAAGCCGCTCTCGACGAGCTCGAGGGCTTTCTGGTCGGAGATGGCCGTCTCCACTGCCAGCGCCACCGGCTCGGCTTTGCCGATCCGGGTGACGCGGGTCTGAAGGTCAGTCAACACGGCCGGACCCTCGGCGCCGGCCACCGGGAAGCGCAGCCCCTCCACCGCGAACCCCTGGAGCACGGCGGCGCCCAGCGCCCACGCCCCCGACCCCCAGAGCGGCCGGTTGGCGGCACCCGCGGCCGCGCCGTCCCAGCCGAAGCCGGTCACCTCGGCGCCGGCCTCGCCCCAGGCCGTTCGCAGCAGCACGCGGTTGAAAGCCAGGGTGAGCCAGAGCGACGCGTCATCGGCCCGCAGCCGGTTCCACTTGGCGTACTCCGGGCCCCGGCACTTACCAGTCAGGTCGGGCATCGTGGCCACGAGACCGGCCTGCTTGACCCCGAAGAACTCGGGCGCCGCCTCCAGCAGGAATGGCACACCAAGGCTCGCGGCCATGCGCGAGGCGTGCTGCAGGTCCTCGATGTCCCGGGGCGTGCGGTCGAAGGCGAACGCCGCGAGCACGAGGCCCAGGGGTGGGTCGGCCTGGCCGCCGTGCTCCGGCTCGAAGTGCGTGTCGTAGAAGCTGTCCAACAGGTCGAGCTTGCTGGTGGGTTGGGCCTCGATGACCACCGGTGCACCAGGCCGGAGGCGATCGAGGAGGAGCTGGAGGCCTCGCCAGGAAGCCTCCAGCTCCCGCAGCGGGGCCGCGTCGGCCAGCGCCGCGAGCTGCACGGTCAGGCGGTTGTCGAAGGCACGGAGCGCGCCGTCGAGGGTCTCCGCCCCGTGGCCAGTCAGCACGGCCACAAGACTTCCCACCAGCCCGATCGCGGCGGCCGGCGGGACGGCGGCTACCTCCACCATGCCCAGGAGGGAGTCGACCGCCGAGCCTCCGGAGTGGGTCGGCACCGCGACCGGGTTGGAGCCCAGCCGGTCACGGATCGCGATCCCAAGGTCACCCTCGCCGCAGGCGTCGAGGACGCTCCGGAGCAGGTCCGCGGCTGGAGGTTGCCCGTCCCCGGCCGCCGCCAGGACGGCTCGTACCCGGGCCACGGCCTGGAGCAGGGGGTGGGCTCTCACCAGACGGTCGATGTTGAAGTCGTCCAAGGTCCTGAAGGAGAGGGAGCAAGCCAGCTCCTGGGGGCCGATCCCCAGGCGGTTCGGAATGCGCAGGCTCAGGGAGGGGGCCGTCCGTTCAAGGAAGGCGGCCAGCGTGTCGGCCGCGACCGGAAATGGGGCCTCCGCATGGCCGGCCGCCAGGTCGGCCAGGACGAGCACCCGCAAGGTCGAGATCGGGCGCAAGCCAGGGATGGCCGGGGTGGCCGCGGTTGGCTCGGTAGTGGGGCTCATGGTCGCCTCCTGCTCTGCACGATGTTCACGTTCCATCATAGCCAATCCTGAGGCCGAGAGATCATCTGCCCACGAAAGGCCATGCCGCAAGGGAGGGTGCCTTGCGTTGACGCTCCCCAGTTTGCAGCCCTATACTGAACTCACGTTGACGCGCGAATACTGAGTCGTGGTGCTGGGTTGTAGTGCCTGTGATGGAATGTGTGAACGGTCGTCGGAGCGCCGATCCTGGGGTGGACGAGGCCGTCCGGTGCTCGTGTAGCCTCGCGTGATCGGTTTCTCCGACGCGGCAAAGGAGAGCCGCCGATGACGCGTGATCGCAGCTTCCAGAAGGAGATCCCGCCCTCGCGGGTCAACATCCGGTACGTCAAGTACACCGGGGGTGCCCAGGAGCAGGTGGAGCTGCCGCTCAAGCTCCTGCTGCTCGGTGACTACACTGGTCGACCGGACGCCACGCCTCTCGAGGAGCGCAAGAAGATCAGCATCAACAAGGACAACTTCGCCGCGGTGATGCGCGAGCAGGGCCTCCGCCTCAACATGGTGGTGCCCAACCGTCTTTCCGGGGTGGAAGGCGACGAAATGCGCGTCAACCTCAGCCTCGAGTCGATGGAGTCCTTCAACCCCGACGACATCGTGCGGCAGATCCCCGAGCTCGCCAAGATGTTGGAGATCCGGGAGCTTCTCACCGACCTCAAGGCCAGGGTCATCACCAACAAGCGGTTCCGGCAAGCCCTGGAACGCATTGTCAAGGACCCGAGCCAGATCGAGGCGGTCATCCGCGAGCTCGACCGTGTCGCCCCCCTGCCGGAGGGTGCCACCAAGCCTCCCGAAGGGCAAGCATGACGGGCCTGTGGGCTCGTGGCAGATGAGAGGGGAGACCATGGAGAAAGAGCGATCTGCCGTAGTGCCGCAAGCCACGACCGTCGAGGAGAAGGGAGTGCTCGATGGCCTCTTCGAGATGGTGGACATGGCCCCGCCCGAGGCCGGCGAGGCCGCCTCGCCGAGCGGGCGCCTCTCCACGGCCCTGAACATGCTCATCCGCGAAGTGGCGCTTGGCGGACGGGCCGTTGAGCACGTTGACAAGGCCCTCGTGGACAGCCTGATCGCCGACCTCGACCGGAAGATCTCGGCCCAGGTCAACGAGGTACTCCACCACGAGGAGTTCCAGCGTCTCGAATCGGCCTGGCGCGGCCTCAAGTTCCTCATCGACCGCACCGATTTCCGCCGCAACGTGAGAATCGAGGTCCTGAACGTCTCGAAGGACGACCTCCGGTCGGACTTCGAGGACGTCCCGGAGCCCATCCAGTCGGGTCTCTTCCGGCACATCTACGTGCAGGAGTACGATCAGCCCGGAGGCGAGCCGATCGGCGCCATCATCGGCAACTTCGAGTTCACCAACCACCCGCAGGACATCGCCCTGCTGGGCAACCTCTCGAAGATCGCCGCGGCCTGCCACGCGCCTTTCATCGGCGCGGTCGGGTCGGAGTTCTTCGGCCTCCACTCGGTGGACGAGATGCCGCGCCTGCCCGACGTGGCGCCCATCTTCGAGCAGGCCAACTACGCCAAGTGGCGGGCCTTCCGGGACACCGAGGACTCGCGCTACGTGGGGTTGACTTTCCCTCGGTTCCTGCTCCGGCTGCCGTACGGGACCGAGACCATCCCGACCCGGACGTTCCACTTCGAGGAGGATGTGGCGGGCAGTCACGGCAACTACCTCTGGGGCAACGCCAGCTTCGGGTTCGCGGCGACCCTCTCGCGCTCCTTCGCCGACCACGGCTGGTGCGTCAATATCCGCGGTCCGCAGTCCGGCGGCCTGCTCGAAGACCTGCCGCTCCACTTCTACGAGGCGGCCGGGGAGACGACGGTCAAGATCCCGACCGAGGTGCTGATCTCGGATCGTCGCGAGTTCGAGCTCTCGGAGCTCGGGTTCATCCCGCTGTCCTTCTACAAGAACAAGGACTTCGCCTGCTTCTTCTCGGCCAACTCGTGCCAGAAGCCCAAGAAATACCTGGACGCCGACGCCACGGCCAACAGCCGGCTTTCGGCCCGCCTGCCCTACTTGTTCCTGGTGAGCCGTCTGGCTCACTACCTGAAGGTCATCCAGCGGGAGAACATCGGCGCCGCCAAGGAACGGGAGGAGCTGCAGAAGGAGCTGGAGACCTGGATCAAGACCCTGGTGACCGACATGAAGGACCCGGGCGCCGAGCTCAAGGCGCGATGCCCGCTCTCGGCGGCCCGGATCGCCGTGACCGACATCGCCGACAATCCGGGGTTCTACAACGTCGAGATGATGGTCCGGCCGCACTTCCAGATTGAAGGAGTGGACGTCAGCCTGTCGCTGGTGTCCCGTCTCCCCAAGGCCAAGAAGTAGCGAGAGGAGGGTGCAGAGGAGTCTGGCGGAAGGTGGGCGTCGGTGCGACGCCCTGGGGTTTTCAGCGAGATGGTAGGCACAAGGAGGACATGATGCCGTTACCAGCGTACTTGGAAATCGGCGAAATCCCCGGGTCCTGCAAGGTTCAGGGGCGGGAGAACCACATGGAGATCCTGGGTTTCCGGCACGAGGTATACATGCCGGTGGATCGCAAGGACGGTAGCGCATCGGGCACACGGGTCCACAAGGACCTCATTGTCATCAAGAACTTCGACAAGGCGTCGCCGAAGCTCTACCAGTACCTCTGCAACGGCAAGATCATCGGCTCTGCCACGCTGAAGTGGTTCGAGATCGATGCCGCCGGCCAGGAGAAGATGTACTTCACGCACAAGCTCGAGAACGCCCGCGTCACCGCCGTGCGCCCCTACATGCCCGATGTCGACAATCCCAACAACGAGCAGTACAAGCACATGGAAGAGGTGGCCTTCCGGTACGAGAAGATCACCTGGACCTTCTGCGACGGGAACGTCGAGTACACCGACTCCTGGGTGGAAGGCCGATAGCCCTCGCTGCCCCCAGTGGCCGCGGCATCTCGGGCATCTCGGCCGTGGCGCCGCGTGGTGCGTCAAGGCAGTTGCTTGGCCCCGAGCCGAGGTCGGTGGAGCCGGACACCTGGTGGGGAGCTGAGAAGGCGTGAGCATGGCACAGGGGCGCGTGCAGGGCGGGTTCTTCGAGAGAATGCTGGGGCCGTTGCCGGGCGTCGCCTCGGCGCACCCTCCCCGTTGGGTGGGCGATCCGGTCCGCGATCACCTGATGCTGCTTCTCAACACCCGGCGAGGCTCGGTGCCCCACCTTCCCGGCTACGGGCTGCCGGATGTCTCGGAGTTCTACCAGGACTACCCGGGTTCGCTGGCCGAGCTCCGGCGGCTTGTGGAGCAGCTCATCGATCGCTACGAAACCCGGCTTGTCAATGTGCAGGTGCGTCTGCTGGAGTCGGACAGCACCGAGTTCAGGGCCTCGTTCCTGATCTCGGGCGATCTGGAGGTCGACGACCAGCCGGTTCGCGTGACCTACCGCACCACCATCAACAACACCGGCCGCGCGGCTCTTGAGGGCACCGGCCCGGATTGAAGGGATGCAACACTGGTGCGGCTGCCCGCCTCGGTTGAGCAGTGGCCGCAACGCACGGACGGGTTGAGCCCGTC
>DAONEV010000141.1:0-10178 GCA_035403265.1 Thermoanaerobaculaceae bacterium | reverse complement strand
CAGGTATCGCCCGGCCGCCAGCTCGAGGCGAGGGAAGTGGAGGCAGATCTCGCCCTCACCCTCCAGAAGGCGTGGGCGCCAGCCATCCAGATCGGTGTTGGTGCCCCACACGTGTCCCCCGCCCTCGCGGTTGACCGCTACGCCAAAGACGAAGTCCTCCTGCGGCTCGACCACGGTGTAGCGCAGGCGCAGCGTGGCGGCCTCGCCGGACCGCAGGAGCCGCGCCGGCCGGCCACCGGCGTCCAGGATCTCCACCGCGTCGAGGGTGACTGCACCGTTGCCCCACCGTTGCTGGTTGCCTGCCGCCGGCTCGGCCTCGGCTTCCGTGCTCGCCACATCCGAGCGATAGCGCGCCACCACCGAGCCGGCCGGACCACACTGCACCGCCTGCCCTTCGCGTAGGTAGAGCGCCCGGTGGGCGAGCTGCTCGACGAGGCCGAGGTCGTGGGTGACGAGCACGATCGCCGTGCCCTGACGCTGAAGGAAGGCGATGCGCTCGAGGCAGCGGTGCGCGAAGACCTCGTCGCCGACGGCAAGGATCTCGTCGACGATGAGCACGTCGGGCTCCGCGGCCACCGCCACCGCGAACCCCAGGCGCACGTACATGCCGGAGGAGTAGGTCTTCACCGGCTGGTCGATGAACGGCCCCAACCCTGCAAACTCGATGATCCCGGGCATTCGCGCCAGGACCTCCGCCCGCGTCAGACCGAGCATCATGCCGTTGACCAGGGCGTTCTCCCGACCCGAGATCTCGGGATGAAAACCTGCCCCGAGCTCGATGAGCGCCGTTACCCGGCCGTCGACCTGAACAGTCCCCAGCGTCGGCTTCAGGATGCCGGCGATGAGCTTGAGAAGGGTGGACTTGCCTGACCCGTTGGGGCCGATGATCCCCATCGTCTCGCTGCGGTTGACCTCGACGCTCACGTCGGTGAGGGCCAGAAAGCCCTCCTGCTCCTGCTCCCGCCGCCAGAGCTCGCCATGCAGCAAGGCACCCTTGAGGGAGTGCAGCCGTCCGCGCCGCGACAGCAGCGGGTAGCGCTTGCTCACGTCGATCACGCGCACGACCGCGACGGTGCTCATACAGACTCCGCCAGAGTCTCACGCAGACGGCCGAAGACCACCAGGCCCAGGGCCAGGCATGCCACGGTCACCGCGAGGCCTCCCCCCCAGACTGGCCAGGATGGGACCACTCCGAGCAGGACGACCCCGCGATACAGCTCGACAAGTGGTGTCACCGGGTTGAGGAGAATCGCGCGCCGCAGGAGCGGCACCGGGATCATCCCCAGGGTGTAGATGATGGGCGTGAGGAAGAAAAGTAGGTTCAACCCGTTGTGAAGCAGGTCCTTGAGATCGCGGAAGTGGACGGATAGCGCAGCCACGGCGAGCACCAGGCCCCCGACCGCCAGCACCCACATCAGGAGCACAGCCGGCAGCAGGACCATGGTCCACGGGAACGCCATGAACCCGGCCAGACTGGCGGCCGCCACCGCTACCAGCAGCACCGGCAAGGCCAGGAGATGGTGAAAGAGGTGAGACAGCAAGGTGACCGTCGGGAAGACCTCGGGCGGGCACACGACCTTCTTGAGGAGGGGTCCGTTGTCGGGCAGCACCATCGCCGCGTCAAGCAGCGCCCCGGATGCGAACAGCCACGGCAGAAGCCCCGCGAACAGGAAGAGCGGAAACGGTACGGCCACCTGCCCCCGGGCCGGGATCACCCAGGTGAAGACCACGGTGTAGACCGCCAACAACAGCATCGGATTGAGCAGCGACCACAGGTAGCCGAGGAACGTGCCGCGGTATCGGGCCTTGAGGTCGCGGCCCACCAGCACCCAGATGAGGCCCCGCTGGCGGTACAGCGAGGTCAGCATGACGCCCACGGGCTCGAAGAACTGGCTCATCGTGCGCTCCTCGCCAGGGTCGCGGCGGCTGGCGCCGTGCCCGGTCGCGCGACCTCGACGCGACCGCCACGGATCCAGTGGATCTCCAGGGTGCGTCGCACGGCACCCGCCGGGTCGAAGGTGATGGGACCCATGACGCCGCGCACTCCCCGGAGACCCCGGAGCGCCGTTGTCATCTCGGCTGGGTTCGGCGGGGGCGCCGCCCGCAGTGCCGTCACCGTCGCCAGGACCGCGTCGAAGCCATAGCAGGCATAAACGTCGGGTTCCAGATTGTAGGCCTGGCGATAGGCCTTGACGAACCCTCGCGCCGGCTCACCGGCCCCGGAGAGGTCGGCGGTCGCCAGCGGGAAATACAGCCCCTCGGCCTCCCGACCCAGGCGCTGCAACAAGGCCGTGGAGTGGATCGCCGAGGTGGCGCACACGGGACCGCGAAAGCCCGCGGAACGCAGGACCAGGACGCCCCGCGCGATCGTCTCACCATAGCCGCACACGTAGGCGCTCTGGGGGTTCTGGTTGACCACGGCGAGTCGGACCCGTTGCTCCCAGCCCTTCTCGTCGAGGCTCTCCGGACCCAGGACCTGAGCTCCGAGCGCCTGCAGCCGGGCCACGAACACTGGTAACAATCCGCGCGCGTAGTCGTTGTCCTCGCTGAGGACGAGGACCGAGCGGGCGTGCTGCTGGGCGACGAGAAACTCGGCTGCCTGCCCGCCTTCCAGCTCATCGGATGGGAAGACGCGCAGGAAGCTCCGGGAGCGCCTGGCAAGGTCCGGCGCCGAGGCCGACGGCGAGAGGAGGACCCGGTTGAAGTGATCGGCCACCGGGATCATCGCCTTGGCCTCGGCCGAGGTCGCACCCCCGATGATGAGTGCCGCACCTTGCTCGTAGATCGCCTCACAGGCACTTGCCGCGCGGGCAGGATCGGAGCCCGAGTCGCGGTAGAGCACCTCGATGACCTTCCCATGCGCCGTGCCGAGTTGCGAGAAAGCCAGACTGATGCCGCTCTTGAGCGACGCACCGTAAATGGCAGCGGGGCCGGTTTCGGGCAGCACGACTCCGACCCGTGGCGCCTCGCGACAGGCGAGGCACCCCAGGCCGATCGACAGGAGCGCGGCGTAGGGGCGGAAGCTCATGGCCGTGGAAGTGCCGAGACACTCCCTCCTATCTTGTACCACAGGCGGATGGGGGGCGATAGCGACGCTTGTCGGCCTGCCAGCCGTGGGCTAGGATGCCAGGGCCATGCCTTGGCGAAGGGCCGGTCTGTTGGTGCTTGCAGCGCTGCTCGGCAGCGGGTGCTCCGAGGACCTCCTCGACGGAGAGAGCGATCTCGTGCTCCTCAACGACAGCTCCTGCCCCCTCAGGATCTTCGTGGATGGCAGGGAGGCCTTCACGGTCCAGGCCGGCGCCGAGCGGATCCTGGATGGGATCGGCACCGGCCAGCACATCCTCGAGGCCCTCCAGGGCAGCTCCCTCGTCGAGCGCCGCAGCGTCGAGCTCTCCCAGGGTGAGGACTACTACTGGACCGTGGATCACTGCTGACTCCCCACCCTCCCGACACGTCAGCCGACCAGCCATCAGCGAATCAGGCCATCAGCCGGTCAGGCGATCAGCGGGCCAGCGGTGAAGTGGTCTTGCTGACGAGCTGATTGGCCGATCACCCGGGTGGGCGGTTGGAGGGTTACAGCAGGTCTTCGCGGCCGGCGTGGCGAAGAAGCTCGACGACCTCCTTCACCCGCTGCGCCTGGGCCCGGGGCACGACCAGCACGGCGTCACGGGTGGCCACCACGACAAGGTCCCTGAGGCCCACGGCTGCCACCAGCGGGCCGTCCGAAACGAGCACGCAGGATGAGCTGTCGACAGCCAGCACATCACCCAGCGCGGCCCCCTCGGCACGAACCGGGAGCACCTCGCCCAGCCCCGGCCATGAGCCCACGTCCGACCAGGCGAAGTCGACCGGGATGGCCCAGACGTCGTCAGCCTTCTCCATGACGCCGAAGTCAATGGAGGTGCGCGGGAGCATCGGGTAGTGCCGCTCCAAGGCCGCAGGCTCGCCCAGCTGTCCGGTGTCCTCGACCAGCCGATCGAGGCCAGCGGCCAGGTCGGGAAGATTTTGGCGGATGGCGGCGACAATGGTCGCGACGCGCCAGGCGAACATTCCGGAGTTCCAGCGGAACCGGCCCGTGAGCAGCAGCTCGCGGGCCCGTTCGATACCGGGCTTCTCGATGAAGCGTCGAACCCGGCAGGCATCGAGCTCCCCCACATGCTCGGCGGGCTCGCCAAGCTCGAGATAGCCGAACCCGGGCTCGGGACCAGTGGGCTTCAGGCCGATCGTGACCAGGCACGGGCGTCTGACCGCCAGCTCGGCGGCGGCGACGAGGGCGTCCCGCCAGGCCGCCCCGTCCGGCACCACGTGGTCCGCAGGCACGACGAGCATGACCGCGTCCGGGTGGGACACGGCCAGGCGCCACGCCACCCACCCGATGCAGGCGGCCGTGTCGCGTCCTTCCGGCTCTGCCAGCAGGTTCTCAACCGGCAACACGGGTACGTCTCGAGCCACAGCGTCGGCGATGGTCGCGCCGGTCACGACGAGCAGGCGCTCGGCCGGCACCAGCGGCAGCAGGCGCTCGATCGTGGCAAGCAGGAGCGACCGTCCTCCGGCGAACGGCAGGAGCTGCTTCGGCCGCCCTCGGCGGGAAAGCGGCCAGAAGCGCGTGCCGGAGCCGCCAGCCATGACGACGGCGAAGAGCGGAGGCTCAGTTGACAAGGGCATAGAGGCCTCGCAGGTCCGAGATGCGTCGGTAGCCGTCGGCAAAGAGGCCGTGACGGTCGAGCAGCACGGAGGTCATGCCGGCACTCTCGGCGCCACGGTAGTCGTCGAGAGGCGAGTCGCCCACATGAACACAACCCCCGACCTCGACACCCAGTTGCGCTGCGGCGCGGTGGAAGATGACCGGCGAGGGCTTCTCGACGCCTTCCAGGGCCGACACGAGAAGCGCGTCGAAGTGGCGGGCCAGGCTCAGTCCCTCCAGGATTCCGGGAAGCCGGGAGTCCCAGTTGGAGACTGCGGCGAGCCGGCACCCCTTGCGTCGCAGCGCCGACAGCACCTCTTCGACCTCTGGATAGACCCGCCAGAGGGCGGGATCGGCGAACGCCGCGAAGAGCTCCTCCAGCACCGGCTGCCACGGGGCCGGGTGCTCGAGGGTGGCCATGACCCGGCGCACGAACTCGCCCCACCACTCCCGCTCGCCACCCTTGAGCAGGTGGTAGCGGTCCAGCCCCGGCGGGTGGAGCTGGGTGAGTTCCATCCAAGTGGTCCGAAACGCCGCGGTGACCCGATCCACCGGGATCTTCCGTCCCCAGCGGCCAAGCACCTCGGCGTAGACCTCGGGCGGCGACGGCTCGCTGTCGATGAGCGTGCCGCCGACATCCAGCAGCACGGCCTGCAGCGGCGGAAGGGGCTTCAGCGTCGTCATCTCGCGCCGGCCGACAGCCGGGCGCTCATTGTACCCGTTGGTGGTCGGCTACACTGCCCTCGTGAGCAAAGATACTCCTCCTGCACCCCCGCCGTGGACGGCTTTGTCCTTCCTGGCCCTCCAGCTTCTCGACCACTGGGGCAACCGCAAGTCCCCGCGGCCCGCACCGCGCGCCGACCTACTGACGGCCGCCCTGGGCCTCGGGGAGGCGGCCGCGCCTGCCGCTGCCACGGTCTGGGCCCAACGCCGCAGCGCCTACGCCGCCCAACTCGTGCAAGCTCATCTCGGCCTCGCCGCCGAGAATGAGGACACACCGGGCTGCGGCCTCGTCACCGCCACCACCCATGCCACCAACCTGCAGATCCTCCGCACGGCGTTCGGCCTCGCTGCCGTCCTGCTGGCCGGTGGCATTCCCGGGCAGGAGGTGTCTCTTCCGGGGAATCTGACGCTCCGCTGGGCCGAGGGCCCGTGCTGCCGGCTGCATCCCTGGCCGTTGGTCGGTTCGAGGCTCACGGTGCGGGCCACCCTGCCAGACGGGGGATGGCGGCGCTGGCAGCTACTTGCAATCGGCGCGCCCAGCTAGCCGCTCAAGGGCGGCTAGCTCTGTAGCATCACAACCCCACCTCGCCAACCTCGCGGGCCGTGTACCCGAAGTCGTTGGCCAGGGTGTCGCCCTGGCCCTTGACCTCGCCCCAGGCGTCGTACAGGTACGCGTCCTGCACGGTGCCGGTCGGGTCGCTCAGTAGCGCCACCGAGCTGAGGCCGTCCACGGAGTAGTAGGAGATAGTCTCGTTCCTTGCCATCGCGAGCGGCTCGTCGATCCCGGGCCCGAACAGGTAGCCCGCCTGGCTCGCACCTCCGGTGCGCACGAGGTTGAGCCTGTCGTAGAGGCAGCTCGTGGTCGTCCCGCCGGTGGTCTTGCTCGTGCGCCGGCCCACGAAGTCGTAGGTGTAGCTCGCAGTGACACCCCCCGCGATCGAGGTCATGCGGTCGTCGGGGCTCCAGCCGAAAGTGACGCCGGTGCGGGTCGCGGTGTTGCCGTTGGCGTCGTAGGTGTAGGCGTTGGCTCCCTTCGACTGGAGACGCTGGCGGTTGAGGGGGTTGGAGCCGTTCGTGAAGTAAGGACGTATCCGTAAATAGGTTGACTCTTCGACTTGCTGAACCTAGATTTGTCCCAGGAGGACGAGCATGGCGCGAGCGCGATCCTGGGAGGTCTCAGATGTGTTCTGGACGAGGGTGGAGCCGCTGATACCGGCACGATCAGTGCGCGAGGATGGGCGCCTGTATCACCGGAAACCGGGGGCAGGACGCAAGGCCATGGAGCCGCGGAAGGTCTTCGAGGCCATCGTCTTCGTGCTGCGGACCGGTTGCCAGTGGAAGTCTCTCCCGATGGAGCGGTTCGGAAGTGCGAGCTCGGTGCATCGCTATTTCCGGACATGGCTGAAGGCGGGGTTCTTCCTGGCACTTTGGCAGACTGGTCTAGCGGAGTATGACGAGATGGAGGGCATCGCGTGGAGGTGGCAAAGCATAGATGGCTGCATGCTGAAGGCTCCGCTCGCCCAAGAGTCCGTCGGCCGCAACCCGACGGACCGGGGAAAAAAATGGAAGCAAGCGGCACATCTTGGTCGACGCGCGTGGGGTCCCGCTGTCGATCTGCGTCACCGCGGCCAACCGGCATGACGTGACCCAGCTCGAGACCCTTCTCGACACGCTCATCTGTAGACCGCGACGTCGTCGCCGCATGTACCTGCTCGCTGACCGGGGCTACACCGGCCAACCTGCGCTCAACGCGGTCACGAAACGTGGCTACCATCCCCGCATCTCCCAGCGAGGCAAGGCCCGCCGAGGACGGCCGCCCAAGCACAGGCGGTGGGTCGCCGAGGCTGCCCACAGCTGGTTCAACCGGTTCCGCAAGCTCCTTGTCCGTTTCGAGAAACTCCACGACAGCTACCTGGCGCTCGTTCATCTGGCTGCCGCAATCATCTGTTTCCGGAAAGCCGCACCTATTTAGGGATAAGGCCTTAAGTGTACGCGGTCGAGGTGCTGTTGACGGTCTTGGTGGTGCGGTTGCCGATTGCGTCGTAGGTCCGGGTGTCCACCTCACTATTGTAGGGCGCCGGCGCCGGTGTGCCGGCCTGGGTCAACTGATACCCGGTGTCGTAGAGGTACCGCGACACGGCGCCGGTCAGCCCCTGGCTCGGGATCGTGGTGGTGAGCCGGGTGCGCTGGCCGAGCAAGGTCGGGGTGCTCGTGTTGGAGTCGTAGTCGTAGGTGAACGACGCGAGTGTGCCGGCCACCGGGTGCTGGTTGACGAACATGGTGAGGCGTCCCTGGTCGTCATAGGTGAACGCCCGGGTCTGGTCGTTCGGGAAGGTGATGGTCTGGTACTGCCCGGTGAGACTGTACTCGTACTTGAGCTCCCTTCCCACCGGGCTCCACGCGATGGTGTCAATTGAGCCGTCGGGGTAGTAGGCGTAGGTGGTGGTGGGGCCGCCAGTCACTGCGAGGGTCTCGGGCCGGTCGTCTGCCGTGTAGGTGGTGGTGAGGGTGCCACGGGTGCCCTGCGCGACGCTGCTCGGGCGGTACGAGGGGTCGTACGTGAAGGAGTGGGTCTCGCTCGGAGAGTGGGTGGTGTCGACGACGCTGCTCAGCCCCTGGCCCTGGTAGGTGGTGGTGACGCTCGTCGAGCCGGGATAGGTCTTGCTCGCCAGGCGCTTGAGGGTTCAGTCAGTTACCCAAGAGTGTCAAGAGTGACGGACCTGGAGATCCCACTAATAAGTGAGCGTGGGCATGGCTGTGAGGTGCCTGCCACGATGGCTGGACCTGGAGCGTCCACCCGCGCTCGAGCCATGCGCGCCTGTCTGATCAGGACCTCGCCGAGGATGGCTCATAGAGGCACGACGGCGCGCGGCAGGACCAGTGTGGCGGAGGAGGGCTGCGACATGGAGACTTGGACGGAGACGAGGCACGTGTGGTCGACGGTCGGCGTGGACGGAGGCGAGGAGCGGCACCGCGTGGCGCTGCTCGACGAGCACGGCGAGCGGGTTTGGTCGCAGTGGGTTGCGAACCGAGTCGATACGATCGAGGAGGCGATCGCCGGGTTGGTGTTGGCATTGCCTATGGGAGGACGGCTGCGGCTGGTGACCGAGGCGACGCGATCTCTGGGTGGGGTGTTGGCGCAGGTGGCGACGGGTCTGGGGTTGGAGCTGTGGCAAGTGAACCCGAAGGCGCTGGCGCGGTACCGAGAGGTGGAAGGGCAGCCGCGCAAGGACGACAACCGAGACGCCTGGCTGATGGCGCGGATGTGCTCCGCTGGGGTGGCCGGATGTCACAAGGTCACAGACCCGCGGCCAGAGGAGCGGGTACTGAGCCGGCTAAGCCGACTGCACGTGTAGATCCGACACGAGAGGTCAGCGGCGCTGAGCCAGCTCCGGGCGCGGGTGCTCGACTTGGCGCCAGAGACGCTGGGCGGCGACTGGGACGGCCCGGCATTCGGTGGCAAGGGGATGCTGGCGGCGCTGACGCGGTGGCCAGCGTTGGCTGCACTGGAGGCCACTCGGGTGGTCACGGTCGAGCGGGTGCTGCGGACCTCGACGCGGTACGGCGACCGCTGTGGGGCGATGGCCATGGCGCTCAAGAGCGCAGCGACGCGGGTGCTGCTGCGCGGGGCCGAACGAGCCGTGGTCGCCATCGAGATGCGGGCGCTCACCCAGGAACTCCGGACGCAAGATGCATCGTTCGAGGAGATCGACGCCGAGATCCGGCGCTCGGTCGAGGCGCACCCGATCGGACGCAAGCTCGTCGCCATGCCAGCCGTAGGTCATCTCACGGCCGCGGCCCAGGTTGGCGAAGTCCTGCCACTGTCGCGCAACGAGAGCGAGGGCAAGGCCGCCACCTACGCCGGGCTGACACCACTGTCACGCAGCAGCGGCAAGATCACCGGACGACCACGGCTCGCCCGCGGGGTCAACAAGCACGCGCTGCGAGCCAACTACCTCTCGGCGCTGGCGGCCGTGCAGAGTAGCGCGCTGGACGCGGCCTACTACCGCAAGCAGCACGCACGCCATGAGGGTCACCCCAAGGCCCACGTCGTCGCGATCCTGGCCCTGGCCCGCCAGCGCTTCAAGGTCATCTACAAGCTGATGACCTCCGACGCCGTCTACGACAAGGAGATCCTCATCGCCAGCCACCTCGGACGCGAGCGCACGGTGGCGGCCATGCAGGCACACGCAGCGTGAGCGAACACCCCAGGCTGTGGAACCTTGCCCCTCTCCTCCCCCCGGCCCCCCACCTCACCCGGCCAGGGAGCTGACGCGTTCACTCCCCACCCAACCCTTGACTTCTTATAGAGGAGGCGGTGATGCGGCGGTTGCACAGCAAGGCCGCGACCCTCGTCTTCGCGTACGAGGCGGGACCGACCGGGTACGGCCTGTACCGGCATCTGACCGCGAAGAGGTACCGCTGCGTGGTCGTCGCCCCGTCGCTGACCCCGCGGCGGCCGGGCGACAAGGTCAAGACCGACCGGCGCAACGCCGAGGATCTGTCGCGGCTGCTGCGTTCGGGGGACCTGGTCGGCATCTGGGTGCCAACCGTCGAGGACGAGGCCATCCGGGACGTCAGCCGGGCGCGCGGCAAGCATGCCAACACCGTGATTGCGGCGATCGCCCGCGAGCTGGTGGCGTTCATGTGGGCGATTGCCCGGGAGGTGCCATTGCCGAGCGCATCGCGAGTGTGACCACGGCCCGGGCTTCGGGTCGAGGCGCGGCCCCGGTGCAGGGCGCAATCCTCGACGGCGTTACGAGGTGGCCTC
>DAONEV010000140.1:0-10238 GCA_035403265.1 Thermoanaerobaculaceae bacterium | reverse complement strand
GCTGCTCGGCATGGCGCTGCTGACCAACGCGCTCGGAGCGGTGTTCGTGCCGTGTCATGCGACCTTCGGGTCGGCGTACAGCCGGGCCGTCTTGCTGCCGACCACCGACGATCTCGACGAGATCCGCTTCGTGCCGCCGCTTCCGCACAACGCCGATCCTGGCGGCGAGACACGGAATGGGCTGCTGCGGCTCGGCTCGTGCAATGCCGGAGAGCTGCTCGGACTGCGTGGCGGCGCCTCGCTACTTCCAATCCTCATTGCCGCTCTCGGCGGCGCCTGGTATCTCCTCAGGGTCGTCCGGACCAGCGAATGAGCGGGGTGCCGATTGCCTGGCCAACCCGGGAGGCGGCGTTCCCCCGTCCCTGACCCCTACTTCCTCCACGGGGGTGCGAGGCCCAACCGGGCGAGCTTCTCCTCGGCCTCGGCGCGCTCCCGGTTGCGCTTGAGGGCGGCCCCGCTACGCTCCAGCCAGCCAAGGGCGCGCGCCGCCTCGATGGCGGCCGGCCTGTCGCCGCGGGCCAGAAAGCCCAGCACCTCGGCTTCGGCCCGCGACAACGCCAGGCCGCGCTGGCGGTACTCGACGAACGCCTCCCACACCAGCGGCACCCACCGCGCCACGACCTCCTGCCCGATCGCCGTCGCGTAGGCGCGGATCTCTTCCTGGGCGTGCAGGTCCATCCGCAGCTCGAGGAAACGCAACAGGTTGTGGAGGTCGCACTTCCAGTAGGCCTCGGTGTAGGTGCACAGGGGCAGGTCCTTCCGGGCCTGTTCGCGGGCCACGCCGAGGGCGAGGCGGTGCTCGTAGGCCTCTCGTGCCAGGCGGTGCACCTCCCGCTCCTGCCGGCTGAGCGCCTCGCCGCGGCCAGCGTCCAGCATCCCGGCGGAGCCCTGCTTGTTGTCGGCCGACTGCAGGCGCCAGGCATCGGCAGGCGTCCTCACCGCGGCGTCGATGGCCACCGAGTACCGCGTCGAGTACTCGTTGACGCTGGCGGTCCGGTGACGGATCCACTGCCGCCAGGCGTCCATGGGAACCCGCACGTGCAGCTTGAGCTCGCACATCTCGAACGGGGTGGTGTGCTGGTGCCGCATGAGGTAGCGGATGAGGCCCCGGTCCTCGCTCACCTGCTTGGTGCCGGCGCCGTACGAGACCCGCGCCGCCGGCGATGGCGCGGTCGTCGCCCATGTAGTCGACCACCCGCACGAAGCCGTCGTCGAGGACCCTCAAGGGCACACCGAGGATCTCGTCCAGGGCCTCCACCCCGGGCCGGGTCAGCTTCTCGAGCCCAGTTTCCATGTCACCCCCATCGAGGTCAGCTATCCTATCAAGAGTCGGCGTTCCAGGGCGGTGATGCGGGGTACATCGGAGTCGGTCCGCGTCACCGGATCGTCGGCTCTCGCCGGGGTGCGGACGGTGGAGCCGCCGCGGCCTCGGGGGTCGTCTGGTCAACGGTTCGCCGGGCGGCCGACCGGATGTCGAGCTGGGGAACACGGTAAACGTCGACGCCGTCGAGGGTGGTCACGAGCTCCAACCGCCGTCGCAGCTCGCCCAGCACCTGCACTTCCCGGACGTTGGTGCCGAGAACCTGCAAGCTTCGCGGCGTGCCTCCGCCGTACCCGGGCGTCACCACCAGCACCGAGACGCGCCCCGCCTCCAGCCGGGCCAGAAGCTCCCCGGCCGTTCTGGCCTGCCGGACCCAGGTCAACAGGGGCGGCTCGTTGAGGACGCCCTCGATGATCCACGGCCGATCCAGGTAGTACGCGGCAGGGAAGTCGAGCGCCATGACCCGGCCCTCGCCCGCCACCTCGCTGGCCACCCTCGCGGCTCGCCACCCGGGAACCGCACGGGCGAGGTAGGCGGCTCGCTCCTCCCGCCCCAGCAGGTAGTCCCAGGGCCTGCTCGCCTGACTCGACACCTCCACCGCCCACCAGGCGGCCGGTGCTACCGCGACCAGCGTCAGGGTCTGTGCCCAGCGGCGCGACAGCCGCCCGAGAGCCAGCGCCTCGCAGGCGGCGAGGCCCCAGAGTGCCGGCAGCAGATACCGGGACGGTGGCCGGAACCACATCCCCAGCCAGGCGTACGCCACGATGAGAAGGACCCACGTGCGGGCGCGCCGCTGGCGCAGCGCCACCACCACGGCGATCAGTCCGAGCAGGTGATGCCACCCCACCACTTCATCGGGCTGCCGAGCCGTGGACTGACCCCAGGCGATCCCGAGATACCCCGGCACATCGGCGTGGTAACGCACCGCGAACTCATGCGCCCCGTCCCGCAAACCTGGCACGGCACGGCCCACCAGGCCGTAGCCGACCGGGAAGAACGGATCGCCCGTGTGGACGACGTTCCGCAGCGCAAACGGCGCCCACGCCAGCGCCACGGGCGCCGCCAGCCAGCCCAGGGTGCGCCAGCGCCGGCCCGGGCCGGCGCTCACCAGTGCCGCCAGGCCCAGTGCCGCCACCGCCGGAGCGGACGTGAGCTTCGCGGCGACCGCCAGGGCCAGCGGCCACCCGGCCAGGGGGGACCGCCGCCGCACCACCAGCAGCGCCGCAGCCGCAATGCCGAAGAGCGACACATGGTCCACGAACGCCGCACCTGCCGGCGCCAACACCACCGGTGAGGCGGCCAGGAGCAGCGGCGCCAGCATCGCGGCCGTCCGGCTCCGCCGCCCCGAGTGCACGGTGAGCGCCAGGGTCGCGAGCGTGGCGACGAAGAAGCCCGCGTGCAACCACTTGGCGACCGCGCCGCCGGCCGCGAACAGGCCCAGCAGGTAAAGCATCTCGGCGGTCTGGGGGAACGCCCCCGTGACGTCGAACGGATAGAACTGGATGTGCCCGGAAAGCAGGTAGAGCTTGGGTAGCGCAAGGTGGTATCGCAGCCCGTCCGAGTCGACGATGGGGATGGCGAGCTGAGGCAGCAGCGCGAGCAGGAGTAGGCCCGTGGCGGTCGCCGCGACCGGCCCCGCCCTCACCAGCGACGTGAGGTGGCGCCCGCAGCCGCGCAAGCCTGCCCACCCCCGCGGCGCCGCACGCAGCCCCTGGAGCATCAGGAGCATAGCCGCAGCCACGCCAGCCCTGGTCGAGATCAGCGATCCGACGACGAACGTCACCCACCCGGTGGCGAGCGCGCCCACCGCCAGCGCGAGTGGTGCCGTCCAGCGACCACTCGCCCGCCCCAGACGCACCGGAAGCAGGGAGTACCCGACCAGGAGCAGCGCCGCGAGGAGGAGGACCGCTGTGCTCGCCGGGACCACCGCAGCGCCGAGGGCGGTCAGGAGGCTAGCGACCACGGTGCCGTCGCCTCCCCGTCGTACGGGCTCCGGGGCCGGCCCGGCGGTCGGACGTCATGCCCACACGCCGGGAATGGCGCGCCGGCACGATGGACAGCGGCCATGTTGCAGGCTGTTCTCCAGCACCTGGAAGCCGACCCTCCTGACCAGCCTGGCGCCGCATCCCGGGCAGAAGGTGCTCTCCCCGGCGTGACCCGGAACGTTGCCGGTGTAGACGAAGTGCAGTCCCTCAGCCTTGGCCAGCGTCCAGGCGTGGTCGATCGTCTCCACCGGCGTGGGCGGCAGGTTGCCCAGGCGATAGGTCGGATGGAACCGGGTGAAGTGAACCGGAACGTCCGGGCCGAGGGTGGACTTGACCCACCGCACCAGGCCCAGGATCTCGGCCTCCGAGTCGTTGAGGGTGGGGATGAGGAGGACCACGATCTCCAGCCACACGCCGGACGCCTTGATGATCTCGATGGCGCGCAGCACCGGCTTGAGCTCGCCCCGCACGACGTCGTGATAGAAGCCCTCGCGGAAGCTCTTGAGGTCCACCTTCATGGCCGTGAGCAGCGGCAACACCTCCCGGAGAGGCTTCTCCTGGATCGAACCGTTGCTGACGACGGTGGAGCGCACGCCCTGGCGGCGGCCGGCCTCGGCCGCGTCACGCACGTACTCCCAGAACACAACCGGTTCCGAGTAGGTGGCGGACAGGAGGGGAACAGCCGCCTGTCTGGCGGCGGACACCAACGCCTCGGGAGGCAGGTACTGCGCCTGCACCTGCTCGGCACGGAACTGGGAGATCTCCCAGTTCTGGCAGAACTTGCACTCCACGTTGCAGCCCGCGGTGGCGAAGGACAGCGCCTTCGCGCCGGGCAGCACGTGGAAGAACGGCTTCTTCTCGATCGGATCCACGTGCAGGGCGCAGGCAGCGCCGTACACCAGGGTGTTGTAGGTGCCACCGCTGTTCTCGCGCACGCCGCACCCGCCACGCTCGGCATCGGCGACTTGGCAGCCGCGCGGGCAGAGCTGGCACTCCACGCGCCCCTCGCCGAGCTTCCGATACCAAGACGCCTCTCGGACGGGAACCTCTTCGCCCGGGACCGTGGCCCCCACCGCCGGCGTCGCACCCGCCGCCCGTCGTCCCAACAGGCATGCGCCGGCTGCGGTACAGGCCAGGCCCAGCAACCTGCGGCGATCAAGCTCGACACTCACGACGTGACCTCCCGGATTGCCAGCGGATCGCCGACTCCCAGACCGTAGCGCGCCGCGGTGGCCAGGAAACGCGGCGACCGTTTGGCCTCGACGAGGGACGGCAGCCCCCGCCTCACCCTCTCCGCGTCGAGGACCTTCCACGCCCAGGCGTCGATGGCCACGGGGTCGGCGGACGCGGCCACCAGCCCCAGCGGCCAGGTGGCGTCGGGCCGAAATGCCGGGCCGCCGTGACACTGCGCCACCACCCCGTCCAGCACCGTGAGGCGTACCTTCTGCCGCAGGAAGGGATGGGCCATGACGTCGGCCACGTAGGGGTCGCAGTTGCCGTCGTGGTACTTGTTGGGGTTGTGGATGACGCCGTACCAGTTCTTCATGCCGGCCGAGACGCCAGCCAGGTCGTGGTCCTTGACCACCCCGAACGAGACCAGCGCCGTGCAGGTCGTGGACACCAGCCGCGCGAAGCACGAGCCGATCGCGCCCTGGACCGAGGGCTCCCGGTCGAAGTCGTTGTCGATCCCATAGCAAAGGAACGCCCCGCCGCTCCGCCGGAGGAGAAACCCTGTCCGCTGCAGCTCGCGGCTGGAGCGCTCGAAGACGATGATCCGGTCACTGGCCAGCCCTGCCTCGCCCAGCATCGAGGCCAGAGCCTCCACGAGCACCGGCCGCGGGGACATGCGCGGTCCTCCCAGGCAGTTGAGCTTGATCCCGACCACGTCCGACGGCTTGAACAGCCGCCGCACGGCCGCCGACGCCGGGGTCGCGCCCGTCGCTGCCACCAGCGCCCGCTCCAGGGCGTCCCGCGCCAGGGCCGGCGCCAGCGATCCACCATCGGGAGGCACGACCACCCTGGCCAGCCCGACCCGACTCTGCCCGACCGGCGCTGCACCCCCGGCGGCACCCGACGCCGCATCTGGGGCCCCGGCCCCCGCCAGGGTCAGCAGCTCGCGCCGGCTGTACCCATCCCCCACCCGACCAGGCTACAGGCTCAAGGCTCAAGGCTCAAGGAGAAGCCAGAAACGAAACGCACCAGGGTGAGGGCTGGGTGCCACCTTTCACACTCTCCTCGACCACCCGCCCGTTGGTGGCAGCCAGCAGAGGGGCGCCACCAGTTCGTGGTTGGGGTGCCGCTGGAGAGTGTGAAACGTGGCTCCACCGATCACCTGACCCGCCACCCGGCTCACGGCAGGGTAGACCGTAGAGCGTGATCCTTGAGCCCTCCCGGGCGGGCGGTGGAGCTTGAGCCTTGAGCCTGTAGCCTTGAGCCTGGGCGGGTGGACGGTTCCTACTCCACCACGAAGGTCGAGCTCGCGAGCACCTTCCCGTCGGCATCCACGACGTCGACGCGCCACGGGCCGGTCATGGTCGCCGCCACGTTCTTCACCGACCAGGTCCGCCAGCGCTCGGCCTTCACCGGCAGCTCGACCCGCCGGACCTCCCTGTCGCCGTGGTACCAGACGTGCACGACCTTGTCGCGCCCGCCCCTGATCTCCGAGAAGCAGGTGAGCTGCCCGACGCTCGCAGGGAACCTCTCCGCAGCGCCCTCGGGCGTGCGATCCTTGACCCCCGTGCAGACGATGGCCGTGGCGAACGGCGCATCCTCCGCCAGAGCCAGCGCCACGCCGAGCACCGCCAAGCCCACCAAGCCGATCACAACCGCCTTGCGCATCGCACGTCTCCCTTCGTCAGGCCATGGTACCCGAGGCGGCCATCGGCCGCGCGCCACCCCTCCTGAAAGAGCATGCGTCATTGGCCCCGTTCGCAGAGCTGCCGGCCACGAGCCCCCCTCCGCGGCGACCCTCGTCAGTGCCAATGCCCCAGCACCCGTGACCATGCCGTCGAAGTCGCATGCGTTGGTGACCGCCCGGGCACCCAGGCCGTGATCTCAGTGACTCGGGAGTCGATGGTGATAGCCGGAGAAACCGGGTCGACGGCACTGCCGGATCAGTTCATTGCGCTTTCGAGGGAATCATTGTGGGCGACCCGACGCTGCCAGGTTGCCAGGCGCATCCTGGGTGCGAACCGGCCGGTCGCGGGGCGAGGCGGAGCCGCCGTCTTGCCCTGGAACACAGATATGGCAACACCATGCGCTGCCTCGCACCGTGTCTCCAGGTACGAGGCGGTGACCACAACCACTCCTACCGACCCCACCGCAGACCTCGCCTCGCCTGCGCCGTTCGGGCCTTCGAGCGCGCACCGGATGGGCCAACCGTCGACATGTCCGGAGCCACGACGCGGATGGCGAGCCTCTTGACCCCTGTGGTCATTCTGCCCCGATCGGACGCGTCACGACGGGGCCGGGGTCCAGGTGGAGGGCAGTGGAAGAAACCATGGGGAGCTGCTTGAGAACGTCCGAGGAACAACGCCCGGGTATCAGATTCCTGAACGATTGGCGTCAGCGACTCCCGCAGCGTGTCGCGCATGGAACGGTCTTGCACCGAGGCAGGACAACCTGTTCCCGATGTCGAGGCGTGCTGAGTGTGCGAAAGAGGAGCTCAGAGGTGGTAGTCGCCGGCGGCCTCGGGTTGGTAGAGCAGTGCCTCAACCCGCAGCCGCCGCACCCCGGTGGGCACCTCCCACTCGAACTCGTCGCCGATACGATACCCGAGCATCGCCGTGCCGATCGGCGCCAGGACCGAGATCTTCCCGGCCGCGATCTCCGCCTCCTGGGGGAAGACCAGGGTGTACTCGAGGATCTCGCCCGTGCTCAGGTCGAGCAGGCGCGCCCGCGACCTCATGGTGATCACGTCGGGCGGGATCTCGGTCGGCGGCAGCACGACGGCGCGGTGCATCTCGTCGGCGAGCGCTGCCACGTGCTCCACGTCCCGCACCTGGGAGTGCAGCAGCTCCTCGATCAACGCCCCCAGCCGGTGGTGATCGAGCCTGGAGATGTGGATCGTGCGTTCGGTCATGGCGGCCTCCTCCCGGGGTCGAGCTCGTCTGTCGTTGTGCGGCGACCGCGATCACAACCTCACACGCAGTACCGGCACCGTCCGCGGCCTTGAGGAGGGGGACTGCAGCCCTGTCCGGCCGGATGCGGAAGGTGCCGTGGCCATCGCCGCGCCTTTGAGTCTATCGCCTGTCTGCAGGGAACTCAACGCCGGCGCCCGCCCTGATGACGACCCGAAAGCATCGGGGGTTACGAGCGTTCCGACGTGGCCAACGCAGCAGCTCGTGGTCGACTTCGCTGTCGCAGTCAAAGGGAAGCCAAGGAACGGCAATCGCGAGCTCGGCTGGCAAACGACGGCTGGTTGCTGCAGCGGACTTGCCTACCTGAGTCGATCCTGACATTCCGTCAGCTTCCTGCGAGCTATCGGCGCATCCGGTTCCCCAGCTTCCGACTGCTGACTCTCGACCGGGCGGGCGGGTGGCCGAGCGGTGTGCTACGATCAGGTCCCGATGCGAGGTGAACCCGGTCAGCAAGGAGGTATCATGCACAGAGTACAAGTGCTTGACCCCCGAGAGCTTGCGCGCGTTCTGGAGCGCCTGGCTGCGGAGATCGTCGAGCAGGTCCCCGAAGACAAGCTGCTCTACCTGGTTGGCGTGCAGACCCGCGGGGTGCCCATCGCCCAGCGCCTGGCCGCCCTCATCGGCGCCTCCACCGGCCGCAAGCAACCGGTGGGCGCCATCGACATCTCCCTCTACCGGGACGACATCGGACCGTGGCGCCCGGCCCACCAGCAGCCGGTGATCCGCGACACGCGCCTGGACGAGAGCATCGAGGGCCGCATCGTGGTCCTGGTGGACGACGTGCTCTACACCGGGCGCACCGTGCGCGCCGCCCTCGACACCCTCATGGACTTCGGGCGTCCGAAGGCCATCCGCCTGGCCGTCCTGGTCGACCGGGGTCACCGCGAGCTGCCCGTCGCCGCCGACTTCGTGGGCCGCACCGTGCCCACGGCCCGCAGCGAGGACGTGCAGGTGCGCATCAATGAGGTGGACGGCGAGGACGGGGTCTGGCTCTACCGCGAGGTGGCGCCATGAGCGTCACGCCCGCCAAACGCCTCCGCGGCAAGGACCTGGTGGGCATCGACCCTCTCCATCCCGGCGAGATCCAGCTCATCCTCGACACCGCCGACCAGATGCGCAGCATCGCCGAGCGCCCGATCAAGAAGGTCCCGGCGCTGCGCGGCAAGACCGTGGTCAACCTCTTCTTCGAGGCCTCCACCCGTACCCGCTTCTCCTTCGAGGTGGCGGAAAAGCGACTCTCCGCGGACTCCCTGAACTTTGCGGCCTCCACCTCGGCGGTGACCAAGGGCGAGACGCTGATCGACACCGCCCTCAACCTCGAGGCCATGCAGCCCGACTTCATCGTCATCCGCCACCAGTGCCCGGGCGCTCCCCATCAGCTTGCAAGGATCCTCAAGTCGGCGGTCATCAACGCCGGCGACGGGGCGCACGAGCACCCGACCCAGGCGCTGCTCGACGCCCTCACGATCCGCAGCAAACGGGGCACCCTCGAAGGCCTGGTCGTGGCGATTGTCGGCGACCTGCAGCACTCGCGGGTGGTGCGCTCCAACGTCATGCTGCTGTCCCGCATGGGTGCCAAGGTGCGGGTCGCGGCACCGCCCAGCCTCATCCCCGTCGGCATGGAGACGCTGGGTTGCGAGGTCCATCGCCGGATCGAGGACGCCATCTCCGGCGCCGACGTGGTGATGATGCTGCGCATCCAGCTCGAGCGGCAGGGGCGGATGAACTTCCCGACGCCGCGGGAGTTCTACGACTTCTACGCCCTCACCCCCGAGCGGCTGAAGCTCGCGAAGAAGGACGCCCTGGTGATGCACCCGGGGCCGATGAACCGCGGGGTCGAGATCGACTCTCGGGTAGCGGACGGTCCCCAGTCGGTGATCCTCGAGCAGGTCACCAACGGCGTGGCCGTGCGCATGGCGGTGCTGTACCTGCTGGCCGGAGGTCAAGGTGAGCCGACTGCTGATTAAGCATGCCCGCGTGGTGGACCCCTCCCAGCGACTGGACGAGGGGCTGGACATCCTCATCGCCGACGGCAAGGTCGCACGCCTCGGCGCGCGCCTCGAGGACCGGGACGCGACGTTGCTGGACGGGACCGGCCTGGTCGCCACACCGGGGTTCATCGACGTGCACGCCCACCTCCGCGAGCCCGGGTTCGAGCACAAGGAGACGATCGCCACGGGCTCCGCTGCGGCTGTCGCGGGGGGGTTCACGGCGGTTTGCTGCATGGCCAACACCCAGCCGGTCAACGACAGCGCCGCGGTCACCGAGCTCATCCGCTCCCGCGCCACGGCCGCGAACCTCGCGAGGGTGCACCCGATCGGGGCGGTCTCCAAGGGCCTGGCCGGCGAGGAACTGGCCGAGCTGGGCGAGATGGTGCGGTCCGGTGCCGTGGCGTTTTCCGACGACGGCAGGCCGGTGCGCAACGCCTACCTGATGCGCCGCGCCCTCGAGTACGCCCAGCTCTTCGACGTGCCAATCGCAGACCACTGCGAGGACCGCGACCTCATGGCGAAGGGCGTCATGCACGAGGGCGCCGTGAGCACCCGCCTCGGCCTCGAGGGCATTCCCAGTGCCGCCGAGGACGTCATGGTGGCCCGTGACGTCGTCCTGGCCGAGCTCACCGGCGGGCGGGTGCACATCGCTCACCTGTCGACCCGGGGCGCCATGCTGGCGGTGCAAGCCGCCAAGGCGAAGGGGCTGCAAGTGACCTGCGAGGTGACGCCCCACCACCTCGCCCTCACCGACGAGGCCGTGGCCGACGAAGCCTGCGAGCTGACCAACGCCTACGGTACG
>DAONEV010000139.1:0-10275 GCA_035403265.1 Thermoanaerobaculaceae bacterium | reverse complement strand
CGAGGACCGCCCGCGACATGCGGTCGATCATCTTGGTCTCGCGGTCGAGGACCTTGGTGCAGATCGGGCAGAGCTCGTTGGCGGGGTCGAAGAGCATGTTGCAGCCCTCGCAGACAGCGCCCTCCAGGGACAGACCCTGGAGGTACACCAGCTTCCATACGCGGCCCTCGTTGATGTTGTCGAGGACCGCCGACATCCCGGCCACGGCGCGACCGCCCTTGCGCACCTCGCGCAGAAGGTCCCGGATGATCTCCAGCTCGCCGGCGCGCTCGAGGCGAGTCTGGACCTCCGCGGTGCGGCTGAGGATCTCCTCGGTGGTGGCGGACACGGGAATGGGCTGCACCTCCACCAGCTTGGTGCGCATGCGCTTGGGCAGAATACGGGCAAGCTCCGAGGCCGGTCCCACGGCACCGCCGATGATCAGGCGGTCGATCTCGAGCGGGTCGAGCAGGTGGCCGATCTCCGTCGCCACGGACCGCAGATGGGTGCTGACGTTCTCGTCGTGGTGTCGCTCCATGCGGGGCTGGGAGAGTGACCGATCGGTGGACGGCGCGTCGGGTCGGGGCGGAATATCGGCGATGAGGTCCTTGTGCTCCTCGATTTCTCCCAGGAAAACGGTGAAGAGTCTGGCGCGCTTGCTGTCCACGAGCACGATGCCGAACCGCTCGTGCTCGTCCAACGCCTCGATGAGCGGCCGCATGAAGGCCCCGTTGCCCCAGTAAGCGCCGGGCGGCAGCGCGATCCTGAGCAGCTTGCGGAACGTCACGCCCAGCTTGGAATGGCGGGCCAACACCAGGGTCTTGGCGGTCGGCTCGATACGCTTGACGATCTCTTCGACCTCACCGGCGGTGGCGGCCAGCTCCTCGTCGCCTTCTCCGCTCGATCCCCGCAACTGTCGGAGCATGTCCTTCAGGCGCGTCTCGAACTGCCGCTTGCGGTTGGCAACGTTGGTCTGGTCCAGGTCCAGGTAGACCGTCAGCGTCTTCCCTGGGGCCTGGGACAGTTGCTGGAGCTGCTCTACATCGCGGTGACGAATCATGTCGCCCTCCGTTTCTCCTCGACTCTTTCAAGTATAGGGGCGGGTGCAACCCCTCCCAGCGACGCGAGCAGGATCCCGGCGGTGACCGCCACGTTCAGGGACTCGACGCCCCGTTCGAGGGGGATGCTCACGCACTCGGTGCCCGCGGCACTGACCTCCGGGCTGATGCCGTGACCCTCGTTGCCGACGGCGAGGAGGAGCGGCAGGCGGGGGTGCCAGTCGGCGAGGCGCTGTCCTCCCTGTCCGACAGTCGTCACGACGCTGCCGCCGGCCTCCAGGAATCGGGCGGCGAGGGGACCGAACTCGACGTCGGCCGCGACCGGGAAGAGCAGCGACTGGCCGGCGGCGCCGCGAATGGCCCGCGGCGCGAAGGGGTCGGCGCAACCTGGGGAGCACGCCACGCCGCTCGCGCCCAGGGCCGCCGCGCACCGCACCAGGGCACCGAGGTTGCCGGGGTCCTGGACGCCGTCCAGGTAGAGGACAATGCCGCGCGCCTCCAGCCTCGGCTCGGAGATGCGCACTACAGCCAGGATGCCCTGCGAGTGCTGCGTGGGGGCGATGCTGTCAAGAGCGTCCGGGGTCACGACCTGACACGCGCCGGACTCGACGAGCATGCGCAGCCGGGGGTGGCGGTCGGCTTCCGCCAGCAGTGCCGGCGTGACGAACAGCGCCTCGATCGTCGTCCCCGCCTCTGCCAGCTCCAGCACGAGCTTGCGGCCATCCACGACCGTCAGCCGCGGCTCCTCGCGGCGCACCAGGCGTCGCAGGCGAGCCAGGCGCGGGTTGTGCTTGCCCAGGGCTGGGGACAGGCCGGCTACCGGCGACGACGGGGTCGGACGACCAGGGGTCCGAGCCGACCTGGGACCAGGGACCGGTCCGCGAGAAGCTCCCACCCTTTGATTCTAACCGGCCGTCAAGCCCCCTGCCGCGGCGCGGGTGCGGGGCGGCGCACGCGCCTTCATGCGGCCCGTCGAGAGGAACCGCCGGCGGGTGGGATAGACTTCCTCCGTGACGAGGAACGGGCGCCGACTGGCGCTCATCGGTTGGTTGGTGGTGCTGCTCGTGGCGGGGCGGGGCGTGCACCGGTTGTGGGCGCGGCAGCTCTCCCACCTCACCGGCGACGCCGAGTGGGTCTGGTCGACCGACGCCCTCGAGCGCATTCACCCGGAGGCTGGCCTCTTCGTGACGACCTTCCGGGTCGAGGCGCCGGCGCGGTCGGCACTGCTCAAGGTGTGCGGCGACCGCGAGTATGTGGCCTACGTCAACGGCACCGCGGCCGGCTGCGGTTGGAGCCGTCCCGGCTATCGGCTCGATCTTCTGGATGTCGCCCACCTGCTTCGGGTTGGAGCCAACACCCTGGCCGTCGAGGTGCGCTCCCCGACCCCCGTGGGCGGCGTTCTCGTCGCGCTCGATCTCGAGGGAGTCGGCAGCAACGTCGTGGCCAGCGGACGGTCCTTCTCGTTTCGGCGGCGTTTTGACCTCTCGCCGGTGCGACCCGAGGATGTCCAGCCCCCGACGCGATGGGGCCGCCCGCCGCGCTTCCCGTGGGGCTACCCGGTGGTGGTCTCGAGGCCGCGCACGGTGGACGAGGTGAGCACCGAGGAGCCCCTGCGCTGGCCGGTCGATACCTTGCAGGTGACCCGTGGTGGCGCACGCGTGCTCAGTCTGGCGCAGCCGGTGCTTGGCTATCTCTGGCTGGAGTTCGAAGGGGACGACGCCGCCAGCGTCTGGACTGACGTCGTCACTCCGCCGTTCTCCGAGTCGGTGGTTCGCCTGCTGGCGCAGCCCGTCGTGCGACTCCCCGGACAGCGCCGCTGGCTGGATGTCGAGCCGCGGATCCTGGGCCAGATCTGGGTATTGGGTGGGCGGTCCCTGCGGGCGATCGAGGTGTGGCCTGTGCCCGTCGAGCTCAGCTCAACTGCTCCAGGAGCTGTTGCAGGGAAGTCCGGGCTCGTGCAACGCACGCGTTGGACGACTCGTGTCCCCCCAGGTTGAGGACCTTCTGGAAGCAGTTGAGAGCTTTTCCCGGCTCGCCGAACCGTCGCCAGGCGAGGTGGCCCTTGACGAGCCACGCTTCGAGGTTCTGCGGGTCCTCGGCCAGGAGCTTGTCACAGAAGTGCTCGGCGAAGCTCCAACGGCCCTCCTCGAGTGCCCTCGAGATCTGCTGACGGAAGGCGGCGACCAGGATCGCCTGCTCCTGAGCCCTCGAATCCCGACGGATTTGCCGAAGAAGTGTTGCAACCATTTTCGATGTCATGGTAACCCGTTGGGCTGCAGTGTCAAGGCCTGAGTCTGCGCGTGCGGCCTGCTCTCGGGCCAGTCTCGACCGGTCCCCCGACCGGGACCCCGGATGGACGGCCCGCGCCGATCCGGTGATGGTTCTCGGCATTCCGAACTGCCGCCCTGCCGCGTCCTGTAAGGTGTTGCGGAGTCAAAATTTGCGGTCGAGCAGCGCGAGCGGAGCGCCCTGAAGCGCCCGCCTGGTGGAGCTGGCAGGCAGGCCCGAGATCGCGGCCGCTGCCAGCTCGGCGTGCTCGTGTGCAATCTGCCGCGCGGCATCGAGCGCCCCCTGGCGGTCGAGCGCACGGCGCAGCCGGCGCGGAGCCTGGTCGTCCATCTCGCCACCACCCAGCACGGTTTCCACCATCTGTCGCTCCTCTGCTGGGAGGTCGGGCAAGGCGAGGATGAAGGGCAGCGTGAGTCGCCCCTCGCGCAAATCGGAGAACACCGGCTTGCCCAGCCGCTTCTCGGACGCGGTGACGTCCAGGAGGTCGTCGATGATCTGGAAGCACAGCCCGAGGTGGTGGCCGTACGCCCTGAGCGGCTCACGAAACCGGGCCTGCGCCGGGTCGAAGGTGGCGGGAATCGAGGCAGCCGCGGCAAAGAGCTCGGCGGTCTTGAGCTCGCAAACCTGCTGGTACTGGTCGAAGGTGATGTCACTTCGTCCCTGCAGGCCGAGAGCCAGGATCTCACCCTCGGTCAGGCTGGTCGTGGCCCGGGAGAGGATCCGAAGCGGGAGAAGGTGGTCGTCCTCGAGCGCGATCTCCATGCCCCGGGTGTACAGCCAGTCACCGAGGAGGACCGCGAACTGATTGCCGGAGAGTGAGTTGAGTGTCGCGCGGCGGCGCCTGACGGCGGCGTGGTCGATGACGTCGTCGTGGACCAGCGAGGCGGTGTGGATGATCTCGACCGAAGCGGCGTAGCGCACGTCGTTGTCGCCTTCGTACCCGATCGCCCGCGCCACGGCCAGCAGCACCGCGGGTCGGAGTCGCTTGCCTCCGGCCTCGAACACATGGGCACCCGCGGCCTGGATGGTCGGCGACGAGGACGCGAGGTGACGCTGAATGAGGTCCTCGACCAGGTTGAGCCGGGGACGCACCTCGCGCACCACCTCGCCCAAGGCGTTCAGGGATGATCCGGTCAGCCTGCCAACCATCTGATCCAGAGGTGACTCCTGCACAGGCGCCATTGCGCGCTCGCTCATACTACCGTCAACCCGGGAACCTGTCACGAACCTTCCGGCCGGCAGGGGACATGCCCGGGGAGCGCGGGCTCGAAGGTCGAGACCGGCTGGGCCGGGAGCCGCCGCCACCTCGAGAAGGAGAAGGTGTTCCGGTTTCCGGTCTGGTCGAGGACCATGACCGACGCCACGTTCCCGGCCTGGTCGAGCCTGATCTCGACGGTTGCCAGCTCGGGGATGGGCTCCCGTGGCGTCAGGCCGATCATCCCGGGTGCCTCCGAGATGACGAACGAACCGGCCGCGGCGGCAGGGTCCAGGATCGTCGCCAGCGGCAGTCTCGACCATGTCGAGGCGGAGAGGAGCACGGCGTCGCAGCCGCCGGTCTGGAGGTCGACTTGCCGCGCGACACTGCCGCTGACAGCGAAGATCCGGCCGTCCGCACCATAGTCGAACCGCAGCCGGGCTGGTGGCGCCACCACCAGTGTGCCGGCCTCCCTGGTGCCCTCCGAGAAGCCCGCGGGCACGAGATCCTGCACGAAGTCGGCCTGCCAGGCCGGGGCTGCAGCCATGCGGGCCGCGAGGGTGGCGAGCTGGGACGGCTGGGTGGGTGGGGGAGAGGCGGCAAGCAGGAGGGCGAGGAGGGCAACCATGGCAGGCTCAGTGCCGGAAGTGCCGGCGTCCCGTGAAGAGCATGGCCAGGCCGAGGCGGTCCGCGGCGGCGATTACCTCCTTGTCCCGGACCGAACCGCCGGGCTGGACGATCGCCGTGACTCCGGCGGCGGCCAGGGTCTCGACGCCGTCGGGGAAGGGGAAGAACGCGTCGCTCCCGGCGGCGGCACCCTCGATGGGCAGGCCGAACGCGCGGGCGCGCTCGACGGCGATGCGGGCCGCGTCGACGCGGCTGGGCTGGCCACCGCCGATGCCGAGGGTCGCCGTCGGACCGGCCAGGACGATGGCGTTGGAGAGCGTGTGCTTGGCGACCCGCCAGGCCAGGCGGAGCGCCGGTTCCTCGGCCGCCTCGGGCGGACGCGCGGTGACGAGCTGCCAGCTTTCGTCCCAGCCCTCGTCCGGACCCTGGACCAGCAGGCCGCCGTCGATGGCCCTCACACGCGCCTGGCCGGAGGTTGGATGCGGCGCGGTCAGGACCCGCAGGTTCTTCCTGGCCGCCAGCACGGCGAGCGCCTCCGGAGTAAACGCCGGTGCCACCACCGCTTCGGCGAAAAGGTCGACCATCGCCCGCGCGGCAGCCTCGTCGACAGGAAGCGACGAGGCGATGACTCCTCCGAACGCCGACACCGGGTCGCAGGCGAGCGCGGCCTGATAGGCGGCCACGGCGGTCGCGCCGATCCCGACGCCGCACGGCGCCGCGTGCTTGACGATCGCGACGCCCGTCCCGGGTAGGTCCCAGACCAGGCGCCAGGCGCCGTCCATGTCCTGCAAGTTATTGTAGGAAAGCTCTTTGCCTTGATGCTGATGAAAGGCAGCCAGTCCTTCGGGTGCTGTCGGCTTGAGGAGGACGGCGTGCTGGTGAGGGTTCTCCCCGTAGCGGAGCGGCACCGTCGTGGCGGCCAGCCACGGCGCCAGGGCCTCGAATCCCGGCTCGGGCGGCGTTCCCAGGTGCGTCGGCAGGACCGTGGCAATCGTTGCGTCGTAGGTAGCCGTGTGCCGGAATGCCTTGACGGCGAGCTCCCGGCGGAGCTGCTCGGGCACCTCCGGGTCGCGCAGCGCCGCTACCACGCGCGGGTAGTCGGCAGGGTCCACGACGACCGTGACATGCCGGTGGTTCTTGGCCGCGGCCCGGATCAGCGACGGGCCCCCGATGTCGATGTTCTCGATCAGCTCGCTCGGAGTGACTCCGACCCGGGCCGCAGTGGCCGCGAAGGGATAGAGGTTGACGACCACCAGGGAAACCGGGACGAGGTCCCACTCGGCCAGCACCTGCCGGTGCTCGGGGAGGTCGAGATCGGCCAGGATGCTGGCGAACACGCGCGGGTGCAAGGTCTTGACACGGCCGTCCATGACCTCGGGGGAGCCGGTGAGGTCGCTGACCTCGCGGACGGCAAGGCCCGCGGCTCGGAGGGCCCGCGCCGTGCCGCCGGTCGAGAGCAGCTCGAACCCGAGCTCGGAGAGCGCGCGGGCGAGATTCTCAATGCCCGACTTTTCGGATACGGATAACAGGGCTCGTCTCACGGGGGCGTGACTCTCCCTTCCAGACCAGGATGTTGCCGTGCATGGGTATGTCCGGGACCAGCCCGCCGGCCGCCCGCCAGACCCATGAAGCCAGGTTGGCGAAGTCGCTGGCGGCATGGTTGAGCACCAGCGAGGCGGCGCCGAAGCTCGATGAGCGGTCGTCGAGGGCCGGCCAGCGACCGGGTCCACCGATGCGGTCCATGTCCTCGCGCACGATGGCGGCGAGCGGAACCATCTCTGCTCGCCGCTTGCGGAGTGAGGTCGAAAGCCGGCTGCCGGCTCCCCGCACCAGCCAGGGGTCCTGACCGTAGAAGACGTCCGGGATCCGCGGGCTGGCTGCGCGCATGAGGCTCGAGAACGCGCTGGCGTAGGGCGAGCCGGCCTCGGGACCAGCGAACGACTGATTGAGGTCCAGGCAGAGATGGGCCACCGCGCCAAGGCCGGCAATGACCTCGGGGAACGGCTCTCGCCTGCGTATCGCCTGGGCCACCCGCTCACACTGCGCCTGCAGCGTCACCTCGGTCCCGCCTGCCGTACCGGGTTGGTGATACTGGCGTGGCCAGCCGGCGGCGGCGGCGGCGCCACGGTCGAAATCGCGCTGATGGCGAACGACGAGGCGCGCCAGGTCGGGGGGGAGCCAGGGCACCGCCCGCCGCCTCACCTCGTGGTCCAGGTCCACGGGGTGAGCCAGGCAAACAAGCAAGGCCGCGGGGAGCAGGACCATCGGCACGCCGTCATTGTACGGGCCGAAGTCGAAGCGAACAACCGAGCGCCACGCCACTTCCTTGTCAGGGCAGGCTGGCCGGTGGTAGGATTCATTCCGCGCCCGCTCGGGCGCGTTTTCGCTGGAGGGTGTCATGGCTGATCTGTTGCCGCTCTGGAGTGCCACGGAGGAGCCTCTGGACTGCTTGTACCTGGCCACCGCCGAGGGCAAGACCCCGCTCGGCGAACTTGCTCTTTCTGGCAACATCGCGGCGGCTGTCGAGCGGACGGTCGATGAGCTGGGCGTACGGGGTGGCGAGGGTGAGGTCCTGGTCACGGCCAGCCCGAGCCCGGGGTTCCGGCGTATCGCCTGCTTTGGAATCGGCAAGCCAGGGGAATTCACCATGTACTCCCTGCGGAGGCTGCTCAGGCGGGTGCTCGAGCAGGCCGGTCGGAACCGCGAGTACCAGATCGCTCTGGCGCTGCCGTTTGCGCCGCATGACGTCGACCCGGCCGAGGCGCGGGCCGTGACGCTCGCCGAGCTGGCCCTTGCCGACTACCGGTTCGATCGCTTCCGGTCCCACCCGGACGAGGCGACGAAGGTCGACGCGGTTCACATCGTTCCCCTGAAGTCCGAGGATGAAGCCAGCCTTGGCGCCATGCTGGAGCGGGCGCGGCGACTCGACACGCTGGTGCGGCTGGCCCGCGACCTCGGGAATCGGCCTGGCAACGACCTGAACCCCACGAGCTTCGCCGAGGAGATCACGGCGATGTTTGCCGGCGGCCCGGTGCGGGTCACGGTCATGGGCCGCAAGGAGCTCGAAAAAGAAGGGTTGCGAGGCATTGTGGCGGTCGGGGATGGCTCCCAGCATGAGCCCCGTCTGGTGCGCATGGAGTATCGGGCCAAGAAGCCCCGAGCGGCTGTGGTGCTGGTGGGCAAGGGCGTCACCTTCGATTCCGGCGGCCTTTCGATCAAGTCGCCCGCCGGCATGGCGGACAAGAAGCACGATATGGCGGGGGCCGCGGCGGTGGTGGCGGCGATGAGAGCCGTGGCGGAGGACCAGCCCCCGCTCAAGGTCGTCGGGCTCGTGCCCCTGGTCGAGAACATGCCCTCGGGGAGCGCGTTGCGTCCCGGGGACATCCTCACCCTCTGCAACGGCGTCACCGTCGAGGTGGACGACACCGATGCGGAGGGTCGCCTGATCCTGGCCGACGCGATGGCCTTCGCAGCGCATTTCCACCCCGACCTCATAGTCGATCTCGCGACCCTCACCGGAGCCTGCCGGATCGCACTTGGCGCCGAGCTGGCGGGCCTGTTCGCCAACGACGACGACCTGGCAGCGCAGCTCGGACGGCTCGGCATGGGCACCGGTGATCGCGTCTGGCGGCTCCCGCTGCTGGCGCGCTACCGTGATCTCCTGCGCAGCGAGTGGGCCGACCTCAAGAACGCCGGCGACCGCTGGGGTTCCCTGCCGGCATCGGCTGCCTTTCTCTGGCGCTTCGTGCCGTCGGGAGTACGCTGGGCGCACCTGGACATCGCAGGGGTCGCCTATGCCGCCAAGGGGCACAACGGCCACCCGGCCGGTGCCACCGGGTTCGGTGTGCGGCTGCTGCTGGGGCTGCTCGAAGAGGTGGCGGCGCGCGGATGACGACCTATCTCCTGCGTCCAGGACGGCCAGGCGACCTGGCTGGCGTGCGCAACCTCTGGAGAGCGATCCGGCGGGAGTTCCGGGTCGCCTCGAGCTGGAGCCGCGAGGATCCCGGTCGGGATTCCGGGGAGCTCTGGGTGGTGGAGGCCGGGCGGGGCGAAATCGTCGGGAGCTGTGGCCTCCGCGAAGGGGAGGACGGGCTCTGGGAGGCCCACTCCCTGAACCTCGCGCCCGAGTGGCGGGGATTTGGGCTCGGGCGCCTGCTCGTCGAGCAGGTTGTCCATGATGCTTCCGAGCAAGGGGCGCTGGCGCTGACCGTGAGTGTTCCCCGGGAACTCGGGGATGCGGGGGCGTTCCTCGGAAGGCTCGGCTTCGTCGAGGACCTCGCCATCGGCTCGGACGAGCCGGCTCGCTTCCTGCTCGTCCTCGCACAGTCGCACTGATCCCCGCTTACCCGCCCGGCGAATCAGCGGATCAGCGAGTCAGCAAGGAACCAACAAGACAATCAGGAGGTCACGGGATCAGCAGGTCCAATCTGCCGTTGTTCTTGCTGAAAACCTGATTCGCTGATGAGCTGACAAGCTGGGCGGGCGGGGGTTAAGGGGAGAGTGCCTCCCCGATGACGTGACCTGTCACGGAGGGCGGGATGGGCACTCCGAGCAGGCGCGCGATGGTCGGGAAGACATCGGTTTGGGTGATCGGCCCGATCTGGCGGCCGCGGGCGAATCCCGCGCCCCAGCCGTAGAAGATGGCATGCATGCTGCGGCGATGTGGGAAGAAGCCGTGGCTACCAAGTCCGATCGGGGACAGTGCCGGTTGCACGACCCCACCTGCCAGGCTGGAGGTCGGAGTGTAGCCGGGCGCGAGGTCGAGGTAGAGGTCGCCTCCGCTCGGCCCACCGATACCCAGGCTCGGGCAAACCCCGGGATCGAACACGGCGGACACCACGGGTTGCCCGGACGCGGGGTCGACGCTCGCGAGGAGGGCTCGCCGTGCCTGCTCCAGGACCTCGGAGCGGTCGCTGGTCGGCACGATCCCGTCCCGCCAGCCGACACCGTTTACGGTCAGGTAGAAGTCCCCACCGGGGGGCGCGGCGATTTTCGTGTGCGCGAGGTCGATCTCGCCGCCGGCTGTGAGGGTGAGCAGCCCGGCGCGCTCCAGGACGACGTTGGGGTTGAAGAACGCTCCGGTGCCTTCCATCCCGTGGTCGCTGACCAGGACGACTGCGGTGTCGG
>DAONEV010000138.1:0-10295 GCA_035403265.1 Thermoanaerobaculaceae bacterium | reverse complement strand
TGCCGGCGACGTAATTTTGATACGCCCGGTAGGCAAGACCACCGATCAGCGCAAGGCCGCCAAGCTTCACAGCTGAGCCAGCCAGCGAGCGGCCAGCACGCGTGCCGAGCACCAGCCCGCCCGCGCCTGCGGCCGCAGCGCCACGAGCGCTCGCCGCACCCCCGGCACGGCCTCGACCCGCGGCCAATGCACCATCGGCCCCACCGCACCCGGGAACACCCGCATCACCGTCTCGCCCCAGTCGAAGAGGACGGCCAACCCCCGCCGGACCCTGGGATCACGGTCTCGCCGTTCCGGTTCCGGAGCTGGGTGGCCCGGGTCTACCGAAAGGGGTCGCGAGCGGCGCGTCATCGCCCCGGTACTGTACCTGACATCGGCCGAGGGAGACCAAGAATCCCGCGCCTGTGCGGCAACCACCCCTCCCACCGGCCGGCGCTCCCAGGCATGGTTGCTCCCGGTGAGCGCGCCGGACGCGGTCTCTCACCTCGCGGTCGGCTTGAGCGCACCTGATCGGCCTCTTTGCTAAAGTCCCGTCCACGTCGACGGCGACCGGATCGTCCGCCGTCCGCGGGAAGCGGAACGCATGACACCTCCTGCACGCTGGTCCCCCCGATCCCTCCTCGCCAGGGCGTTGACCCTGGCCATGCCGCTCGCGCTTGCATCCTGTGCGACGGGCGGAAATCCTGGCGTTCTCTGGAAAATCGTCGACAAATGCATGGACCCGCAGGTTGCTGACTACTGCACAACGTGCCTGTCCCCGCGCGTCGAGACAAGGTGCGCAGCGAACCGCGGGTGCCGCGAGACCACCGAGGTATGGGCCGAGTCCCCCGAGTTCGTCGCGATCCGCGACCGCAAGATGTGCGGATGTCCAGACGGATTCGTGCACGGGCTGGTGATCCCCCGCCAGCGGATCACCGGCGTTGAGGACCCGAAACGGCCCGACGGGATCTGGGCGTTCGCCTGGAACGAAGCGCGCCGGCACATCCCCGAGGAGCCCGCCATCGCGCTGGCCGTCAACCCGGCCCTGGCCCGCAGTCAGAACCAGCTCCACGTGCACATCATCCGCCTGCGCGACAACGCCCGCGCCGCATTCCCGAGCGCAGCGACGGCGCATGTGCAGGACCTGTCGGCGGTCTGGAGCAAGGCGAGCCTCCTGGCCAGGGCCAGGCGTCTGTCCGACTACGGCGTCCTGGTCGCGAGGGATCCCCGCGGTGACTTCCTCGTCGTCGTCGGAGACACGAGCCCCGAGCACGACTACAGCCTGGAGCGCTGCGCGCCGGTCGCGGGCGCCACCAGCCGTCGGCCAACGCCCCCGGTACCAGCGGAATAGCCTTCAGGCCAGCCGAGTTGCATCCACCGGTCCGACACGCCGGAGAAGGGGAATCTCTTTCGCCCCACGGCCACATACGTGGCGGAACGAAAGGAGACTCCCGTGACTCCACTGAGCTCCCTGTGGCTCCCCGTCCTGGTTTCGTCGGTGATTGTCTTCGTCGCGAGCTCCCTCATCCACATGGCGACACCATGGCACAAGAGCGAGTACCCCAGGCTGCCGAAGGAGGACGCCTTCCGGGAGGCGGTCGGCCCGCTGGGCATTCCCCCGGGAGACTACATGGTGCCGCGCGCCTCGAGCATGGCGGAGATGCGCGCGCCGGAGTTCGTCGAGAAAACCAGCCAGGGCCCGGTCATGATCCTGACGGTGCTGCCGAACGGCGGTCTGGGGATGGGGAGGAGCCTGATTGGCTGGTACCTCTACCTGGTCGTCGTCACCGTCTTCGCCGCCTACGTCGCCAGCCGGGCGCTGGCGAGCGGCGCGCCCTACCTGGCGGTGTTTCGGTTCGTTGGCACCACCGCGTTCGTCGGTTACTCCCTCGCGCTCTGGCAAGCCTCGATCTGGTACGCACGCGCCTGGAGCACCACGGCCAGGGCCACGGTGGACGGCCTCGTCTTTGCGCTCCTCACTGCCGGCACCTTTGGCTGGCTGTTGCCGCACTAGCCTTCATTTCTCACCAGGGTTCGTCGCCAGCGGCCGGAGATGCCGATGATGGTGGGCGCACGGAAGGGCAAGAGCCCGAGGTGTACTGGAGGGCACGCCGCAAGGAGCGAACCCCGGGTCCTCCCGCCAGCGCGGCAAGATCCGACCGCGCAGCAGAAAGCCGGTGAGAAATGCAGGCCGGGAACCTGTCGGAGAAGGTGAAAGGCTCGAGTCGTCACTCGGCCAGACCGGTCACCTGCGCTTGAGGGCGGCGCTGGCGGTGGACCGGACGCCGGGATCGGCGTCGTTGGCGAGGCGTTCGGCGAGGCGACGCGCGGCACCGCCGGAGAAAAGGTGGAGGGCGGCGGCGGCGTGCCTACGAGTGTCGGGCGTGGCGTCGCCCGCCAGCCGCTCCATCAGCCCGAACGCCCGGTCAACCGGCAGCACCCGGCTGGCGACAAGCTCCGGCAGGACCCTCGCGACGGCCCGGCGTACCGGCGGGTCGGGATCGTAGGCACCTCCGCCCAGCGCCGTGATCGAGCGCTCGCTTCCCCGCATCGCCAGCGCCAGGGCGGCCGTGCCGCGCACGTCGGCGGCCCCACCCGACAGGCCGCGCGACACCGCATCGACCACCCCGTCGCCCATGCGGGCCAGCACAGCGGCGACGCGCCGGCCGCGCCACGAAATCTCGTCTTCCCCTCTCTCGTTCGGCTCCTCGCCCTCCAACTGACTGCGGACCTGGTCCAACAGCAAGCCGACGCATGCGGGGTCGGCCAGCGTCTCGAGGCAGGCGGCGGCGGTCTCGGCCGTCTCGGGGTCGACGGTCTCGGGCTGGCCAAAGGCCTGCACATAGGTCGAAAGGAGCGCCCGGTTGCACGAGATTCCGGCCGGCCGCCGGTGCACGAGCTGCTCGGCCTGAACCCTCAGCCGTACCTGCTCGACCTCGTCTTGGTCGAGGCGAAGACCGGTGACCGACCGCCAGACAGCGGCGGCACCCAGCACGACTGCCGCGACCAGGCCGACGCCGCTCCACGCCAGCCAGCGAGGGGGCGCTCCGACCCGGACATGCGGCATCCCGGGCCGCCCGGCCGCAGACACGGGCTCGGCGAGTGGCTGCAGCGGGGGCAGGCCCTGCCACCCGGCACCCAGCTCGACCAGCTTGCGGCGCACGCCCTCCGCCCGAAGCCAGCCCAGCCCCCGCCACTCCAGCTCCCCGAGGAGCGCCTGCAGCTCGGCGTCGCCCCACCGGCCCGCGCGGTGGCGGTGTAGGAAGAGCTCCAGGTACGGGAGCGCCCGCTCGTCCCAGTCGGCCTCGGCGCGCAGCTCCGGCTCCCACTCGCAGAACCACACGCGCAGCGTGCCGTCGGCCCCGGCCGAGAGCAGACGCTCGCCACTCGGGACAAAGGCGAGACCGCTGACGGCGCCGGTGTGGCCGCGCAGCACCAGCATGCAAGCGCGCGCCCGCAAGTCCCAGAGACGGACCGCGCCGTCACGCCCGCCGGTGGCCGCGAACCGGCCATCGGGCGCAAGCGCGAGCGCTGTCACACCCCCGCTCGCTCCCGTTTCGATGGTGCGCAGGCAACGCGTGCTTCCGAGGTCGTGGAGGCGCACCACGCCATCGCGATCCCCGGTGAGCACCTGGCTTCCGTCCGGCGAGATGACCACCGCCGTGACGGCCGTGGCGCCGCCGCCCAACCGTCCGAGGAGGGCATCGCGCTCCACCTCCCAGACCAGCACCTCGCCGGTGTCGTCCGCGGTCACGGCGAGCCTCTCGCCGGGGTCGAGCGCGCCGGCCAGCACCGGCCCGCGATGGTGGGAAACCGTCCCGAGACAGGTGCCGGAGCCGAGGTCCCAGAGCCGAGCCGTGTGGTCGACGCTCACCGATAGCACCAGCCTGCCGCCCACGCCCACCGACACGCCGGAAACCTGCCCGGTGTGACCGGCCCATGCCGAGACCGGGCGGCCGCTCGACGCTTCGCACGTCCGCACCGTGTGCGTGACCCCTCCCATGATCAGCAGGCTGGCGCCCGGGACGAACGCGAGGGCCGTTTCGAAGCTCCCGCTTTCCTGGATGGCCCACACCGGGGCGCCGTCGGTGAGACGCCACACACCAAGCCGCCCGTCGGCCCCGGCCGATGCCGCCGTCCGGCCATCGCCAGACAGGGCCATCGCCGTCACCCGCTCACCGTGGGCGGCGATCCTCCGCTCCTCCCAGGCGTCCCGGAGGGTGCGATGGGGCAGGCGAGACTGGATGTGGGCGAGCACGCCCAGCGCCTCCGGCGACCTCGAGAACCCCTCCACCGAGCGGGCGGCGCCGAGCATCTCCAACGCCGCCTGCCAGCTCCCGCCCCGGGCGCGCTCCTCGGCCTGGGCGAGGTTGACCCGGAAGGTGGTGAGGCGCTCCAGGGTGGCGTCCACGGTCAGAGGCTGCCCCAGTGCCCAGCTGGGGCGGTACGACGGTGGATACCGGCAGTCGAGCACCCGGGCCCCGGCCCCGTGGCCAAGCACGACCGTGGAGAGGTCCCGGGTGCAGGCCCCGGCCATTGCCGGGCCCCCCGCCATCACTGCCGCCAGCGGCTCTCCTCGCCCGAGGTCCCAGATCCGGAGAGTGCCATCGAGGCTGGCGGACAGGGCATGCCCGCCGGCCGGGGAAAGCGCCACGAAGGTGCAGCGGTCGGCATGGCCATCGAGTTCCAGGACAACGCGCCCCGCCTTGGCATCCCACAGCCGCAGCCGCCGGTCGGCGGAGGCAATGAGCACGCGCGCGAAGTCGGGGGTCGCGGCGACAGCCGTCACCGCCTCCCCAGTGCGCACGTCCAACGAGCCGAGCTCGCGGCCCGACGGCAGCTCCCAGACCCGCACGAACCCGTCGGCGCCGCCCGAGAGCGCCCGGTCGTCCGCAGGCACCGCGAGACATGTGCCGTAGGTGGCGTGGGCCCGAAGCGAGCCAACCCGCGTGCCAACGGATGCCTCCCAGACCGTCAGGCTCCCCTCGGAGCCGAGTCCCAGCACCCACCGGCCGTCCGGCGTCACCCCCAGGGCGCCGAGCACCCCTGGCTGCATCTGGAGGAGACGTTCGCGATCACCGCGCTGGAGCGACCAGACGCCGACCCGTTCCGCGCCGCCCGCGGCGAAGAGCGTCCGTCCATCCGGGTGAAGGGCCAGACAACGCGGCCTTTCTCCGGATGGGCGCAGGGTCTTGAGAACCTCCCCCGAGGTCGGGTCGACGACGCAGATCCGCCCGTCCTCGGTCACGAGGGCCGCGCACTGTCCGCTCGAGCTGATGGCCACCTCCCCCACCCGGTTCGTGATCCCGCTGACCTGCCGGCGCCGGCACGCACCGGGGACGGTGCGGGCCATCAGCTCTTCCGGGTCGGACGGGACCTCGAGACCCCCGGCGACGCCCGCCTCCCAGGCCCTCCGCGCCGCACCATGCTCGCCCAGACCGGTCAGGGCCAGCACCTGCAGCCCCGCCGCCAGGGAGTCGGATGCCAGCCGGTCGGCGTACGGCTCGAGGTGAGCCAGGACCTCCCGCCAGGGCTCCACGCCGTCCGGCGATCGCACCGCGGCCACTGCCAGGGCCGCGTCGCGCGCGACCTCCCACTCCGAGGTCGCCGCGGCCGCGGCCGTCAGGCTGGACCTGGCCGCTTCCAGCTCTCCCAGGCACAGGTCCACGCGCCCGGCCAGGTGCTCGTCCCGCCAGATCGCATGGTGGCTGCGCCGGACCTCGGCCAGGGTGGCCCGGAGCTCGGCGTCGGTCCCCCCGGCCCGCCAGCGCAGCAGCGCCAGGTTGTAGGAGGCCTCGAGATGGTGCGGCTGCACAGCGAGGGCGCGTTGCCAGGCGGCGTCGGCCCGCCGCGGCTGCCCGATGGTCATAAACGACACCCCCTGGTTGTTGAGGGTGTCCGCGAGCAGTGCGGTGGCCTCCGGCTCCCGGCGCGGGTACGGGTGGCCGGCCAGCCGGGCGTAGATCCCCGCGAGCGCGACCCGAAGCTCGGCGAAGCTGCCCGGCCGGCACCCCGGCTCCTTCTCGAGACACCGCTGCATGACCTCGGCCAGCTCGGTGTCGAGACCTGGCGCCAGCCCGCCGGGGTTGGGGGCTGGGACGTGGCGGTGCAACCGCTCCCACTCGGCGAGACGCACCTCCGGCGAGGCGAGCGCCGCGGCCCCTTCGAGCACGAACGGCCGGCGGCCGCAGAAGACCTCGTAGAGGATGCAGCCGCCTGCATAGAGGTCCCCTGCCCGGCCCACCAGGTGGGCGCCGTCCCACTGCTCCGGCGGCATGTAAGGCGGCGTCCCCATCAGGGCGTCGCCCAGCGTCAAGGTGCTCCAGGTGCCGGTGGGCCCGGTGGCGCCCTCGCGGTGGGCGGGCGGTGCGGATGGCGGCAGGGTCATGGTGGTCAAACCGGGGCGCCCCACCAGCCCGAAATCGGTGATCCGCACGATCCCGTCGTGGCCGACCAGGACGTTGCCCGGCTTGAGGTCCCGATGGACGATGCCCCGATGCTGCGCACCCGCCTCGTCCTCCCAGGCGAAGGTGTGAGCATGCTGCATCCCGGCGGCGAGCTGAATCACCAGGTCCAGGCGCGCCTCGACGTCGGCGCCGCGGTGCTCGCGCAGCCACTCGTCCAGGGTGGTGCCGTCCACGTACTCGATGAAGAGCCGCGGCACGCCGCCCAGCTCGTGCACGAAGTAGGCGGTGCAGACGTTGGGGTGCAACCCCAGGCCGATCCACGCCTCCGCCTCGCGGACGAAGCGCGCCCGTCCCTCCTCACTGGCGAGCTGCTCGGGCAGCGGCGTCTTGACCGCCTCCATGCGGCCCAGCTCGCGGTCGAAGACGAAAAGCACCTCTCCCATCCCGCCCCGGACGCTGCCGCGCACCTCCCAGCGCCCCGCCAGGACCTTCCCGGGTGAGAACGTGAGGCTTCCGGCCGCCGCCGTGTCCCTGGCGGGAGGAGGGGTCGGGACCTCGTCCAGGAGAGTCGGCTGGAGCGCCTCCACCGCAGCAGCAGGAGGCGCCGGCACGGTTGAGAGCCGCGCCAGCTCGGCGGCCAGTTGCCGCGCCCTGGCGTCCTCCGGGGCGAGGAAAACCGCGTGTCGGGCCGACACCCCGGCCTCGGCCAACCGCCCCAGCCGCCACAGAAACGTGGCGCGCCAGAACCAGCCTGCCGACTCGTCTGGCTCCTGCTCGGACAGATGCGCAGCCAGCTCGAGACCGCGGTCCCAGTTGCGCTCGCGTAGCGCCTCCTGGAAAGCCAGGTCGAGCTGCAGCCGGTCGCCGGGGTCCATGCTCACAGCCGCCCCTCCCGGGCGACCGCCTCGGCGAGCGCGACTCGCATTGCCGTGGCGGTGGTGAAGCGCGCCCCGAGCTCCTTCTGCACCGCCTGATCCACCACCGCCGCGATCCCGGCCCCAAGCCCGGGGGCGCGCTGGCGCACTGGCACCGGGGGCTGCTCGAGAATCGCCTCGATCGGGTTGGGTCGCCGCCCGGGCGCCGGCCCGGCAGGCATGGAGAGCTCCACCGAGTGCTTCCCCGTGAGCAGGTAGTACAGGCTCACCCCGACCGCGTACACATCCGCCGCCGGGGTCACGAACCTGAAGTTGAGGATTTGCTCCGGCGGCATGAACAGCAGCGACCCGCCCGCCTCGCCGCTGCGCGTGTAGTCGAAGATCGAGCGCCCGGCGTCCTCATAGGATTTCGCCAGGCCGTAGTCGGTGATCTTGGCGACCACGGTCGGATCGTCCCAGGGGCGGCTGAGCATGAAGTTGGCCGGCTTGAGGTCGCGGTGCACGAAACCGGCCTCGTGTAGCGCCTCGAGGCCGGCGAGCACCTGGAGGGTGATGCGGCAGGAAAGCGCCACGGGCAGAGGACCCTTCAGCACCTTGCCGACTACCCGGCCGACATCGCCTCCGGCCATGAACTCAACCACCACGAAGAAGCACCCGCCCGACTCACCGCGGCCCAGCACCCGCACGAGGTTGGGGTGCAGCACCGCCGACTGCACGTCGATCTCCCGCTCGAACGTGCGCCGCGCCCGTTCGTCCGTGGCGGCGCTCGGGTGCAGGTGTTTGACGGCACAGATCCGGCGGGTGGCGTCGTGCACCGCCTTGTAGACCACCCCCATGCCGCCGCGGCCCAGGGGGCGGAGTAGGGTGAGCTGCCCGAGGCGACGGCCGGCCAGAGCGGGCAACTGCTGGGCCGCCGTGCAGGCGCGGCAGATGTAGACCGCGTCGGGCAGCTCGGCGGCGCGACCGTCGCTCACCGCGTGGATGCCGAGGTCCCGCCCGCACCCGCAGCAGGCAAACGGCCCTCCGGCCGGCGGGCTCATGATGCCGCTGTCGACAAGCCCGTCCTCCCCTTCCACCGCGGCGTGCAGCGGCTGGCGCTCGGCCGCAGGGGGCACGCCCTCCAGACGCACCCGGATCCGCGTGCGCCCGGCCCGAATCACGTCCCCGTCGCGGAGCTCCCACTGGGCGACGCGCTCGTCGTTGACGAAGGTGCCGTTGGCGCTGTCGAGATCCGTGACCAGGCAGCGCGGCGGCCGCAGCTCGACCAGGAAGTGGGTGCGAGACACGTACCGATCCGCGACCGGATCCAGGCGGAGGTGCGCCTGCGGCGAGCGCCCGACCAGGAACGAAGCGGCCCCGTCGAGGTCGAAGCTCCGCCCCGCCTCCGGACCGTCCACCACCTCGAGCCGCAGCTTCACCGGCGACCCCCGGGCCCGGGAGCGGACGACCACGAGAGCACGTGCGGCACCATGCGCGAAGATCTCGCCCAATCATAGCCTGACAGGGCCTCTGGCCCGCCGGAATGCTTCGCCCGGCGCTGACCGTTGGCTGGAGTGCAGCCGGGAGGAGTCGTGTCGCTGATTGCCAGCCAGGTCCGGACCGACAGCGAGGCTTTTCGCAGCAATCGGGCGCACAACCTGGCGCTGGGGGCGCGTCTGGCCGAGGTGCAGGCCGCGGCCGCGGCTGGCGGGGGCGAGAAGGCACAGGCCCGGCACCGCGAGCAGGGCAAGCTGCCGGTGCGTGAGCGCATCGCGGCGCTGCTCGATCCGGGCGCGCCGTTTCTCGAGCTCGGCATGCTGGCGGCGTACGAGGTCTACCCGGAGGCGGTGCCGGCGGCCGGGCTGGTCACCGGAATCGGCACGGTGCGCGGGCGGCTGTGCATGGTGGTCGCCAACGACGCCACGGTGAAGGGCGGGACGTACTACCCGATCACCGTCAAGAAGCACCTGCGCGCCCAGGAGATCGCCCTCGAGAACCGCCTGCCGTGCCTGTACCTCGTCGACTCGGGTGGGGCGTTCCTGCCGCTGCAGGCGGAGGTCTTCCCGGACCGCGACCACTTCGGTCGCATCTTCTACAACCAGGCGGTGCTGTCGGCAGCCGGCGTGCCGCAGATCTCGGCGGTGATGGGGTCGTGCACGGCCGGAGGCGCCTACGTGCCGGCGATGAGCGACCAGACGGTGATCGTCGACAAGACAGGCACGATCTTCCTGGGGGGACCGCCGCTCGTCAAGGCGGCCACCGGCGAGGACGTTTCGGCCGAGGAGCTGGGTGGCGCCCGCGTTCACACCGAGCTGTCCGGTGTCGCCGACCACTTCGCGTCCGACGACGCCCACGCCATCTCCATCCTGCGCGACATCGTCGGCGCGCTCGGGATGCGACCCGCGGCCGCGATGCGCCTGGCCACCCCCGAGCCGCCGGCGTACGACCCCGATGAGCTGCTGGGAATCTGGCCCGCCGACCTGCGCCGCCAGGTGGAGGTGCGGGAGGTCGTCGCCCGCGTGGTGGACGGCAGCCGCCTGGTCGAGTTCAAGAGGCGCTACGCGACAACCCTGGTGTGCGGCTTTGCCCACGTCGAGGGGATCCCGTGCGGGATCATCGCCAACAACGGCGTGCTGTTCGGCGAGTCGGCGCTCAAGGCCACGCACTTCATCGAGCTGTGCACCGCCGAGGGCATCCCTCTGCTCTTCCTGCAGAACATCACCGGCTTCATGGTCGGCGCCCAGGTCGAGCGCGCTGGCATCGCCAAGGAGGGCGCGAAGCTCGTGCATGCCGTCGCGACGGCTCGAGTGCCCAAGCTCACGGTGATCCTGGGCGGCAGCTTCGGGGCCGGCAACTACGGTATGTGCGGCCGCGCCTTCGGGCCGCGTTTCCTCTGGACCTGGCCCGGCTCGCGGATCTCGGTGATGGGCGGCGAGCAGGCGGCGCAGGTACTGCTGACGGTCAAGCGCGACCAGCTCGCACGGGAGGGCAGGGCCCTCACGGCCGAGGAGGAGACCGCGATCCTCGAACCCATCCGCACCAAGTACGAGACCGA
>DAONEV010000137.1:0-10302 GCA_035403265.1 Thermoanaerobaculaceae bacterium | reverse complement strand
TCCCCGTCACGGCGGAAGCCGCCCGATGAGCGGACACAGTCGGAACCGGTGGGTGGCGTGGGTGTTGGGTGGGGCCGTGGCAGCCCAGGGATTGATGCTCCTCTACCTTGGTCAGCTCACCGGCCGGGTCGCCGCGCAGACGGTCCTCGTACTTGTCGCCCTGGGAGTGCTCACCCACCAGGCATGGGAGCACCGCGTTGGGCTCCCCCACCGCGTCGACATGATCCTGGTCATGCTGGCACTCGGCGGCCTCGGCATGATCATCGGCTGGTGGATCGACTTCGGGATGGCGCCCGCGCCTTCCTGGCTGCGCCTGGGCGGCATGGCGCCACGGCCCTGGAGCTTCTGGAGCCGGGTGTGGTCGTGGATGACCGGGCTCATGCTCCTGGGGGCCATTCCACCCTCCCTGGCCTGGACGCGCTGCGCCCGCCTGGCACGCCTGAGCCGGCGGCGCTGGGTATCCACCCACCTCCTCGGCAATGCCGCCATGGTGGCCGGGATGATCTGGACCAACCGGTGGCTGGGCCGCACCGTCGGGCACCTGGCCGGCTCGCTGGTGGTCGGCGCGCACGTCGCGATGCTGCTCGGCATGACCATCGGCATGACTGCCGGGATGTGGCTGGGCGAGGCGGCACTGGGCCTCCGGCCCTGGCGCGAGGACCCGCCGGCGATCGAGAGCCTCCGCAGCTAGAAGCCTGTCAGAGCAATGGGAAGGTCCGCGCGCCTTCCGCTTGCTCCGACCGGCTCCTAGACGGTCTGCGTGACCTCGTCGAAGCCCAGACGTGGTGCCCGCGGCCACAGCTTCGATGCATCGCCGTACCCCAGGTTGCACAGGAAGTTGGAGCGCACGGCCGTGCCCTCGAAGAACTCGCGGTCGACGCCCGCGTTGTCGAACCCCGACATGGGGCCACAGTCGAGGCCCACGGCGCGCGCCGCGAGCATGAAGTAGGCGGCCTGCAGCGTGCCGTTGCGGGACGCCGTCGCCTCGACGAGGGGCTGGTTGCCCACGAACCAGGCACGTGCATCCGCATGCAGGACGAGCTTCGGCAACTGCTCGTAAAACTCAAGATCCTGCCCGAAGATCGCGGTCACCGGAGCCGCCATGGTCTGGACCACGTTCCCCTGATCCAGGTGGGGCTTCAGGCGTGCCTTGCCGTCGGCGGTGCGCACGAACACCACCCGCAACGGCATGCAGTTGGAGGAGGTGGGTCCCATCTTGGCGAGCTCCCAGGCCTCTTGCAGGGTGCGCTCCTCAACCGGCCGATCCTGCCACTTCCGATGCGTCCGGGCCAGGCGAAAGATGATGTCCATCGCGTGCTCGAGCTTGCGGTCTTCCATCTCTCCTCCAGTGCGCGGCGTGTACAGGGCCGATGACGCATGATAGCTGTCCCGCCGGGAACCGAACCTCATGCGAGCGGTCCAACTCCTCGTGGGTTTGAATCTCAGCGCAGTCGTGCCCTATCCTTGCCCCGTGCCGTGGAAGCCCTGGGCGAGAAGCGCCACCCTCGCGGTCGAGATCGACGGGAGTGTTCTGGACCGGCTCCGGGCCCAGGAGGCGGGGGCGTTCGAGGAGCTCGTGCACACCCACGAGCGCCAGATGTACCAGCTCGCCCACCGGCTCCTGCGCGACCACGATGAGGCCGTGGATGCCACGCAGGAAGCCTTTCTGCGCGCCTTTCGGTCGCTGCCCCGTTTCCGAGGCGAGGCCAGCCTGCGCACGTGGCTGTACGGCATCACCCTGAACGTCTGCCGGAACCGCCTGGCCGCCGCGTCCTGGCGCCATCGCGAGTGCGAGGAGCCCCTCACCTGGCGCGACGACGAGGGCGACGAGCGTGCCCGGCCGCTCGGCGATCCGGCGCCAAACCCCGAGCAGGCGGCCTGGGCCGGGGAGCTGCGCGCGGCGGTCGAGAACGCCCTCGCCACCCTGCCGCCCGACCATCGCGAGGTCGTGGTGCTGCGCGAGATCCAGGGGCTCGACTATGAGGAGATGGCGGCAGTGCTCGGGTGTGCCCTCGGAACGGTGAAGTCGCGACTGGCCCGCGCCCGGGGCGCGCTGCGAGACGCCCTGGAAGGAGTGTGGCCATGACCTGTGAGGAGCTGCGGCACCGGCTGGACGGCGAGGGCACGGTCGACACTCCCGAGGCCAGGGCCCACCTTGCCGGCTGCACCGACTGCGCCCGGGTCGTCCGAGGCTGGGCCGAGGTCCAGGCGGCGCTCCGCGACATGGGACAGGAGCCCGCTCCCCCGTTCCTCCATGCCCGTATCATGGCGCACCTGCGGTCGGCCGAAACGGCTCCGGTCCGCGCCCGGGGAACGTTCCTTCACGGCTGGCGGGTCCCCGCAGCCGCCGCGCTTGGGGCCGCCGTCGTGATTGTCGGCCTCGGCCTCTATCAGGCCGTTCGCCCGCTCACGCCACCCGAGCCGGAGCGGCCCTCGACGACTGCACAGGCCGCCAACCCGCTCGCTCCCGGCAAGCAGGATCTGGACCAGAAGGTCGCGACGCACGCTTCAGCCTCCGCCCCCGCCGAGAGCCTCAAGGACGAGCGCTTCGCATCGAAGCAGCAGGAGACCGAAAAAAAGAGCCGCCAGAAGGGGATCGATGCCGTCGCGGCCTCCAGGGTCGCGGTCGGGACCCTCGCCTCGGCGCCCGCACCCGCCGCGGCCGCGGCGCCAGCGCCAACCTCCCCTGCCGCGGAGGGCGGGGTCCGAGATCTCGCTGCCGCCGGGGACATGCGCCGGGACCGGAATGAACCGGCCGCCCAGGTCATCGCCAACGGCGTGCTCAAGGCCGTCTCGCTTCCCACGCAGCAAGGCGGTCTCGTGAGATGCCGGCTCCGGCTTGAAGGCGACCACCAGGAGCTGAACGTGGAGCTGCCCGCCGACGACGCCCCCGCTCCAGACCAGGAGTGGCTCGTCACCCTCCACCCGGACGGTCGCCTGGAGCTGAGGGACACCCAGGGCCAGGACAGGCAGGCACCCCTCGCCCTCCAGCAGGGCCTCTCCCAGCAGCAGGCGCACACCGGGCGTTACCGCCTCAGCCAGGCACCCCTGCGATAGCTATCCAAGAGTGGCCAGTGCCGCTGCCGTTTCCCCGGGACCGGGTGTGGCCAGCCGCACGTAGCATGGACGCGGCCCGAGCACGAGCGTCGCGGGGTCGATCTCGCGTCCGGCGAGATCCCATGCACCGGTGATGGGAAGGCGCCCTCCGACCCGGACCGACTGGTGAGTGGCGTAGAGCACGGCGTCCCCATCCTGGCCACAGAGCAGGTATCCTCGCACGCGGCGAGCGGCCTCAGGCAGACGACGGACGGTGCGCCCCACCGCCCTGGCCTGCAGCTCCTGCAATGCCGCGAAGGCCGGGCGCACCCGCCAGTTGCCGCCCTCGTCGTCCACCAGCCCGTAGCCATGCGCCGCGAGTTGCCACCAGAAGGCACCGGCTACGCAGCCGGAAGCCGCTGAGGCCAGGTAGTAGAGCACGAGGTAGGCGGCCTGGTCCTCCTCGTCCACCTGTACGTGGGTGCCGGCCGGGCTGAAGCGGCCGGTCTCCCGCAGCGGCCAGTTGAACTCGTTGAGGTAGATCGGGACCTCCGGATGGTGCGCCGTCTCGATGACGGCTCGGAGTAGCAGGATCTTGCGGAAAAGGTCGAAGTGACCGTACTGCGTGGCCTCCGGGGAACCCCGGCGATCCACGTAGAGCAGCGACGCGATGCCGTCGAAGTCGAACGGCCGGGAGCGGAACAGGAAGTTGACGGTGAAGTGGTACTCGAAGTCGATGACCGCCGGTCCGAGCCACAGGCAGCGCGGCCAGGCGGCGCGGGCCTCCTGTACGCCTTCCAGGAGTCGCACGTACTCATCTGGCCGCCATACGCCCCACTTCTTGCGGTTGGGTGCCTGCCCGATCTGAAAGGCATGCGCCGCCTCGCCGAGGTCCGAGGTCACCGTGTTCACGAAGATGCGCCAGCGCGAGGGGTCGCACACCGCGGCCCGGTCCTGCAGGAGCACGACAGTGATGGCCCAACCTTCCCGGGCCAGCGCCAGCAGCTCCTGCCGCAGCCCGAGCGTCGGCGCCGGATCCCAGACCGGGACGCGCAGGAGCAGGGCGCGCATCCCAAGCTTGTCCAGGTGTCTGCGGGTCCGCTCCCAGGTCTCCGGGCGCGGCGAGACGGCGACCCCGAACGCCTGCCGGGACACCGCCGACGGAGTCGGTAGCCGGCGCAGGATCCGGCGGTACGACGCGAGGATCGGCAGCAGATGACGGGCGTTGCAGCTCACCAGACCCAGGAACTGCGCGACGTCAGAGCGCGACGCCCAGAGCTTCGCGAGGTACGAGAGGTCGGTGTGAGGCTGATGGTGGCGATCGTCCCACCGGAACCTCTCGCGCTCTCCAGACGGCGACGCCCCGGACTCACCGGGCCTTTGTCCTTGCTCATCCACGGGCAGCAGCTCCCGTCCGGCGAGTCCCCATGCCTGCAGTCTAGGAGCCTGTCGGAGAAAGCGGAAGGCCCGCTTGACGACGACGCGAATACCACCGCAGCGCACGGATAGGCCCATCTCTGGTAAAGTGGCGGGTTGGCGGAGGCCGATGAAGCGGGTCATGGCTACAGGTACGCGCACCCTGGGTTGGGACCAATTCAGCGAAGTTGCCGAGGAGCTCTTCAAGGTTCTTGGGCGGTCGGAGATCCTCTGGGCGCAGCAGGCATGGGAGCACCTCCAACGTGCCGGGCTGTGCACCGTCGACTCCGAGCTCGACCGCTCCCGCGTCTCCGTGCGCTTCATCGCGCTGGCGTGCATCTATCGGGACTTCTGCGCCCTGGCGTGGAAGAAGCGCTTGCCTCCGCACTTCGCCGAGTGGGCGGTCTACCTGGACCTGCACCCGCTGCGCATCGGCCAGCTCCTCGGGACCAACGCGCCGATGCCCGAAGGCGCCGCGGAGGAGGACCTGCTTCATGCGGCGCTGCAGATCCTCGCCAACCGCGAGCGCCCGGAGCTCCACCGGATGCTGACCCAGGTCTTCGGGGGCTCGTCCCGCCTCTTCGCATCCCTCTGGCGGACTCGCGAGCACCTCCCCGGCACGCCGGCCGCCAAGCGGGATGTCCGCGAGACCGACGACGAGATCCTCAACAACCTGTCGTTCGAGAAGATCGACGCCTACGAGTTCGTCAGCAAGGGGTTCCGCTCCGCGACGTCCTCGATCGGTCTCGAGTAGGCCGGCAAGACGCCAGCGGCAGCGGCCCGCCGCAGGAACTCGCTCATGCCCGCAAGGTCCGCCGGGTCGAGCTGGAAGTGAAGCGTGCTCTCCAGATATGAGCGAACGCCCGGCTCGGGGAGCTGGTGGGCCGCGGCCCACGCCGGGATCAGCTCGTTCCAGTGGGCGTGCGCGTGGGCGTGGGAGGCGACCAGAAGCTCCCGCGTGCCCGCGGGCGCGGCGGGTGCCATCGCCCAGACTCCGAAGACGAATGGCAGGCCGGTCCAGGCCACCCAGGCCGCGCCCAGGTCGACTTCCAGCAGGCCGGTGCGGCCCCACTCGCGCATCGCCGGGTCGCCGATGATGATGGCGGCATCGGTGTCGGCGGCAGCGAGCATCGAGCTGACGGGCGGATCCGCAAGGAGCAGCTTTGGCTGCACCCCGTGGCACGCGGCCAGCCACAATCGAGCCATGGTCACTGACGAGCGCGAAGCTCGGTGTACCGCCAGGGTACGGATGCTCCCAACTTCGACCCGAGACACCAGGAGGACGCTATGCACCGCGCCCCGGCACGCGATACCGAGCTCGGGTAGCAGCTTCATGCCCTGGAGCCCCGGCAAGGTCGCCACCGGGACGAGGGCGGCGCAGGCCCGGCCCTCCCCGAGCTCGCGTGCACACACCGCCGGGTCGCCGGTCTCGAACTCGTAGGCGAACGGCGCTCCAATCCCTGCCGCGAGCCCGGCCAGCAAGGGCCTGGCGTTGAGATACCGGATGCCGATCACCCGCACCGGAGGGGACGATCCCGTCATGGGCGTGCAGACCCCGAAATCGGGACCCGACGTTCCGATCCAAGCGGGCGCAGCGACCTCATCACGCCTGGCTCATGAGCTCGAGGAACTCCCGGTTGGTGCGCGTCTTCTCGAGGCGTTCCAGCAGCAGCTCCATGGACTCCACGGTCGAGAGCGGGTTGAGGACCTTGCGGAGCACCCAGACGCGCTTGAGCTCCCACTGCTCGAGCAGGAGCTCTTCCTTGCGGGTCCCCGACTTGTTGATGTCGATGGACGGGAAGACGCGCTTCTCGGTCAGCTTGCGGTCGAGGTGGACCTCCATGTTGCCGGTGCCCTTGAACTCCTCGAAGATGACGTCGTCCATGCGCGAGCCGGTGTCGATGAGGGCGGTGCCGATGACCGTCAGCGAGCCACCCTCCTCGATGTTGCGCGCCGCGCCGAAAAATCGCTTGGGCTTCTGCAGGGCGTTGGAGTCAACGCCACCCGACAGCACCTTGCCCGACGGCGGCACCACAGTGTTGTAGGCCCGCGCCAGACGGGTAATCGAGTCGAGCAGGATGACGACGTCCCGGCGGTGCTCGACCAGGCGCTTGGCCTTCTCGAGCACCATCTCGGCCACTTGCACGTGGCGGTAGGCCGGCTCGTCGAAGGTCGACGAGATGACCTCGCCCTTGACCGAGCGCTGCATGTCGGTGACCTCCTCGGGCCGCTCGTCAATGAGCAGCACGATGAGGATGATCTCCGGGTGGTTGGCCGTGATGGCGTTGGCAATGGACTGCAGCATCATGGTCTTGCCGGTACGCGGCGGCGCCACAATGAGGCCACGCTGGCCCTTGCCGATCGGGGTCATGAGGTTCATGACCCGGCAGGTCATGTTCCCTTCGATCTCCAGGTTGATGCGCTCGAGCGGGTAGAGCGGCGTCAGGTTATCGAATAGCGTCTTCTCCTGGGAGAAGTCGGGGGGTTCGAAGTTGATCGCCTCGACCTTGATAAGGGCGAAGTAGCGCTCGCCCTCCCGCGGCGGGCGGATCTGCCCCGACACGGTGTCGCCGGTGCGCAGGTTGAAGCGGCGGATCTGCGAGGGCGAGACGTAGATATCGTCGGGGCCTGGCAGGTAGTTGTACTCCGGGGCACGCAGGAAGCCGTAGCCGTCCGGCAGGATCTCCAGCACCCCTTCGCCAAAGATCAGGCCCTCCCGCTCGGTCTGCGCCTGCAGGATCTTGAAGATGAGGTCCTGCTTGCGCATGCCAGCCGGGTTCTCGACCTCGAGGTCGCGCGCCACCTGGGTGAGGTCGCCGATGATCATGTCCTTGAGCGTACGCATGTCCAGCCGCTGCTTGCCTTCGGTCGGCGTTGCCTCCGCCTCCAGGGTCTCCTCGTCAAGCACCACCGGCAGACCTTCGGGGTTGCCGGCACCACCCTTGCGACGACCACGACCGCGGCCGCGCTGCACCTTTTCTTCAGCCATATCAAGCTCCTTGTACAGGAACGTCCGTATCTTCGAGCGTCCGCTGGATCGCCGTCAAGAGTTCCCTGCATCCGCTGCCGGTGAGCGCCGAGACCGCGAGCGGCGCCGTCTCCAGATCGAGGTCGCGCCAAACCCGCTGGGCGGCCTGAGCAAGTGCGCCGCGCCCCAGCTTGTCGGCCTTGGTGAGCACGGCCAGGAAGAGCCTCCCGGCCTGTCGGACGAAGCCGGAGAGGTCCACGTCCAGATCCGAGGTCGGAACCCTCGGGTCGACGAGACCGACCACCATCTTCAGACGAGCGTCCTGCAGCAGATACGCGGTGATTCGCTCACCCCAAGCCGCGCGCTCGGCCTGGGAGGTGCGGGCATAGCCGTAGCCCGGGAGGTCGACGAAGTAGAACCTCTTGTTCACGAGATAGTAGTTGATCGTCCTGGTCTTCCCTGGCTGCTTCGAGACGGCGGCCAGCCGGGTGTCGAGCAGCTTGTTCAGCAGGCTGGACTTGCCGACGTTGGACCGCCCAGCAAACGCAACCTGCGGGAAGGACTCCCGCGGCCCCCGCCGGAAATCCGCCACCGTGGCGCGCAGCTCGACATTCTCGATGCGCATGCTTTCACTGGTGGGGAAGCGTCTCGCCCGACCGCGTGACATCGGCGCCCGCAGCCACTGCACTCGCGGCCGGCAGCGGGCTGACCAGGGCCAGGGCGATCACCTCGTCCATCTCCTTGACGAGGTGGAACTGCATGACGGCCCGCACGTCCTCCGGGATGTCCTCGAGATCCTTCTCGTTCTCGACCGGCAGGATGATCTCCCTCAGGCCGGCTCCGAAGGCGGCCAGGATCTTCTCCTTGATCCCCCCCACCGGCAGGACCTTGCCGCGCAGCGTGATCTCCCCGGTCATGGCGATATCCTGCCGGACCGCCACTCCCGCGATCGCCGAGAGCAGGGCGGTGGCCATGGTGATACCGGCCGAGGGCCCATCCTTGGGGATGGCGCCCTCCGGCACGTGGACGTGGATGTCGCGGGTGTCGAAGAACTCGGCCGGGACGGGCAGGTGAGCCGTGCGGGCACGGATGAAAGAGAGCGCGGCACGCGCCGATTCCTGCATCACGTCACCGAGCTGGCCGGTGAGCGTGAGGTTTCCCTTGCCCCGCATCAGCCCGACCTCGGTCGAGAGCAGCTCGCCTCCGACCTCGGTCCAGGCGAGGCCGGTCGCCACGCCCACCTCCGCCTCGCCGCCGGCCCGGAGCTCGCGAAAGCGGGGCTTGCCCAGGAGCTCGCGCACCTTCTCGGGGGTGACGGTGATGTCGGCGCCCTTCGCGGTCTTCAGCTTGAGGACCTCGCGAGCGAGCTTGCGGCAGCAGGAGGAGATCTCGCGCTCGAGGCTCCGGACCCCTGCCTCACGGGTGTAGCGCTCGATCAAAAGCGTCACCGCCTCGTCCGTGAAGCTCACCTTAAAGGTGCCGAGCCCCTGTTGCTCGACCTGCTTGCGAATCAGGAACCCCTTGGCGATCTGCAGCTTCTCGTAGTGGGTGTAACCCGAGAGGCGGATCGTCTCCATGCGGTCCTGGAGCGCTGCCGGGATCGTGTGCGTGACGTTGGCGGTCGCGATGAAGAAGACCTTCGAAAGGTCGTACTCAACGTCCAGGTAGTGGTCGACGAAGGTGTGGTTCTGCTCGGGGTCCAGCACCTCGAGGAGCGCCGCGGCGGGGTCGCCACGGAAGTCCGAGGCCAGCTTGTCCACCTCGTCGAGCAGGAAGACGGGGTTGTTGGTTCCGGCCTTCTTCATCATCTGGACGATCTGGCCAGGGAAGGCGCCGATGTAGGTGCGCCGGTGGCCTCGGATCTCGGCCTCGTCCCGCACCCCGCCCAACGACAGCCGCACGAACTTGCGGCCGGTGGCGCGGGCGATGGACTTGGCGAGAGAGGTCTTGCCGACGCCAGGCGGACCTACGAAGCAGAGAATCGAGCCCTTGGGCTTACGCACAAGCTGTCGCACCGCGAGAAACTCGAGGATCCGCTCCTTGACCTTCTCGAGGCCATAGTGGTCCTCGTTGAGGACCTCCTCGGCGCGGGTCACGTCCCGGTGCTCCTTGGTGGCCTTCTTCCACGGCACCGCCAGCAGCCAGTCCAGGTAGTTGCGGGAGACCGTGGACTCCGCGGACATGGGCGCCATGGACTCGAGGCGCTTCAGCTCGCCCATGGCCTTCTCCCGGGCCTCCGTGGGCATGCCGGCGGAGTCGATGCGTTTGGCGAGCTCCTCGAGCTCCTCCTTGGTGTCGGTTCGGCCCAGCTCCTCGTTGATCGCCTTGATCTTCTCCGAGAGGTAGTACTCCCGCTGAGCCTTCTCCATCTGCTTCTTGACCTTGGCATTGAGACGGCGATCGATGTTGAGCTTCTCGATTTCGACGTCGAGGAGGTCATTGAGGCGTTGGAGGCGTTCCAGGGGGTTGACGGTCTCCAGGAGCTTCTGCTTTTCGGGAGTCGGGATCGGCAGTGCCGCCGCCAGGGCGTCTGAAAACGCCTCGGGATCCTCGGTCTGCAGCTCGGCAAGCACGGCGTCGGCGCCGATCTGCTGGGACACCCTCGCGTATTGCTGGAAGAGGTTGGTGAGCGAGCTCAGGTAGCGGCTGACGTGGAGGTCAGCTCCATCGGGGGCGCGAAGCACCTCGACCTCAGCCTCGTAGCCGGCGCCTTCCCGGAAGTTGAGGCGCTGCCAGCGGCCGCGCACCATGCCCTCGACCCCGACCTTGATGGTACCGTTTGGGAAGGTGACATGCTGGAGCACCGAGGCAACCACGCCGACCTCGAAGACATCCCCTGGTCCCGGCTCGTCCTGCTGCGGATCTCGCTGGGTGACGAGGAA
>DAONEV010000136.1:0-10377 GCA_035403265.1 Thermoanaerobaculaceae bacterium | reverse complement strand
CCGAACCCCGAGCAACAACTGCTCCCGTTGTAGGCGAGCAACGCGACGCCGCTCGTGTTGCCATCGGACTTGACCCATCCCTCGATCCCGAAGTTGTTGGTCACGCTCGTGAGGACGGTCGACGCTCCGAAACGGTCGGGGCTACCGGCGAAGTGAACTGCGAGTGGGCTCGGCGAACTGACACTTCCGCCCGCGGTGTAGACCGGAGCGCCGAACCGCGGCAGGTTGAGCAGACCTCGAGAGTCGACGGTGGGGTCGTCCGCGACATTCCCCACCAGGGCGCCGGGGTCTGCCTCTCCGAGGTGATACTGCGCGACGACCGTGATCGTCGCCGTGGCGGTGTCGTGACCACGAGGAGCAGCAGGAAGGCGAGGGTGAAGCCGATGCAAGGGGAGCGGCGGGGGGTCATGGCGTTCCTCCTCCGGAGACCGCGGTCAGATCGGACGGCAAGCTAGCAGCGGCGGGGACGGCGTGGCGAGACAATCGTTGCCTGGTCGGGCGCTCTTGATACTCCTGGTCACGGGGTCGCTTCCGGGGGCGTGGCCTGTTCTGCCGAGACATGAGGCCTCGCGGAAGCAAGCGGATCAGGACGCGGCGCTGTTTCCTCGACCGGCGCGGTCGGCCGTGACGAGGGTGCAGAAGGTGCCGGACGCGGCTCCGATCGACTCCTGCGGCAGGGCCATCCGGAGACCGGTGGCGACAGTTGCGAGCGGCGTCACCGCAGGGCGAGCGTCTCGTGGTCGAGCACCAGGTGGTCGCGCGCGACCCGCTCGGTGAAGCGTGCGAGCTTGTCGTTGGCGAGGACCTGCGCCAGCTCGCCGGTCTCGAGGGCCGTCCGGAATCGCTCGCCGAGCCATGACGCGGGGAGGGTGCGGCGGCGGCGGAACGTCGTCCTGATGCCCTTGAGCCACCCGCCATAGCGGTCGCTTGCCTCGCATAGCCGGCGGGTGTCGACCCCCCGCTCGGCGTAAAGCTCCCGCATCTGGGAGAACAGCACCCAGAGCTCGTCGTGCGGCGCCAGGAGGCGACGGAGCAGCGGGTGTGGCACCTGCCGCGGGAGGCCGACGCGGTGGCGGATCGACCTGATCGCGCGCTCGAGCCGGGCCTGGTACGCAAATGCCGGGCTTCCCGAGGCGCGGTTCTCTCCGTACAGCCTGGCATAGAGGGTCACGAGGTCGGGGTAGTGGGCCGCGAGGAGGCGCTCGACACACTCCTTCTGACGGCCCGGGCGCAAGGTAAGGCCGCCCGGCATGACGAAAGCCGTCCCGAGGCCGGCCAGTGTCTCGATGAGTGCGCCGATCGACCTGGAGTCGTCGGTGACCCCCGGGAGGAACGGCATGGCGAGGGCGCCCGTCGCGATGCCGGCGGCGCTGCACGTCCGCAGGATCTCGAGCCGCTCTCCGACCGCCGAGGCACCCGGCTCGAAGACGCGACGGACCGCGTCGTCCAGGGTCGTGATGGAGACGAGCACGAGCACGCCGGCGCGCGCGTCGATCCGCGTCCACAGGTCGAGGTCCCGGAGAATGAGCGCCGACTTGGTGAGGACCACGACCGGCAGCGGCGCGACACCCCCCGCCATGGTGCGGTCCGGCATCTCGGCCACCAGCTCGACGATGCGCCGCGTCAACAGCTCCGAGCGTTCGCACGGCTGGTAGATGTCGGTCACGCCGGACCCCAGGGCCAGCGCCCCCCACTCCCGCAGCGTGGTCAGCTCCCGGGCGAGCACGTCGGGCAGCCACGGGCGCGTCACGATGTCGCGGGCGAAGTCACCTTCGACGTAGTACTTCTCGGCGCGTCCGTCACAGTACAGGCAGCCGTGCCCGCACCCGCGGTAGGGGGAGCACGCGTACAGCGCGTAGGTGAACGCATCGGGCAACGAGGCGCGCCGCAGCCCGTGCTGACGCGGTTGGCCGGCACCGCTCATCGGCGTCCATCGTAGCGCGGGCGCCGGCACGGTCGTGGTGGTCCTGGTCTGCCGCTCTCCACAGGCTTGGGAAGCTCCCAGACCATGGAAGGCCGGGCGCGAGGCTGCTGTCCGGCTCCGGCTGGGTGAGGGCGTTACGACTCGCCGCCCTCGTGGAGTACCAGGCGACGAATGGCACCGGAGATGCCCGTCACGGCTCCCTGACGCTGGCTTTCTGCACCGCCACGCAGGCTGTGTCGGGATCTCGTTCCAACAGCTTCACGAGCGCCGAGACGCTCTCCTCCCGCGCCGGTCCTTTCGCCTTGAGCGTCGTGAGCCAGCTTGCCTCGAGCTCCTGCAACCCGAGCCCGAACACGTCCTGGAACGGGCGATTTCTGTCCTGGGACTGCCGTTGGAGTTGCTTGATCCTGCTGACTCCATGGGTCTGGAGCAGGTAGGCGCCGAACGACCCGGCCTCGGCATAGGCTGTGTGCTGTCTGGCCTTGTCGAGAATCGACAGCCTTCCACCCCCGTTGTCCTTCATACCCCATGACTCGTGGTCCGGTCCCAGCTCGTTGAGCGGGATGTAGGAGCCCTTCTGGAGGAGAGCCAGGACCCAGTCGTCGCTGCTGACGCCGCACATGGGGAATGTGGCCGGATTGCCGACGTTCGCCTCCGAGAGAATACCCATGATGTTCCGGATCAGCTTGTCCTTCTGCGGAAACACGGCGCTCGTCAGTTTGTGGGCCATCATCTGGGGCGTTCCTTGGGTACCGAAGACCTGGACGACGCGTACGCGCTTGCCGCCTTCCTTGTCCCAATAGAAGACGCAGGAGTAGACGTCCCTCCGTGGCACGTCGAAGACCACCCGTATCTTGCCGAGCCGATCTGTCCCGGGATCGGCAGACCAGAACGACAGAATCCTCTCCATCATGGCTTGCGCCTGCTCGGCCAGGCGCTTCAACTGAGCATTCGGCAGCTTGCCGGTGGCATCGCTCACGACGAGGTCCCGGGTCTCGATGGTGGCGCCCGACGCCCGTGCGAGCCCTGCCGTGAGCAGACCCGTTGCGAAAAACACAAGCAGTATCAGTCGTTTGATCATCGGATCTTCCTTTCTCTAGCTCGTTTGTCACGCCCGGGCCGGGTTCCGAGGTCGAGATGGAGTGTCGGGCCCGCCATTCCTGGCTCTCATGGGGCTCCAAGAAGTGTCGAGCGTGACGGACCTGACGCCAGAGTCCTCACCGCTCGGTCGTGCGTCGTTCGGCGTGTCCTGAACGATTCTACCCCCGCGGCCCTGGTCCTTTCGGGTGCCATGCTTCCGGGTGCCCCAGGTCCGGCACTCCGGGTGCTCCCGCTGCGGAAGCTCTCCAGGGGCGATCAAACGCGCACAACTTCAATGAGTTACATTGACAGCGCGGAGCGTCCGCCCTAGTCTTGAGGACGAGAACCCACGATGCATCGATCAGTCACGACGGTTGACCGCTTCCTGGCTGGCACAGGGCCAGGTCGGTGCCGAACCGTCACTTCCTGCCGGTCGGGAACGGAACAGATGGGAGAGACGTCATGGCCGCAAGGGAAATCAAGCGTCCACCACCTGAGGCAGGCGCGCCTTGCCTCGCCGGGGAGGACGCCGGGGGACGTCGGGTGATGGAATGGAGGGAGTCATGAAGAACGGGAACGCGGGTCGGCTGTTCGCGGCGTTGTTGGGACTTGTGGTGCTCGCGCCGGCTGCGGTCGCAGGGGGCAAGCCGAAGGTCGAGCAGAAGGTCGTTCTGGTCAAGGGCAATCAGGAAGCGACCAACTCCGGGTACACGCTCGGTCCCCGGGATCGGGTGACGCTCAGCGTGGCAGGGAAGGTGTGCTTCTCCGCTGGGGCCGCCCCCTCCTGTGTCGGGCCCGGCGGCTGGGGTCGGGCGGACTACCCGCAATCCTGGCCGGACGACTGGAACTTCTGCGCAGATCCGGTGGAGACCGAGGCCCACGCCGCCCTCCTGGTTGACGTGGACGGCGAGCGCTGGCCCACGGGGGACCACACGACGTTCTCCGGAAAAGCGGGCCTCCTCTACTTCGTCGTCAACGACTGCAGCCTCACGGGGGAGTACAGCAACACGGGGCAGTACAGCGTCGTGGTCAAGGTCGAACGCGACGCCGTCCCACAGCCGTGAAGCTGAGCGCCGGCCACCGACCTGGCTTCGCGCTCATCCGACGTTCCTTGAGGCGGCCAGCGCCGAGGCCGCCGTCGTCCCTGGGGTTGTTGCGGCTGGGACGAAAGACCCCAGCGAGCATGGGGCAGGGCCGTTAGGTGCCCGGTTAGGTGCCTGGTATCACACTCCTCTGACTTCTCTTGGATCAGGCACCACTTCGACGATTCCTGGCGTCGCTGTGGTGGCAGTTTCAGGAGGAGCGCCAACTGCGCTGGACGTGGTGCGATGTGTACTCGACTCGCTGACACAGCGGGTTTCACCCGCGTTGAGCATCCGGAGGCGCCCTTGGCGGTTGGCCGGCCACGCGGAGGATGCTGCGGGCGGTTCCCTCTCGCTTGATGGTAGTCACTTGGGCGACAGTTGGGTGACAGGTATCGCACTCCTGACACTCTTCGATCCGGGGCGCGATGAGAGGGTCTCGAGGTGCATGGATGACGACGACGCGCCTGCGCAGGGCCTGTGTGAGGAGCGCGATGCCCACGTGTTGTCACCTTGCTGTATCCCGCCCACCCTGGATGTCCCTGGGCTGCCATCTTCCGGAAACAACGCCAACACCCGTGGACGTGGTTGCTCAGCCCTGCTTGAGTGCTCCGGCCGTTCCCGGGCAACGTGGGCGCGCCTTGCTCGGTCCCGTTTTCGGACGGGAGGTTGAACCGGTCTTGGCCCGGTGGACTCTGGGTCTTCCTGTTTGGCTTGCAAATTGGCGGAGGGGAGGAGATTCGAACTCCTGGAGGCTTGCGCCTCGGCGGTTTTCAAGACCGCTGCCTTAGACCGCTCGGCCACCCCTCCGCGGTGGCTGCAGGATAGCTGCGAGGCGCCCCCGCGCTCAAGCACAGGGGCACCACCGGTTCAGTCCTCGTCGTCCTCTTCGATCGGCGGCAGCGAGTAGAGACGCAGCTCGTCGCCGACTGGCAGGACAACCAGGCGGTCGTGAGCCGTGATCATCTCGTCGTCCGGCCAGGGGTGGCCTTCGGCGTCGAAGGCGCGGAACCCCCAGGGCATCTCGACCTCCTCACCCTGAGGCCCGAGCCACTCGGGGATGATGAGCTGGGGCCGCTGGTCGTCTTCCGGCACGGGCTTGAACTCCACCTCCTTGGCCGGGCGGCTGCCGAGGAGCTTGGCCTCGGTGGCCTCGGTAGCTGCGGCTTCGAGCTGCTCGCCGACGATGTCCTCGAGAGCGTCGCGTGCTGCCTCGAGGTACTGCTGGGCGCCGCTCAGCTCGGCGTACACCGCCAGGTGGAAGGTGTCACCCTCCAGGGCCTCGGCGGCTCCGAACCACACCTCGACGGTGTTCTGGGCGTCGTCCTCGGGCTCCAGGCTGACGCTCTGGCCAAACAGGCGATCACGCGCCGCCAGGGCGGCCAGCAGTTGCTCCGGCGTGCCGGCCGGCAGCTCGACTTCCCACTCGTGCTCCATGGTCTTGCTCATGAGGGACCCCCCTACGCACGAGCTTCCTGCCCGGCGTAGACGGGGCAGGGTAGCACAGGAGCTGTGGACCGTGGGTCGTGGCCAGTGGGTCGAGGGCGCCCCGGTCGCGGTCAGGAGTGAAGGAAGAAGCTATAGCCAATGAGCTTGTAGACGAGCTTGGCGGCGAGGAAGTCGGGGGCGACGTGGCCGGGCTGGGGTGCCAGCTCCACGACGTCGAACCCGACGATGCGCTTGCGCTCGGCGACGGCGCGCAGCAGGGCGAGGGCGCGATACCAGTCGAGGCCGCCCGGCTCCGGCGTGCCAGTGGCGGGCATGATCGAGGGGTCGAGGACGTCGAGGTCGACGGTGACGTAGATCTCGTCTGGCAGGGCGTCGAGGACGCGGCCGATCCAGCTCTCGACCGGACGGGTCACAGCCTCCGGCGCGAACACGGTGCAGATGGCGCGGTCGCGGATGAGCTGCCGCTCCTCGGCGGTGAGCGACCGGATGCCGACCTGGGCGAGCGGAACGCCTTCCATCACGAGCTGGTGCATGGCGCAGGCGTGGTTGGAGGGTGTGCCCTCGTACTCCGCCCGCAGGTCGGCGTGGGCGTCGAGCTGCAGCACGCCGAGGTCTGGGTGGTGGGCGCGTGCCACCTGCACCAGCGGCGGGGTCACCGAGTGCTCGCCGCCCAGTGCGACGACAAATCGCCCGGTGGCCCACGTCTCCCGCGCGACGCGAGCGATGCGGGCCTGCATCGCGGCCGGACCGGCGGCTTCCGGCGACACCGGGGCGAGAGTGGCGATGCCCAGCTCGGCCACCGTGTCCCGGTTCAGCTCGTCGTCGTAGGTCTCGACGTACGCCGACGCCTCCAGGATCGCCAGGGGTCCCCGGCGGGCACCGGCCTGGTAGGAGGTCGTGTGGTCGTAGGGGATGGGGAGGACGACGACCCGTGGGTCCTCCTGCGGGTTGTCCTCCGGGGGCAGGCCCAGGAAGCTCAGGTACGGCGGGTAGCGGTCCTCGCTCATGGTGACGAGGGTACGCGGCTGGCCGAGGGCTCGCAAGCGGAGGCCGGGGAGAGATCCTGGTCGAGGCAAGAATGCCCCTCAAGAACAGGGAGGATGGCGGAGAAGTCGTTGGAGCGACATTTCTGTCGCGACTGGTGCGTCAAGCGGGGCGGCCCAGGTCGGGGCGGAGATGCCCCTCCTGCGGAGATCGATACGACACCGACGGGGGCGGCTCTCCTCGATTCCTCCCGGAAGAACCCACGCCCTCTCCCTACTCGCTCCACGATCGCCCCCGACTCTGGGTGGCGAGGCGGGCCGGGACGGCCTGCCCGGGAGGATCGAATGGCCAAGACTGTTGCCGGAATCGTCGCCGTCTTCCTGCTCGCCACCTGCGGCTGGATGCTACTGGGGGCCAGCGTGAGCTTTCGGACCCACGATGCGGATACCACCCTGCGCCGGCAGGTGGGACAGCTCTGGGGGACCCCGCTCAATCAGGTCTCGCCGACCGCCCAGGTCACTCTCAAGCGTCAGGTGACGCGGAAGCGGGTGCTCGATGGCGGCAAGAGGACCGAGGAGGTGACCCAGGAGTGCACGGAGGTCAAGGCGGTCGCGCTGGTGGCCTCGGATGTTGCGCTTGACCTCCGTCTGGACCAGCGCCGAAAGGGGTTGCTCTGGTACTCGACCTACCGCGTCCGCTTCACCGGGAACTACACCTTCCAGAACTCCAACGTGGGTCCCGAGCCGGTCGAGCTGTCCTTCCAGTTTCCTGCGGCCAACGGCATCTACGACGAGTTCATATTCGAGGTTGACGGGGCGCCCACCACCGTCGCCAGAGACGGCGCCAGCGGGGTCACGGCTCGGGTCCCGTCGGGACCAGGCCGCACCCACCACCTGCGGGTCGGCTACCTGTCGCAGGGGCTCGACCGCTTCGTCTACTCCCTCGGGGCCGGCATTGGCGAGGTCCATGACTTCCGCCTCGTCGCGCACACCGACTTCGACGGGTTCGACTTTCCCGACAACACGATGTCACCGACCGCAAAGGCCACAAGCGGCCAGGGTTGGGAGCTGGTCTGGCAGTACAGGGACCTGATCACCGGCAACGGCATCGGCATCGAGACTCCCAAGATGCTCAACCCTGGCCCGATGGCGGCTCGGATCTCGTTCTTCGCGCCGGTCTCACTCGGGTTCTTCTTCTTCCTCGTCTTCATCATCGCAACCCTCAAGGGCGTGCGCATCCATCCCGCGAACTACTTCTTCCTGGGCGCGGCGTTCTTCTCGTTCCACCTGCTGATGGCCTATCTGGTCGACCACGTTTCGATGTCGACGGCCTTCGCGATCGCCTCCGCGGTCTCGGTCTTCCTCGTCCTCAGCTACATGCGGCTGGTCGTCGGCGCCCGGTTCGCGTTCGTCGAGGTCGCGCTCGCGCAACTGCTTTACCTGGTGGGCTTCTCCTGGGCGTTCTTCTTCGAGGGCTATACCGGCCTGGCGGTCACGATCGGGGCGATTGTGACGCTGTTCGTGGTCATGCAGCTCACCGGCCGCATCAACTGGACCGACACGGCCTCCGCATAGGAACGAATCGGCCGGCCACCGGCCGGCCGTTCACTGCCCTGTTCTCCGTCCCCCGGAGAGCGGAGGACTATCCCTCGACCTTGGCGATCGCCTCGGTGGGGGAAAGGACGCCGTACATCACGCCCATGATGCCCGGAAGGTACTTGTCGGTCATCAGGACGTTGATGTAGACGAGGCGCTTGATGATGCTGGTGCTGAACTTGTCCTCGTTCTCCTTGACGTCCATGCTGGTCTTGAACCGCACCTCGCCGTCGGAGAAGTCCATCTCGAAGTTGCCTGTGATCAGGCCGTAGTTGGCGCGGGTCAGGAACTCGGCCATCTTCTGGCGCTTGTCCTCGGGGCAGTTGCTGTCGAGAATCGAGTAGAAGACGAATTGCCGCTGCTCGTCACGGACCTGTGCGAAGCAGCGCCAGGAGCCGGCCTCGCCCTTGAAGCCCATCTTGAGGATGGTCTTGCCTTCGATTTGCTCGAACCGCCAGTCGTCTTCCTTGAAGAACTGGAGGACCGTGTCGAACATGGACTTTGAACCACCGAAGAGGGGGGACATGCTTGAGTGTCTCCTTTCTCCTGGCATGGTGCGCCAGCCGGCGGCCGCCGTCAAGAACTGCGCGTGATCTGCAACACGGGCGTGCGGTGGTGCCGGAGCTCCGGTTCCCGGTCGAGTGGCGGGATGCGCGGCCGCGGGCCGCCTGAACTGCCCACAGTCTCGGAACGGGCGAGGTCTGGACACGGAAAGGCCCGACTCGCGTCGGGCCAGATTCGGCGTCGGCCAGTGGGCAGGGGTACCGCGCCGTGAACTGCGTACTACCGACTGCTTGCTGCGTACTACGCGTTACGTACAACGGTGCCGCTACTGCCAGGGCTCACGGATTGCTGCACTGCGAGAAGCTGCTGCAACTACCTGCTTCGTGTTGCTCGCCCGACCTCTCCGTGTTACTGCCGGGCGTCTTCGAACTGCAGCCTCTGAGCCCCTGCCCACTGCTGTGTGTAAGCTCGGCTCCCCGTCGGGGAATGTCAAGGGGGCAGGGTCGGGGTACGATGCCGCCATGGCTGGGACGGCTCGAGCCAGGTCCGTGTACTCGACCGAGAAGGGGTCGTTGTGCCCGCGTTGTGGCTGGCCGGCCAGGGACTGCCGCTGCTCGACCCATCTCGACGAGGCCGTGCCAACCAGGATCGTGGCCCGGCTCCGCATCGAGAAGGCCGGTCGCGGCGGCAAGACCGTCACGGTGATTGATGGGCTGCCGCGCAACGCCGCTTTCCTGAAGGACCTGGCCGCCGACCTCAAGCGTGCCTGCGGCAGCGGTGGCACCACCGGTGAGGCCAGCGTCGAGATTCAGGGCGACCATCGCCAGGCCCTGCGCACGCTGCTCTCCCGCAAGGGATGGACCGTCAAGGGTTGAAGACGGACGGTGACGACCGGGATAGACTAGGCCCATGTCCGACAGTTCCCCCAATTCGCAGTCGAGCGAACCTCCCGATCGCAGGTCCTGGTGGCGGCGCTGGCGGCGGCGCCACAAGCCGGACACCCCGGCCTCCATCACGGTGACCGGCCTCGAGCTTCCTACACGGTTCGAGAAGGGGGAGCCCGGCGCTCACCCCGGCCTCGACGTGCACGACCTTGCCAGGATGCCCAGCACCCGCGGCCAGGTGGGCATCACCTGTATCGACTACTGTTCCGAGCAGGCACAGGTTCAGGACGTGACAGATGTCGACGCCTTCGTGGCGGCGCACCGGCCCGAGTGGACCCAGGTGCGCTGGATCAACGTCGACGGCCTTTCGGACCTGACGGTGGTGCAGGCGCTCGCCATCAAGTACGACCTGCACCCGCTGGCCGTGGAGGACGTGCTGCACCTCTCCCAGCGACCCAAGGTGGACGCCTACGATTCCGCCACCGAGCATCAGGCGCGGCTGTTCATCATCGTGCGCATGCTGCAGCTCGTCGCGGACCGGCTGGAGAGCGAGCAGGTGTCGATCTTCCTGGGCCACAAGACCGTTCTCACCTTCCAGGAGGCGCCCGGCGATGTCTGGGAGCCCATCCGGATGCGGTTGCGGAGCAAGGGGTCGCGGATCCGGCAGAATGATGCGAGCTTCCTCGCCTACGCCCTGATCGACGCCATCGTGGACCACTGTTTCCCGATCCTCGAGCACTACGGCGACCGGCTGGAGGAGCTGGAGAACAGCATCCTCGAGCGGCCCACCAGCTCGGTGATCGCGCAAGTACACACTCTCAAGCGCGAGCTCCTGCTGTTGCGCCGCGCGCTCTGGCCGATGCGCGAGGTCGTCA
>DAONEV010000135.1:0-10420 GCA_035403265.1 Thermoanaerobaculaceae bacterium | reverse complement strand
CCTTGGGGTACTCGGCGCGGACGTAGATGTAGCCCTCGCGGGCGCCGATGGCGTAGGCCGCGATGGCCATGCCCTCCAGCACCGAGTGCGGGTCGGACTCGAGCACCGAGCGGTCCATGAACGCACCCGGATCGCCTTCGTCGGCGTTGCAGATGACGAACTTGCGGCTGCCCGCGGCGAGCCGCGTGAAGCGCCACTTCATGCCGGTGAGGAACCCGGCGCCGCCCCGGCCACGCAACCCGGAATCGGTGATGCTGGCAATCAGAGCATCGGGATCGGCGGCCTCCAGGACCTTCTGCAGCGCCTGGTAGCCGCTGGCCGCCAGGTAGTCATCGAGGACCTCGGGGTTGATCCTGCCGCAGTTGCGCAGCACGATGCGGGTCTGGTTGGAGAAGTAGGCGCGCTCGGAGCCGCGACCGTCGTCGGACCACACCAGCCAGTCCTCGATGACTTTCCCCTCACCCAGGTGCTCCGCCACCAGCCGCTCGACGCGGTCGGCGCTGACGCCGCCATACTGGAAACGGCTGCCGTCGTCGTGCCGGATCTCGACCAGGGGCTCGCGGTAGCACATGCCGACACACCCGGTCTTGTTGAGCTTGAAGGCGGGCCCGCCATTGCCGAGCCTCGCCTCCAGCGAACGGTAGGTTTGCTCCGCCCCGGCGGCGATGCCGCACGTGCCCAGACCGACCGTGACTTCCATCACTGCACCTCCCCTGGACCGGCGGCCTTGTAGGCCTTGAGGACCTTCTTGACCTCCTTCTCGGTCAGGTTCCCGTGCGTGCTGTTGTTGATCATGATCACCGGCGCCAGGGAGCAGCACCCCAGGCACGACACCATCTCCAGGGTGAACAGCCCATCGGCCGTGGTCTCCCCGGTGACGATGCCCAGCTCGTCCTCCATCGCCTTGGTGATCTCGTTGGCGCCGGAAACGTGGCAGGCCGTGCCATGACATACCCGCACCAGGTTCTTGCCCACGGGGGTGAAGCGGAACTGGGCGTAAAACGTCGCCACGCCGTAGATCTGCGCCAGGGGGATCCCCGACTGCTTGTGGATCTCCTCGATGCGCTCCCGCGACAGGAAACCGTCCTTCTCCTGCACGCGCTGCAGGAGAGGGATCAGCCGGCCCTCCTCGCCCACGAAGTGCTGCTTGCGGAAGTCAAACTTGCGTCGTTCGCTCACGGCTTTGGGCCCTCCAGAAGGCCGAAATGGTCCAGTTCGTCGAGAAAGCTACCGCCAGCCGCGGGCACCCTCAGTCGTAAGGGGTGCCCATCATGCGGTTCATGAGGTTCATCATCTCGTCGATGTCGCCGGTGCCGCCGATGGAGTGTGCCTTGCAACCGCGGCGGGCGCAGAACTCCAGGTAGCCGGTCTCCTCGATGTTGAGAGAGGCCATCGCCGCCCCGCACAGCTTGCAGTGCGCCGTCACCATCAGGCTGGCGTCGCAGCGCGGGCACCGGAATGAGGCAACCGCCCCGTCGGGGATCTCGAGATCGGTACGCAGCGAGTAGTCCCCGAACACTGCCGAAAGCGCCACCTGACCATCCTGGTGGGTGGCCTCGACGTAGGCGTCCAACACCACCTCGTTGCCCTCGGTCAGCAGCTCGTGGCACTGCGGGCACTCCAGCCTCATGAGCAGCATCTTCTTGGTCATGTCTCTCCTCCCTGGTCCGCCGGCGACTCCTCTTCGAGCTCCCGGAGGCGCACGAAGACGCACTGGTTGAACGTCGCTTCTCCCCGTGCGATGTCGTCGACGAATGCGGCACAGTCCGGAGCCCCGCACGCGCCGCAGTCCTTGCCGGGCAGCGCCTGCAGCATGGCATCCTTCTCCTGCTTGACGGCGATGGCCTGGCGGAGGTTCCCCGCCAGCGGCTGCACGGGACGGGCGTCGATCTCGTCGTGCAGATCGAAGAAGTGCTCCCGCAACAGCGAGCGGACCTTCTCCTCCTTGACCTGCTGGCCCTCGCCCAAGCGGCGGGCGATCCGCTCCAGGGATCGCTGGGCGACATGGCGCGGTGTGATCGTGAGGTGCCCGCCCAGACAACCGCCCGAGCAGGTGTATGCCTCGATGAAGTCGATACCCTGGAAGGTGCCTGACTCGAGCCGGTCGAACACCTCGAGAACCTCGCCGACGCCCCGGATCCGGATGGTCGCCGAGTTGCGCAGGGAGGAAACCTCGCCGGCCCCCATCGCCCAGCCCAACCCACGCGCACTCACGGCGTCGTCAAACTCCGACCCCGGATGCTCCTTGAGCGCCTTCCGCAATGGCCCGTAGAGCTCGGAGATGGCGATCGCGCCGTCCATGTACGAGCGGTCCAGCCCGACCGGCGCGACGATCGAGTTCATGATCGCGGCACACTGGGTGATGAAGAAAATGCCGATCTCACCCGGGTGCAGGCCGAGCTCGGAGGCGAGCCGGCGGCGGTGCAGCTTGGCAGCCAGCTCGCGGGGCGTCTCGATGGGCAGCAGGTGCGAGAGCAGCTCCGGATAGCGGATCTGGATGAGCCGAACGATCGCCGGACAGGTCGTGGAGATCTTGGGCCACGGACCCTGACACTCGGAGAGGTAGGCGTCGGTCGCCGAGCCGACCATCTCGCACATCCAGGAGACGTCGTAGGCACGATCGAAACCAACCTGCTTGAGAGCGTGCAGAACCTGACCCGGCCGCACGTCAGGACCGAACTGCCCGTAGAGGGCCAGCGACGGGATCGCCACTTTCACCTTGAAGCGCGCCAGGTCGGCGGGGGTCGAGGTGACGGCCCGCAAGGCATCCCGCGGGCACGCCTCGACGCATGCGCCACAGTCGATGCAGGCCAGGCCCCTGACCTCGGCCAGCCCGCTGCGGGTGCGGATTGCATCGGTCGGGCAGGCCCGCATGCAGGCCACGCAGCCATTGCAGCGGGCGGGATCCGTGACGATGGTGTGGAAAGTCTCGCCCATGCCGACCTAGACCTGGGCCCTGGGCCCGGCGAAGACGGTGTAGCGCAGGGTCGTGCCGACCCCGACCGTCGACGTGACCTCGAACTCGTCGCTGTTGCGCCGGATGTTGGGCAACCCCAGACCGGCGCCGAAACCGCGTGCCCGCATCTCCGGCGTGGCAGTCGAGTTCCCTTCCTGCATCGCCCACTCGATGTCCGGAATGCCCTGTCCACGGTCGGCCAGCACGATGCGCACGGCGTCGGGCAGGACGCAGATCTCCAGCTCCGCCTCCCGGGCGTACATGATGACGTTCATCTCGGCCTCGAAGTTGGCGATCGAAAGACGCCGCACGACATCGTTCGGGAAGCCGAGCTGCTTGAGGATCACCTTGATCGCGGACGCCGCATCGCCACCTCGCTCGAAGTCGCCGCCACGGATGGCAAAGGTCTGCCGAAAGAGAATGTCCTCACTCACGAGGTCGCCTCCAGCGGGGGGGCCAACCGGTCGGGGGGCGTCACCGGCGGTCTGCAGTATGACAGAGCACCGGTCCTCGTGACCAGCTTCACAAGCTCGGTCACGAAGTCACCGCTATTGAGGTGGGCGCGGTCTTCCGGACCGCGCGTCCGGGCCCGCAGGGCGCCGGCCCGAGGCGCCGCGCGGAGCGCGACGCCCACCTTCTGCTCGCAAGAAACGTCCGCACCGATGGAACTTCCCGGACTTGGCGCCGAGGACGTCACTATCCCCTCTCCTTGTGCGAGGGCAGGAGACCGTGCCGGGACAGCACGCCGCAGGTCTCGAACATCGACATCGCCGTCGAAAGGATGAGCATGTGCTTGCTCTGGCCGAGGTGCAGGGCGTCGGGTGAAGGCCGTTTGCCGCTCACCAGCAGGATTCCCAGGCAGTCCGCGACGTCCGCGGCGTGGACCGACTGCACGGTGGCAAGGCCGGTGACCAGGAGCGCATCGGAGCCCGAGAACGCCAGCACGTCACTCATGAGGTCAGCCGCGAAACAGGTGCGCACGCTCTCGTCGAGCGCACCGACGCCACAGAGCAGCTCGGCTTGCACCACCTCCTGGAGCTCACGCAGGCGCACCGACGCTCCCCGTCGTCGACCGGTTCAGCGCAGGCCGATCTCGTACAGCTTGGTCGCCACCTGCCAGCGGTTGAGGGCAGTGGTGAAGATCGCGATCTCGTGCTTGGCTGCCATGCGCAGGACATCCTCGGCCGGCTGCTTGCCCTGCGCGAGGACGATGGCCGTGACATCCACGAGGTTGGCCGCCGCCAGGGCGTTGGCGTGGACCTGCACGGTCACCAGCAGGTTGCCGGCCTTGGCGTTGGCGATGATGTCCGACACCATGTCGGAGATGTAGACCCCGGTGACGTCCTTGTCGAAGACCGGTGTCAGGCCGCTCAACTCGAGCTTGTCGGCAATTTCCTGCAGCTTCATGCGCCCTCTCCTTGCTGGCCAGCCGGAGCCGGGCCATCCATGGCGGTGAGCCCGAAGTCCAGCATGATCTGTCCGTAGGTGAGCTCCCGGTACAGCCCGAAGAGATCGGGCAGGATCAGGATCTTCTTGTTGGCGCTTCGGATCCGCTCGTTGTACAACCGGTTGAGGAGACGGATCTTGTCCATCGGGATGTTGACCCGGGAGCCGTCCGGCGCCTCGTAGGTGATCGCCACGTAGATGGAGATCTTGTTGTCCTGGGCGAGGTCACCGATCTGGTAGAGGTCGCTCGATGGGTCACAGGCGCCGTAGAACATCAGGCCCAGCAGCTCGTCGAAGCGCGTCACCTCGCCGGTGGCCGTGTCCTTCACCGCGAAGCGCAGCGCCTGCGCCGTCTCCCAGAACCCCCACACCTGGCTGCCCTCGCGATAGGGCTCCTTGGGAGGTGATGGCTCGGACGAGAAGTAGGCGCGCGCCGCCTGCGTGTACATCTCCTTCTCGATGATCACGAAGCCCGGCTTGACATCGACCAGCTCGTAACGCGGACGCCGCAGCTCCTCGGTCATCTCACAAGCCCCGTTTCCGCACGCCGCGTCGGGAAGCGATGAGGATGGGATGTGCTCTCGACCGATGGCGGCTCGTGCTGGAGGCACCATACATGCCGGCCGCGAGCACCGTCAAGGAAAGGCTCGGAGGCTGCGTTCCTGCGGCGAGAACGGGCTTGCCACCGGTGAAAGCGCACCCGGCCAAAGCAGGTCCTTGTCCGGCCACGGCCACCGACTGACGACCAAGCCGGCAGGGATGGGAAGGTCTTCGTGTCCAGAACGCCTCCGGAGCGGGATTGTACCCCAGCTCGGGGCAAGACTCCCCGAGCTGGTGGGGACATCTGCCCCGTCAATCCGCCATCTTGCGGCGGAGCTTTTCACGCAGCGTCTTGCGGTCGATGCCGAGGATCTCCGCGGCCCTGGACTTGTTGCCCCCGACCTCGGCCATGACTGCCTGGAGGTGGTCCCACTCGACCTCGGCGAGAGATCGACTCGCCGCCGGCTCTCCGCGCGCCCTGAATCGCATGGCGGAGGGCAGGTCCGAGATGCCGACGCGCTCGATTCCGCCAAGCGACAGGGTCAGCATGAGATCGCGCAGCTCGCGGACGTTCCCCGGCCAGTCATGGGAAGACAAGGCACGCAGGGCGGCCTCGTCAAGCACCGGGACGACCCTGCGGACTCGCGCGACCGCCTCGCCCAGAAAGTGCTGGGCCAGGAGGATCACGTCATCGCCGCGCTCCCGCAAGGGCGGCAGGGCGACCACCCGGCCCTGCAGCGAGGGATGGAGGAGGCCAGCCGACGCCGCGCCCGCGACGGGAAGAGGGGTCGAAACGACGAGACGGGTCCGAGGTCGCTGTCCCTCGGCTGCTCCCGCACCCTCGAGAGCGTCAAGCACGTGCCCCTGCAACGAGATCGGCACGTCGGTGAGGTTCGAGATGTACAGCGTCGCGTCCTCACCCAGCGTCCGCCCGCCGGTCAGCCGGCCGTCGCTGCCCAGCTCCCGCCGCAACTCCTCAGGCGTGGCGACGCCGCCATCGAGCTCCACGAATGGGCCCGCTCCATGCCCGGCCGCCCGGTGCAGCGCGCGCGCGACATGGCGCCGACCCGTTCCGCTCTCACCGCTCACGAGAACCGGCTGCGAGGTCCTCGAGCAGCGGTCGAGGGAGCGCGCCACGGCGCGCAGGGCCTCGCACTCACCCACCAGCCCCCAGCGGGCCCGCGCCGCTCTGGTCTCCGCCTCGCGCACAGCCCTCCGCACCCCGAGCTTGGCGAACGCGGCGTCAACTGCGGCAAACAGCTCCGAATCCGTGAACGGCTTGGCAAGGTAGTTCTCTGCCCCGGCCTTGAGGGCCTCGACCGCCCCCTCGACCGTCGCGTAGCCCGTGATGACCAGCACCTCGGTGTCGGGCAGATTCTCGCTCACATGCCGGATGAGAGCCAGGCCGCTCTCCCCAGGCATGCGCATGTCGGTGATGACGAGGTCCACCTTGTGCTGCCCGAGCGCGCCGACCGCCGGGCCGACACTGCTCGCCGTGAGCACCTCCAGGCCGCGCCCCTGCAGGTTCCGCCTCAGCACCTCCACGGTGTCGGCGGCATCATCCACAACCAGCACCACCGCCTTGCCCGGCCGCTCACTCACCAGTCGCCTCCCGCGCAAGTCTACCCCGCACCCATCGCGATGAGGATCTTCCACCTGGGACGGCTGGGCACCTTGTTTCCAGTGCAAAGTCATGGAGACAGGGAGGTCAGCGCTCGCGCGGGGCGAGCGCGTCGCGCTGCAGACGCATCATCTCGGCGTAGCGCCCGCCTCGCGCCTGCAGCTCGAACGGGGTGCCATGCTCGATCAGCCGCCCCCCCTCCAGCACCGCGATGCGATGCGCGAGCCGCACCGCCGAGAGCCGGTGGCTGATGATCACCGCGGTGCGGCCGGCAATCAGTTTCCCGAGCGTGTCCACAATCTGGTGCTCGGCCATCGGGTCGAGGGCGGCCGTCGGCTCGTCCAGGATGACGATCTGCGACTCGCGCAGGAACGCCCTCCCCAGGGCGACCTTCTGCCACTCGCCGAGGGAGAGGTCACGGCCATCCTCGAACCAGGTGCCGAGCACCGAGTCGTACCCGCGTGGCAATCCGGCGATGATGCTGTCGGCCCCGGACTCGGCGGCGGCCCGCTCGATACGGGGGTCGAGGGCCGGCAGCTCGCAGTTGCCAAGCCAGATGTTCTCCCGGGCCGACACCTGGTAGCGCGCGAAGTCCTGGAAGATCACCGCGATCTGGCGCCGCAAGTCATTGGTGGAGAACTCCCGCAGGTCGATCCCATCGAGGGTGACGCGGCCGACCGTCGGGTCGTAGAGCCGGCACAGCAGCTTGGCGAGCGTGGTCTTGCCCGACCCGTTCTGGCCAACAAGAACGAGCACCTCCCCGGCCTCCAAGCGGAAGCTGACGTCCTGCACCGCCGGCTGGCTTCCGGCCGCGTACTGGAACGAGACGTTCTCGAGGACGAACCCGGCACGGATGGGGCTCGGCACCGGTCGCGGCCGGGCCGGCTCGGAGACCTTCGGTCGCAGGTTCATGAACTCCTGTAGGTTGGTGAGGAACAGGTTGTCCTCGTACAGGCCGGCCAGCGACCCCAGCACCCCCTGTAGCGCACCCAGGCCGCGCTGGAACGCCTGGAAGTACATGACCAAGTCGCCCAGAGTGATGGTCCCGCTGATGGTCCGTGCCGCGATGAAACCATAGGTGACCCAGACCGCGAGCGAGGTCGCGGCCTGCACACCCAGATCGGCGCGAAGCTGGCTCTTCATGAGGCGCAGCCGCTCGAAGCGGAGCTGCCGGCGGATGGTCCGGAAGCGGTCCCGCAGCGTCTGTCCCAGGGAGAAGAGCCGCACCTCCTTGGCATAGGAGCCGTCCGTGAGCATCCAGTGGTGGTACCAGGACCGCCGCTCGGTCTGGGTCTTCTGGCGCTGCCACTCATACATCTTCCCGGAGTACCGGAGCCGCACCATGACCCCCGGGATGGCCGCCACCACGACGACGATCGCCACCCCCCAGTGGAGTGTGACCAGCAAGCCTCCAAGGGCGACCAGCGAGATGATGCTCTGGCCCAGCCCCGCCAAGCCGTTGACGATCTTGAGCGGTCTCGACATGGCTTCCTGCTGCGCCCGCTGCATCATGTCGTAGTAGGTGGGGTTCTCGAAATACTCCAGGTCGATCGCCACCGAACGGCCGTGCAGGTAGTCCGAGACGTAGTCGGTGACGTAGAACGACTGCGCCTCGCTCACCAGAGTCGAGACCGACCGCAGCCCGATCGTCGCGAGAGCGATGATCGCGGTCAGCCCGACGTAGAGTCCCACGTGCTGCAGCGCCCCCTGCTTGTCCGCTCCCGTGAACCCGGCCGTCACCGAGTCGACGATCAGCTTCATGAGATAGAGCTGTGCCAGCGGCAGCAGCCCCTGCACCCACATCAGGACGATGTTGGCGATCGTCAGGCTGGGCGCGCACTTCCACACCAGGGCAAGCGCCTGCCCCAGGCGCAGCGCGCCCTTGATCCGTCCCTTGAGGCTGCGGTCCTTCTTCTTTTCCGTCCTCATCCGCCGGCGATTGTACGGGGACCATGCTCCCTGCGAAAGGGCTGGCTGTCTTGTGGCGCTCCCGACGGGTTGTGATAGCCTCCTTTGCACCCCCCGGGCTTGCTCCATTAGGCGCAAGTGTGCGAGCATTGCGATCTGTCCGGCGGCAGCGGGGGGAGGTCGAGTGGAAAAGGTTGACGCAGATTCACGTTGGGTGCGGCAGGACAGCGTTCGCACCTTCACGACCGGAGCCGTCGGCTACCAGCTCTACGCGCCCGACTCCGGGCTCATCCGGTACTTGAACGAGACCGCGTCGTTCGTCTGGCAGTTGCTGGACGGCGCCCACACCGTCGGTGACGCGGCCCGGGAGCTGGTGAGCGAGTTCGAGGGGTGCACGCTCGAGGACGCGCTCCCGGACGTCGGGGAGCTGATCGCCACCCTGGGCGCCGAAGGCCTGGCGCGGCGACTCGAGGGCGCAGGAGTGACCGCGCGCCCGGTCTGGCCCTGTTCGGACGTCAGCGACGGTCCCAACGAGTGGGACGTCTCGCTCACTGGCAAGTGCAACCTCTCCTGCTCGTACTGCTTCTACGCTAACGAGATGGTCGGCCGGAGCGACCTTCCGACCGAGGGATGGCGACGCTTTTTCGAGGCCCTCGGGAAGCTACCGACACAGAAGGTCTGCCTGAGCGGCGGCGAAGTGTTCGTCCGACCCGACCTCTGGGATCTGGTTGATTCAGTCGTCGCAAACGGCCTACGTTACTCGATTCTGTCCAACGGCACATTGATTCGAGAGGACACTGTCGCCAAGCTGTGTGAGCCTTCGCGCCGCCGCCGTTTGAACAGCATCCAGGTGTCCATCGACGGTTCTTGCGCCGAGGTCCACGACGCAAGCCGCGGCAAGGGCTCCTTCGGGCGAGCGCTGCGCGGCCTCCGCCTGCTCATGTCCGCCGGTCTGCCGGTCACGGTCCGATTGACCGTCAACAGGTACAACGTCGAAGATCTTGATGCGGCCGCCAAGCTGCTCTTGGAGGATCTCGGGCTGCCATCCTTTTCAACCAACGACGCCATGCCAATGGGCGCCGGGTGCTCCAACCGGGGCGATATCACCCTCTCCCACCAGCAACAGGTAGAAGCCATGAACTCCCTGCAGCGACTTGCAGAGAAGTACAACGGTCGCGTCACAGCCTCCGCTGGCCCCCTCGCCAAGGCCCGCTTTCACGCCGAGATGGAGCGTGCCCGAGCCACGGGCGAGCCAATCGCACTCCGCCGCACCGGCACCCTCACCGCTTGCGGTTGCATCTTCAACAAGCTCGCCATCAACCACGACGGCAGCATCACACCCTGCCCCATTCTCGCCACAGTCGTCCTGGGTCATGTCGACCAGGACGCCATCCAGACGATTTGGAAGGACGACCCCACTCTAAAAAGAATGCGCTCCCGCCACTCCATCGCCATGAGCGACCTGCCAGAGTGCCAGGGCTGCGACTGGACCGACCTTTGCAACGGATCCTGCCCCGGCCTCGCCTACGAGCAATTCGGCGACGTCAACCGAGCCAACCTCAATGACTGCTATCGCCGCTTCCTGGAGGCGTCCAAGCATGGCAACTGAGCGACGCCCCGTCCCTCCCCTCCACACGATCTACTTCTACGTCACGGGCAGCTGTAACCTCCGTTGCCGTCACTGCTGGATCGATCCCGTCACGGAGAGTCAGCGGTCGACACTACATCTTCCCTGGCGAGAGCTGAAACCCATTTTCGAGGAAGCCAGGGCGTTGGGTCTGAGCAGCGTCAAGCTCACCGGAGGCGAGCCGTTCCTGCACCCCGATATCCTCGAGATCCTCTGCGACCTCCCGGCCTTAGGCCTGGGAGTGCGCATGGAAACGAATGGCACCCTCATTGGTGCGAGGGAAGCAAGGGCGCTCAAGGATGCCAAGGTCGGCGACACGGTC
>DAONEV010000134.1:0-10438 GCA_035403265.1 Thermoanaerobaculaceae bacterium | reverse complement strand
CGGCCGCACCGAGCGCGAGTGGTGGATCGACTTCTCGGCCGCCCGCGTCACCCGCTCGCCGCACCTGTCCGAGGCCGAGAACGAGGCGCTCTTCGGGCGGGCCGCATCGCCTCTGGGGCACGGTCACGGCTACCGCCTGAGGGTGACCCTGGCCGGCCCGGTGGACGCCGCGACCGGGCTGATCGCCTCGCACTGGAGGGTGGCCGACCAGTTGGGAGAGCTCTTCCGGATGCTGGACCACCGCAATCTCAACCAGGAGGTCGCGGCCCTCGCACGCCAGCCGGTCACCACCGAGAACATCGCGCGCTTCGTCTTCGACTTCCTGCGGCCGGGCCTGCCGGTGGCGCGCGTGAGGCTCTACGAGATGCCCCACTTCTTCGCCGAGTACGATGGGCACCGTGGCTACCTCGGGCTCGAGCGCAGCTTCTCGGCGGCCCACTGCCTGAGGGTGCGGACGCTCTCCGACGAGGAGAACCAGCGGGCCTACGGCAAGTGCTCCAACCCCAACGGCCACGGCCACCGGTACACCGTGCAGGCGACCCTGGCCTCGCCCATCGACGAGCGCACTGGCACGGTCTTCGCGCTCGACCGGTTTGCGGCCGGGCTCGAGCAGGTGCTGGCGAGGCTGGACCACCGGCACCTCGACCACGAGGTGGAGGCTTTCCGGGACCGGCCCTCAACCGGCGAGAACATCGCCCTGGTGCTGTGGCCGCTCCTGGCGGAGGCGCTGGACGAGCGGCTGGTGAGGCTGCGGATCTTCGAGACGGAAAACAACCGGTTCACCCTGCGGGCGGACAAGGGGAGGGGTTGATGGAGCGCATGTTGATCACGGGAGCGAGCCGCGGCATCGGGGAGGCGATCGCACTGGGCCTCGCCGGACCCGGGCGGGAGCTCATCCTGCACGGGCGTGATGCCGGGGCACTGGCCAAGGTCGCTGTGCAGGTCGGGTCGCGAGGTGCCGCCGCCCGAGTCGTGGTGGCGGACCTCCGGGCGTCGGAGGGGATCGCGACACTGGTCACGGCCGGCAACGAGGGCCCGCTGGCGGCGCTGATCCACAACGCGGGAATCGGCGTCGTCAAGCCGGTGGAGAAGATCACCCTCGGGGAGTGGCGTCGCAGCCTGGACATCATGCTGACCGCGCCGTTCCTCCTCTCCCGCGACCTGTTGCCGAGCCTGTCGGCGGGGAGCAGCATCGTCCACGTGCTGTCGGTCGCCGCCAGGCGCGGGTTTCCGGGTTGGGGGGCGTACTGCGCTGCCAAGTTCGCCCTCGAAGGGTTCTCCCAATGCCTGCGCGAGGAGCTGCGGCCGCGCGGGATCCGCGTCATCAACATCTACCCTGCCGCCACCGATAGCACGCTCTGGGACGGCGTCCAGGGCGAGTGGTCGCGGGACCGCATGCTGCCGCCCGCCGAGGTCGCCGAGGCGGTGGCCTACGCCCTTGGCCGGCCGGCCTCGGCGCTGGTCGAGGGGCTGTCGATCGGCCATGTCTCGGGGGCCTTGTGAGGGCCCGGGATGGCGTGGCTGGCCAGCCTGGCGTCTCTGGCGGGTGGCGGCCGCGGCTGATCGCCCACCGCGGCATCCCGACGGCCTTTCCCGAGAACACCCTTGTCGGGTTCGCGCGCGCGCTCGACGAGGGCGCGGACATCCTCGAGACCGACCTCTGGCTCACGGCGGACGGCGTGCTCGTGTGCCATCACGACCGCACCCTGGACCGCGTCACGGATCGCCAGGGGGCCGTCGGCGAGCTGACCCTCGCCCAGGTGAAGGAGGCAACGGTCCTCCGCTCCGAGTACGCCACCTGGGAAGGGGCCGGACCGGTCCCCACGCTCGACGAGCTGCTGGCCATCGTCCCGCCCGACCGCGGTCTCGCCCTCGAGCTGAAAGACCCCAGGCTCGCGGAGCCAGAGATCGCGGCGCGACTAGTGCGCCAGATCGGTCAGCGCGTCGAGGCTGGCACGGTCATGCTGCTCTCGTTCCAGGAGGAGCTGCTGTGGGCGGCGCGCCGGGCCGAGCCCCGGGTCTGGATCTCCCGCATCGACGAGCACCAGCCGCACCCCTGGTTTGCCGGGAACGGCATCGGGACGGTCCCCCAGGCGATGGCCGAGAACCCAGCCTACATGGCCGAGGCCCGGGCGCGGAACCTCTGGGTATGCCCGCTCGACCCCTCGCCCGAGGCCCGCCTCGACTGGTACTCGACCCTGCAGGTCGACGCCCTGCTGACCGACGACGTGGCGAGGACCCGCGCCGAGCTGCGGCGATTGGGGTGGTCCGCGGACTGACCGTCGACGGTCGATGGGGACCCTCGATCCCGCCGAACCATGCAGGTGGCTGTGGTGCATCTTGAGCAGAGCTCATGGCTGATTGCGGTCTGGTGGATCGCCATCGACGGCATGTTTCCAGCGCAGGGATGACGCGAATGGCCCTCGTCTCGGAGTCATGTCAGTGCCCATGGACGTGACACATCCTCACTTCCTGGGCCTTTGAGTCCCACCAGGACCTCGCCGACACAATCACGGCGTTCATCGTCGCCTGCAGCGAGACCGCCAGCCCTGTCGAATCGGCCTCCCGCTGGCTCACCCCTGGCGAAGGGAATGATGACGCCATTCGGCAATGCGATACTGGATAGGGCCACACGTTGACGCAATTGCCCTCCCGTGCGACCGTTTCCTGGTCGCATGGTATCGAGGGGGTGGCATGACGACCCGCACGCACGTACGCCTTCGATCTCACACACCCTGGCCTGGTCTGCTCCGGCTCGCTGGGCTCGCTGTCGGCCTTCTGTCGCTCGGCGGTGTGGGTGCATCAATCCAGGCCGGGCGTGCTCACGGTGCCGCTCAGGCAGGAAGCACCACACAGGCACGCTCCGTAGTCCTGCAGACCGGTGCCGCTGTCACGTGCATTCCGACCAGCGCACACGCACCGGGCAGCGCGGGGACGAGCTGGCGCACCGACCTCGAGGTCCACAACCCCGGAGGGACGCAGGCCTCGTACACCATCGCACTGCTCAAGCACGGTACCGACAACTCGAGCCCGGCGACGCGGTCGTTCTCGCTCGCCCCTGGCCGGTCCGTGCGCTACCCGGACGTGGTGCTCGATCGCTTCGCGTTCACTGGCAAGGCAGCGCTTCGCATCACCGTCACGGCCGGGTCGGTCATGGTCACTTCCCGTACCTACAACGACCTCGGCGCGGCCGGCGCCTTCGGACAGCTCGTGCCAGCGCTCGCCGACGGCCAGGCGATCGCGTTCGGAGAGGACGGTCGCCTCATCCAGCTCTCCCACCAGCCGGTAGCGACGGCCGGCGGGTTCCGCACCAACCTCGGGGTGGTGAATGCGACAGGCTCCACCGTCGTCGTGTCGATCGCCCTGTACCGCGCCGACCGCACCAGCCTGGGCACCGTGCCCCTCACGTTGCGGCCATATGACTATCAGCAGGTGGACAAGATCTTCGAGCGCGTCACCACCACGGCGGTGGCGGACGGGTTCGCGATCGTCCGCACCTCGACGCCCGGCGGGCGGTTCTTCGCCTTCGCCTCGGTGATCGACAACCGCACCTCCGACCCGATCTGCATCCCGGCCGCCCGTGTGGTCGGTGGCGCCGTCCCGCCGACCCCGACGCCCACGCCGACACCTCCTGCCGGCAAGCCGAATCTGGTCGTCTACAAGCCCCAGACGTGGCCCAACTGCGTGGTCTGCAACTCGCGGGAGGTCGACCCGCCCGCGTGGGAGCTGCTGTGGGCGGGGACCACCACCTATGTGTACTGGTCGGTGGCGAACCTCGGTACCGCCACGCTGACCGGCCCCGTCTCATTCGGCATCTACCTGGACGGGACCCGCAACCTCACTCTCGGGTGGGACAACCCACAGGGCCTGCAGGCCGGCCGCTACGTCTCGTTCGTGCCCGCGCAGATCACCGTGCCCGAGGATGGCGTCCACGCGGTCGAGGTGCGCGCGGACCCCGACAACGCCGTCGCCGAGAGCAACGAGGCCGACAACGGTTGCAGCTTCACTGGCCGCTGGTACGGGATCGTGCTCGCGCCACGGGACGCTTCACGGGCTTCTGGAGACGAGGGCACGGTGTCGGCGGCTGCTGCCGGAACAGGGCCCGTCGATGGATGGCAGGCCGTGCCCTCACCGTCGGCGGCCACCGCCCAGGTTTTCTGGGTCGGAACGTCAGCCCATATCGGAGGTTCCGGCGGCACCAACTGGCGCACCGACGTCGAGCTCCACAACCCCGGCGCCGGGCAGCTCGCCTGCGCGGTCGAGCTCCTCAAGCACGCCACCGACAACTCGGCGGCCGCGACCTCCTCCGTCACCCTGTCGGCGGGCCAGGCGGTGCGCCTCGGCGACATCGTCTCGCAGCGGTTCTCGTTCACCGGCAAGGCCGCGCTGCGCCTCACGTCGACCGGCCCGGCGGTGATCACCTCGCGCACGTACAACGACCAGCCTGGCGGGAGCTACGGCCAGCTCGTGCCCGCCTGGCCCGACGCCGAGGCGATAGGCGCCGGCGAGCAGGGACGCATCATCCAGCTCTCGCACCAGCCGAACCCCGCGCTGGGAGGCTCCCGGGCCAACCTCGGGATCGTCAACGCGACCTCGAGCCCGCTCGACGTCACCGTCGAGCTCTTCAAGGCCGACGGCACCCGTCTCGGACAGGTGCCGGTGTCCCTTCGGCCCCTCGACTACCAGCAGCTCGACAAGGTCTTCGAGCGGGTGACCTCGTCGCCCGTGCAGGACGGCTACGCCGTGCTGCGCACGACGACCACCAGCGGGCGGTTCTTCGCCTATGCCTCGGTCATCGACAACCTCACCTCCGACCCCGTCTACGTGCCGGCCCAGAAGGTCCCGTCGCTCTTCACCTACGGGCCGCCGCGCGTGGTCACGGTCAACAGCGGTGCTTCGACCGAGGTCACCGACTCGACGATCGGCGTGACGGTCGTCTTCCCGAAGGGCGGGCACGGTACGCTCTCCACGGCGGCGATCACCGGTGCGCCGTACGAGCCCTGGCCGGGAGGCTCCGGTTTCCACGTCGAGTTCACCGGGACGGAGCGCTTCCAGGTCAAGCTCGCCGCGACCGCCGGCGTGGACACGCTCACCTACGCCTGGGGACCGTCGCGCGGGTGCTGGGACGGCGTGGCCCGGACCGAGCGCTGGAACCCCTGGCCCGAGTCGGCCACCCAGGCGGGCTTCCTCGTCTATGACACCCCGGACAACAGCACCGGCGCCGCGTCGGCCCTGGACCTCCGGACGGCGGTCGCTCAGATGCAGTACAACGACTACTGGGTCAACAAGATCAACCCGAGCAGCACCGACGGCCAGCGCCAGCAGCTCCTTGCGGCCCAGGTGCGCGAGGACATCGAGGGCTGGCTCGCCAAGCTCTCCGATCCGCTCCGCTCCGCGGCGCGCGCCCAGCTCATCAAGAGCTTCCCCATTCGCATCTACGCCAGTTCCGAGGCGAGCTACTCCGGCTTCGCCCGCCGCTGGGTCGTCGGCACGACCATCTCCCCCAGGATCGTCTTCGACCTCGCCCACACGCCGGCCACGACGGTCGCGCACGAGACCGGGCACCTCATGAACCACCTCCTGGCCCGCGCGGTGCTCGGCGAGGCGGCGGGCGACGCCCGCTACCTCCAGATCGAGGACCTGGCTCCGAGCTTGCATGGCCTCGGCGACCCGCAGAGCGCGCCACAGACGACCACCGAGGAGGCCGCCTTCCTCTCGCAGCTCCTGGTGATCGGCGACGTGGACCAGATCGATGCCTACGACATGCGGACGGTCGTGCCGGCCTACCTCAAGGGCACGCCCAAGGCGGCCGACTTCCGGACGCTCGAAGGCTTCGGGATGCTCCTCGTCGCCAACCTGATGCGCCCGACGGCGACGATGTACGACTGGGAACGGAAGTCCGCGACCGTCCCGGTGATCGGTGCCACCTGGCATGACGTCGCCGGGATCGTCGGCCGAGGGGCGACCACCATCATGGAGTACCGCGACAACATCCAGGCGTTTCTGGAGGCTCGGGGTCAGGGCGACCGGTTCGGGGCGCTCGCCGAGCGGATCGGCTGGAGCTACCACGCCAAGGGCAAGGTCCTGGCGGAAGGGAGCAAGGCGCCGGTCGCCGGCGTGACGGTCAAGAACCTCGTCAAGCTCGACGGCGTGGAGCACCTCGCCTCACAGGCCACGACTGGATCCGACGGCGCGTACACCTTGCCTCGCCTGTTCCCGGGCTGCTCGACGCTCCGCGTGACCAAAGACCCGCACTCGGTCGACTACTCGACCTGCAACCGCTGGGACCTCCCCACGACGCAGGAGGTCGCGCTCTCGGACAGCTACATCACCGTCGACCCGCCGGTCGGGAACCCAACCGTCTCCGTGAGCCCGCCCTCCGGCACCACCGTGAAGGTCGACAAAACCCTGTCGTTCGACGTCACCGCCGTCCCGGTCGCGGGCACGACGATCACCCGCATCGACCTCTGGAAGGGCTCGTTCTTCCTCCGTCGGTGCGAGAACACCCAGACGTGCGGTGCCATCGCCACCTCGTCAACGGGGGGCATGGGCCCGGTCACGTTCACTGCCCGGGTCCTCGACAGCCGCGGCGGACCCGAGTTCCGCTTCGACTTCATCTACACCTGGGTGCTGTAGGCCGGCGTCCATGTGGTGACCGGCCTGGCGTGACCCCTTGTCTGGTGGCGTCGCTCGGGTGAAACTACCGCGCCCGCGGAACGTAGACGGCCGCTAGCGGGTTTCTTGGGGGGACGGAGGACGGGATGGTTGCGGACGGCACGGCGGGGCGCCCTGACCTCGGCGCCTTGCGGATCGATGACGACAAGCGGAACCACGACAGGTCGCGACGTAGGCGGTGGCCTTACGTCGTGCCCGCACTGGCTGTTGTGGCGGCCGGCACGTTTCTGGCGACCGGGCGGGGACCCGCCGAGGTCGTGGCCGTGGCGGCGCGCAGTGCCGGCGGTCGGGCCGCGGCGCTGCTCAACGCCTCGGGGTACGTGACGCCTCGGCGCCGCTCGACAGTGGCCGCCAAGATCACGGGGCGGGTGCAGGAAGTCCTCGTGGACGAGGGCATGGTGGTGACCGAGGGCCAGGTTCTGGCCCGACTCGACGAGTCCGACGTGCGCGCCCGGCTGAACGCGGCGCTCGCGGACCGGGACTCGGCCGCCGCGGCTATCGCGGATCTCGAGGTCAACCTCGCCAACGCCGAGCGGGAGCTGGGCCGGCAGCACGACCTGGAGAAGGACGGCGTCGCCTCGGTGCAGGCGCTGGACACGGCGCGCACCCAGGCCGAGAGCTTCAGGGCGCGCCTCGCTCTGGCGCGCCAGCAGGTCAAGGGCGCCGAGGCGGCCATCGGCATCGCCCGGCAGGACCTGGAGAACTGCGTGGTCAAGGCGCCGTTTGCCGGCGTCGCGGTGTCCAAGGATGCGCAGGTCGGCGAGATGGTGTCGCCGGTCTCGGCGGGGGGCGGGTTCACGCGCACCGGCATCTCGACGATCGTCGACATGACCTCCCTGGAGATCGAGGTGGACGTCAACGAGTCCTACATTGCCCGCGTGCAGCCCGGCCAGAAGGTGGAGGCCACGCTCGACGCGTACCCGGATTGGCGCATCCCGGCCAGCGTTCGGACCGTCATCCCGACGGCCGACCGCCAGAAGGCGACCGTCAAGGTGCGCATCAGCTTCGGCGCCCTCGACCCCAGGATGCTGCCGGACATGGGCGTCAAGGTGGCGTTCTTGGCCGACGAGATGCCCGGCCAGGAGGCCGCGGCGGCCGCGGTCATCCCGCGCGCGGCGGTGCGCAAGGACGGTGAGACGACCGTGGTGTTGCTGGTGCGCGACGGCAGGCTGGAGCGCCGGGCCGTGCGGCTGGGGGCGGAGCGGGCGGACGACGTGGAGGTGCTGGCCGGCGTCGCCTCGGGTGACATGCTCGTGGTGCAGGGGCCGCCGGATCTCAAGGACGGTCAGAAGGTCAGAGTCAAGTAGGCGGGTGGGATCGGCAGGGAGGTTGGGATGGTTCGAGTCGACGGCAAGAGCAACGGCAGCCTGATCCAGGTGCGCAACCTGGACAAGCGGTATCAACGCGGCAGCGAGGAGATCCACGTCCTGCAGGGCCTCAACCTGGACGTCGAGGCCGGGGACTTCGTGGCCTTCATGGGTCCATCCGGCTCCGGCAAGACGACGCTGCTCAACCTCCTGGGGGGGCTGGACGTGCCCACCTCGGGCTCGATCACCGTGGCCGGGGACGAAATCTCGGCGTTGTCGGCGCAGAAGCTCACCTCCTGGCGAGCCCGGCACGTCGGGTTCATTTTCCAGATGTACAACCTCATTCCGGTGCTGACGGCGTTCCAGAACGTCGAGCTGCCGCTGCTGCTCACCAAGCTCTCGAAGGCCGAGCGCAAACGGCACGTGGAAACGGTCATGGAGCTGGTGGGCCTTGCCGACCGCATGCAGCACTTCCCGCGCCAGCTCTCGGGCGGCCAGGAGCAGCGGGTGGCGATTGCCCGCGCGATTGTCGCGGACCCCACGTTCCTGCTCGCGGACGAGCCAACCGGCGACCTCGACCGCCGCGCCGCTGACGAGATCATGGAGCTCATCGACCGGTTGGTCAACGAGCACGGCAAGACGGTGCTCATGGTCACCCACGACCCACGCGCCGCGGACCGCGCCCACGCGGTCCTGCACCTCGACAAGGGCGTGCTGATCGAAGCGGCGTGACGGGGTGATGCGATGAAGTACTTCGCTCTGCTCTGGGCCAACCTCAAGCGCAAGAAGATCCGCACCACCCTGACCATCGGCTCGTTCCTCATCGCCCTGATGCTGTACGGCGTCCTGGCGGCGGTGCACGCGGCGTTTTACCAGGGCGTCGAGGTGGCGGGAACCGACCGGCTGGTGGTCATCAACCGCGTCTCGCTGATCCAGCCGCTGCCCCTGTCCTACCGGGAACGCCTGCTGCAGCTCGATGGCGTCAAGGCGGTGACGCACGCCTCGTGGTTCGGCGGCGTCTACCAGGACGAGCGCAACTTCTTCCCGCAGTTCGCCATCGAGACCGAGAGCTACCGCCAGATGTTCCCCGAGTTCGCCATCCCCGACGACCAGTGGGCGGCCTTCGCGGCCGACCGACAGGGGTGCGTGGTGGGAGCGGCGACGGCCAGGCGCTATGGCTTCAAGCTCGGGGACCGCGTTCCCATCAAGGGCACGATCTTCCAGGGCACCTGGGAGTTCAACGTGCGCGCCATCTACAGGGGCACCCGTCAGGGCGACGACGAGACCCAGTTCTGGTTCCACAAGAAATACCTCGAGGAAAACGGCCCGGCGTTCTTCAGGGGCCTGGTCGGATGGTACACGGTGAAGGTCAGCAATCCCGACCAGGCGACGGCGGTTGGCAAGGCCATCGACGACCGCTTCGCCAACTCCTCGTACGAGACCAAGACCGAGCCGGAAAAGGCCTTCGCTGCCGCTTTCGTCAAGCAGATGGGCAACATCGAGCTGCTCATCCTGACGATCGGCGGGGTGGTGTTCTTTACGCTGCTTCTGGTCACCGCCAACACCATGGCGACCTCGGTGCGCGAGCGCACCTCGGAGCTGGCCGTGCTCAAGACGGTGGGGTTCTCCGACCTCTTCGTGCTCGGCATGGTGCTCGCGGAGTCGGTGGTGATCGCGCTCCAGGGCGGGTTGCTGGGGGTGCTGGCAGCCGTGGCCATTGCCCCGGGACTCTCCCAGGCAATGCCGGGGATGACCTTCTTCGTGCCGACCTGGGACCTGGTGTTGGGTGTCGGCCTGACCGTGCTGGTCGGCCTGGTTGCCGGACTGGTGCCGGCGTGGTCGGCGATGCGGCTGCGGGTGGTCGACGCGCTGCGGAGGGTGTGAGCATGGCGATCCCGCTCGTCTACAACGTCCGCTCCGTCAGGCAGCGCTGGCCTTCCGCCCTGGTGGCGGTGCTGGGCATCGCCGGCACGGTCGGTGTGTTCGTCGCCATGCTGGCGCTCGCCCGGGGGTTCCGGGCGACGCTGGTGGCCTCGGGGTCGTCCTCCAATGCCATCGTCCTGCGCTCCGGAGCCTCGACCGAGATGTACAGCGCCCTGAGTCTCGACCAGGTCAAGCTGGTGGAGGATGCACCGGGGGTCGCCCGTTCCGGCGAAGGGCCGCTGACGAGCCCCGAGGTGGTGGTCGTGGCGGCGTTCCCGCTCAAGAAGACCGGCACCGACGCCAACGTGCAGGTCCGCGGTGTGTCGCCCAGAGTGCTGCAGGTGCGTGAGTCGGTGCGGATGGTCGAGGGGCGCTTCTTCCAGCCGGGGCTTTCCGAGCTGGTGGTGGGCCGGAACGCGGTGACGACCTACGCCGGCTTCGGCCTCGGACAGACCCTGCGGTTCGGGGGAGGAACCTGGACGGTGGTGGGCTTGTTCGACGCCGGCGGCTCGGCGTTCGACTCCGAGCTCTGG
>DAONEV010000133.1:0-10486 GCA_035403265.1 Thermoanaerobaculaceae bacterium | reverse complement strand
CGGAGTATCATGACTCGGCCTGGGGAGACCATGACCATCGCCATCACCCGCCCTGTCAGCCCCGCCATCAGCCGCTGCGAGCTCACTCACATCGATCGGAAGCCGATCGACCTGGACCGTGCCATCCAGCAGCACGGCGCGTACGAGCGGTGTCTGGCCGAGCTCGGTTGCCGGGTCGTGAGCTTGCCCCCGGAGCCCGAGCTGCCGGACGCCGTCTTCGTCGAGGACGCGGCCGTTGTGGTCGACGAGCTGGCGGTGTTGACCCGCCCCGGTGCGCCTTCGCGGCGGGCCGAGACGGCCTCGGTGGGCCGAGCCCTGGCGGAGTTCCGGCCGCTCGGCAGGATCGAGGCCCCCGGGACCCTGGACGGGGGCGACGTCCTGCGCCTCGGCCGCCGGTTTCTCGTCGGGCAGACGGGGCGGAGCAACGCTCCCGGCATCGACATGCTTCGCACCCTGCTGGCGCCTCACGGGTACACCGTCGAGGCCGTCCCGGTGCGGGGTTGCCTGCACCTCAAGTCCGCCGTGACCCGGGTGGCTGAGAACGCCGTGCTGCTCAACCCGGCCTGGGTCGATGCGGCAGCCTTCGCTCCGTCCACCTGCGTCGAGGTCGACCCGGCCGAGCCGCACGCGGCCAACGCGCTGGTGGTGGGCCAGACCGTGGTGGTTGCGGCAGCCTATCCCTGCACCGCGGCCCGGCTCGAGGCGATGGGCCTTCGCGTGGTCCGACTCGACATGTCGGAGCTCGCCAAGGCCGAGGGCGCCCTCACCTGCTGCAGCCTGATTCTCGAAGGCTGATCTCGGACGACCGCGGCTCACGGGCGACGCTGCAGGGGTGAGGAGGGGCACGGTCGGCCAGTCGCGAGGCGGCGGCGGTGGTTGCGGCAGCCTGCGCGCGCGTCTACAATCCGCCATGCCTGACCACGACATTCCGCTGGCCCTGACGTTCGACGACGTGCTCCTGGTGCCTGCCCGCTCGGCGGTGCACCCGGCGCAGGTGGACATCTCCTCTCGGCTGGTGGCGGACATCCGCCTCAACGTGCCGGTCGTGTCGGCCGCCATGGACACGGTGACCGAGGCCCATATGGCCATCGCCATGGCGCAACAAGGCGGTATCGGGGTCATCCACCGCAACCTGTCGGTCCGGCGGCAAGCAGAAGAAGTGGACCTGGTCAAGCGCTCCGAGTCGGGGATGATCGTCGACCCGGTCACGATCCGGCCGGACCGCCTGGTTCGCGAGGCGCTGGAAACCATGGGCCGCTTCAAGATCTCCGGCCTGCCGGTGGTAGACGAGCAGGGCCGGCTCAAGGGGATCCTCACCAACCGTGACCTGCGCTTTTGCACCGAGACCTCGCGGCCGATCTCCGACTTCATGACGCGCGAGAATCTGGTCACGGCGCCGGTGGGGATCACCCTCGAGGAGGCCAAGGCGCTGCTGCACAAGCACCGCATCGAGAAGCTCCTGGTGGTGGACGAGCGGGGCGGGCTGAAGGGTTTGATCACCGTCAAGGACATCAAGAAGGCCCAGGAGTACCCGATCGCCAGCAAGGACTCCCTGGGACGCCTGCGCGTCGCTGGGGCGGTTGGCTCCGGTCCGGACTTGGAGGAGCGCTGTGCGGCGCTTATCGCGGCCAAGGTGGACCTGCTGTGTCTGGACTCCTCCCACGGCCATGCCGAGGTCGTCATGAGGGCCGCCGAGAAGGTCAAGAAGCTCTTTCCCGATGTGCCGTTGATCGCCGGCAACGTCGCGACCTACGACGGGGCGCGGGATCTCATCAGTATCGGCGTGGACGGGGTGAAGGTTGGGATCGGGCCGGGGTCGATCTGCACGACGCGCGTCGTCACCGGCGCCGGCATGCCGCAGATCACCGCCGTCCAGGAGTGCGCGCGGGCGTGCCGGGAGAAGGGGATTCCTCTCATTGCCGACGGCGGCATCAAGTATTCCGGCGACATCTCCAAGGCGCTCGCCGCTGGGGCCGACACGGTGATGATCGGTGCCCTCTTTGCAGGTGTCGACGAGTCGCCGGGCGAGCAGATCCTCTACCAGGGTCGCACCTTCAAGGCCTACCGCGGGATGGGCTCGCTGGGTGCCATGAAGTTCGGAGAGGGTTCGCGCGAGCGCTACTTCCAGGACGAGGAGGAGCTCGCCAAGCTGGTGCCCGAGGGGATCGAGGGGATGGTCCCCTACAAGGGGCCCCTGGCGGTTCAGCTCACCCAGCTCGTCGGCGGCCTGCGCGCGGGCATGGGCCTGGCAGGGTGTGCGACGATCGCCGACCTGCAAACGAAGGCGCGCTTCGTGCGCATCACCTCGGCCGGTCTCAAGGAGTCGCACGCCCACGACGTGACGATCACCAAGGAAGCGCCCAACTACCGCGTCGAGCGGTGACCACCACCCACCCAGCCAGCATGTCAGCGGATCAGGGGATCAGCTCCCCCGCCCTCCCGGGCTCGGGATTCTTCCTCCCAAGCACTTGAGCCAGTTGACTCGCCTTGCCCGGTGCGCGGGATCGGCGAGCCAGCCCCGGCCTCTCCCAGCCACCATCGCCTGCTCTCCCCTCTCCCGGTCTCCCTCTCCTCCGGGTGGGCAGGGGAGCTGATCTCCTGATTCGCTGATTCGCTGCCATGGAGGTGTGCGCCCACCATGGTCGTGTGACAATGCAGGGGTGTCCGAACGGTGGAAGGTCGGGGTGGTCGCGGCGCTGCTGGCGCTGGTGGTCGGTGCGATCTACTGGCCGGTGCTGGGCTTCACGCTGATCGGTGACGACTTCCAGTGGTTGCAGCTCGCCCGCGCGGCGAGGCACCGTCCGTGGCTTCTGCTCGCCGATCTGGACGGCTTCTGGCGGCCGTCGAGCACGTGGCTCCTGGCGCTCACTGAGCTGCTGTGGCCCGGCTCCTCCGCCGCCCACCACGCCGTCAACCTGGTGCTGCACGCCGGAGTGGGGCTGGGGCTTTATCTGGTCGGACGGCGGCTCGGCTTTTCGGCCTGGGCGGCGGCCGTCGTCGGGGTACTGTGGGTCGGCTCTCCGTTCGCCGGTGAGCCGGCGTTCTCGGTGGCGTGTCGCCACGAGGACCTGCTGCTGCTGGGCTGGCTCTCCGTCTGCCTTGCCTGGCCGCCGGCGGACGGCCGCTGGTCGTCCGGCCGCGTCTGGCTGGCGGTGTTGGGCGCCGGGCTGGCGGCCTGCTCCAAGGAAACCTGGGTCATGACGCCCGGTCTGGTCGTGGCCCTCGAGGTCGGTCTTCGCCGGCGACCCTGGTGGCAGGCGGTGCGCTCCGGGCTGAGATGGACGGTGCCGGTCGTCGTCTACTCGGCGGCTCACTGGTTGTGGCTGGCAGGGCGGGGAGGCTATTTCTCCTCTGCCTGGCGCGTTCTCGCGAAGGTGCCCCACGAGCTCGCCGCCTTCTGGTACCTGGAGGGGCTGGTACCGCTGCAGTTCCCGTTCTCCTGGCGGGGCGTCCTGGCGCTAGCGCTGACTGCCGGTGCGGTCTGGGTGGGGCGATCCCGGGCGGCGGTGGTCGTGGGGCTGGCGCTGCTTGTGCTGCCGACGCTGCCGACCCTCTTCGTCCCTTACCTGCCGACCCGCTACACGGCCATTCCCTACTCAGGGTTCCTGGCCCTGATCGCCGGTGCCGCGGTGCAGCTCGCGAGCGGCCTGACGCCCCGCCAGCGGCGACTCGCCCTGGTCGGTGCCGGGACCATGGCGGCGCTGGTGCTGGTGGCCGGCGTCAGCATCGTGCGGGGCGACCTCGACGACATCGGTCGGGTGTCCGGCGCCCACGCCCGACTGCTGGCCGAGGCGCAACAGGCGGCCGCCACCTTCCCGATTGCGGTGCCGGTGGTGCACGTGCGGGCCGAGAACGAGAGCCCGTTGCCCGCCGTCGCCGCCACCCCGCGCGGGCTCCCGAAGCTCTATTTTCCCCGACACGAGGATCCCTACGGGCTGGTCGACGTCGCGGCGCTCTTCGACTTCGTGCTGGCGGGCAAAGGACTGCAGGTGCGGATCTTGCCGGACAATGACCCCCGCTTGCAGGGCCCGGGATCGCTGCTGCTGCATCGCAGCGGAGGCTTCGCGTGGCGCCCGGCGCCGACGCCGCTCGCCACCGCCATCGGCGCGGCCCGCGCTCAGGGGTTCTACGCCCGGGCTCTCCTCGCCACGCCTATCCGGTAGTGTTGTCGCCCGGGTTGGGACCGGATACGATGCGCCGCTGTGGAGGCTGTCATGAGGCTCGTCGAGTGTGTCCCCAATATCTCCGAAGGGCGCCGTCCCGAGGTCTGGGAGGCGGCGGCGAAAGCGGCCGCCAGCGTGCCGGGCGTCACGGTGCTGAACGTCGACCCGGGTGCCGAGACCAACCGCACGGTCATCACCTTCGTGGGCGAGCCCGAGGCGGTCCTCGAGGGCGCCTTCCGGCTGATCGGCAAGGCGGCCGAGCTCATCGACATGTCCACGCACAAGGGGGCGCACGCACGGATTGGTGCGACCGACGTGGTGCCGTTCGTGCCGGTGGCGGGCGTGACGATGGACGACTGCGCCGAGCTGGCCCGCCGGCTTGGGGCGAGGGTCGGGGCCGAGCTCGCGATGCCGGTTTACCTCTACGAGTTTGCGGCGTCGGCACCCTATCGCCGCAACCTCGCGGACATCCGGGCCGGGGAGTACGAGGGTCTCCAGGAGAAGCTCAAGGATCCCCACTGGCAGCCCGACTTCGGGCCAGCCGTGTTCAACCCGCGTACCGGGGCGACCGTCATCGGCGCCCGCAAGTTCCTCATCGCCTATAACATCAACCTCAATACCGCGGACAAGCGACTGGCGACGCGGGTGGCGCTGGACGTGCGCGAGAAGGGCCGGATGCGCCGCGATGTCCATGGTCAGCCGGTCCTGGACGAGCACGGCCAGCCGGTGTGGGACCCCGGGATCCTGCGGTCGGTCAAGGCCGTCGGCTGGTACATCCCGGAGTTCGGGTGCGCGCAGATCTCCATGAATCTCACGGACATGGACGTGACGCCGCTGCACGTGGCCTTCGACACCTGCGACGAACGGGCGAGCGAGCGCGGGTTACGCGTCACCGGCTCCGAGCTGGTCGGCCTGGTGCCCAAGCAGGCGCTACTGGCCGCCGGCTCGCACTATCTCCAGCGCATGGGTCGCAGCACCGGCATCCCTGAGGAGGCCATCCTCCAGGTGGCGGTCCGCACCCTCGGCCTCGGTGAGGTCAAGCCGTTCGACCTCGCCGACCGGGTCATCGACTACCGCCTGGCCCCACCGGCGCCGCTTGTCGGCATGACCCTGCGGGCGTTCGCCGACGAGCTGTCTTCCGACTCTCCGGCGCCTGGCGGTGGGTCGGTCTCGGCCGTGGCGGGCGCCCTGGGCGCCGCGCTGGCGGCGATGGTGGCCAACCTCTCCCACCCCAAGAAGGGGTTCGAGGCGTTGCAGCCGCGCCTCGAGGAGATCGCGGTGCGCGGCCAGGCCATCAAGGCCCGGCTGCTGGCGGCCGTGGACGACGACACGCGGGCGTTCGACGACCTGCTGGCCGCGATGCGCCTGCCCAAGGGCACGCCCGAGGAGCAGGCTGCCCGCACTGCGGCCATCGCGCTCGCCACCGTGTCGGCGATCGAGGTGCCGCTCTCGGTGCTCGAGGCGTGCCCCGAGATCATCGAGCTGTGCCGGGAGGTTGCCCGCATCGGCCTGCAGGCATCCAAGTCCGACGCCGGAACCGGCGCCCAGGTGGCACGGGCCGCCGCGGCCGGGGCGTACCAGAACGTCTGCATCAACCTCCCTGGTCTCACCGACAAGGCTCGTGGCGCCAACTTGCTGGCCCGCGCCGACACGGCCTGGCAGCATGCCCAGGACCAGCACCGCCTCGCCGAGGCCGAGATCCTCGGCGCGTTGCGCACCGCCGCGCAATAGTCAAGCCGGAGTTTCCCCTATCGGGCCGCCGCCTGGCGGCCCCGGTGCCAGCTTCGACAGTCGCCTGCCCAGGCTGACTCACCGTCCATGCTGCTCCGAGCGCCGTGAGCTGGGCAGGTGAGATGTGCAAAGCGAATGTCGAACCTGGCTCCGAGGAGGAGAATCACTACCCGAGCGCGCCTGTCGAAGCACGCGGGCCGCCGCCTGGCGGCCCCGGTGCCAGCTTCGACAGTCGCCTGCCCAGGCTCACTCACCGTCCATGCTGCTCCGAGCGCCGTGAGCCGGGCAGGTCAGATGTGCAGAGCGAATGTCGAACCTGGCTCCGCGGAGGAGAATCACTTTCCGAGCGCGCCTGTCGAAGCACGCGGGCCGCCGCATGGCGGCCCCGGTGCCAGCTTCGACAGTCGCCTGCCCAGGCTGACTCACCGTCCATGCTGCTCCGAGCGCCGTGAGCCGGGCAGGTCAGATGTGCAGAGCGAATGTCGAACCTGGCTCCGAGGAGGAGAATCACCACCCGAACGCGCACGCAGGAGCAAAAAAATGGTGGTGCTCAGCACCACCCGGAGGAACGGCCAGCTTCCACCTTGCAATTCAAGGCTCACACCCGGATGGGGGGAATGCAATCCCACGAAAGTGGGATTAAGGGGACGAAAAGCGCCTGTTTGCAAGGTTTGTGACGGGGGGCACAAGACCCGCTGTTCGGTCTGTCTTGACGGAGGTCAAGGAAGCGGCCTTGATAGTGACCCACTGTGTGCGTGTCGCTGGCAGTTACGGTGGCAAGGGGGCGGACATGGCATTGCGGAACATCATCAAGATCGACGAAGGGAAGTGCGACGGCTGCGGGATGTGCGCCACAGCGTGTGCCGAGGGGGCAATCGCGATTATCGACGGCAAGGCGAGGTTGGTGAGCGAGACCTACTGCGACGGGCTTGGTGCGTGCCTCGGCGAGTGCCCGCAGGGTGCCATCACCATGGTACAGGCTGAGGCGGCGGCCTTCGACGAGGCAGCCGTGGCGGCCTACCTCGCGGCGCAGGGGAAGGGCCACGCGCCCTCAGATCCCGAGCCGAAGCCGAGGGTCCCCCTGGTCATGCCCCAGGCGGCGTCCCATTCCGGTTGCCCCGGCTCCCGGGCCATGAGCTTCGCGGTGCCCAGCGACCAGGCGGCCAGCGACGCCGGCAGCCGGCCGTCCCAGCTCGGCCAGTGGCCGGTCCAACTGCACCTGCTGTCGCCAGTGGCGCCGTACCTGGCCGGAGCGGACCTGTTGTTGGCGGCCGACTGCGTGGCGTTCTCGGTAGGGGACTTCCACAAGGACTGGCTGTCCGGGAAGAAGCTGGCCATCGCTTGCCCCAAGCTCGACAGCAACCAGGAGGTCTACCTAGACAAGCTGGTGGCCATGATCGACGGTGCCAGGGTCAACACCATCACCGTGATGATCATGGAGGTGCCCTGCTGCCGCGGCCTGCTCCAGCTTGCCCGCACGGCAGTGGCTCGCGCCCAGCGCAAGGTCCCCGTCAAGGCCGTGGTGATCGGCCTTCAGGGCCAGGTCCTCGACCAGCAGTGGGTGTAGCGGCGCCCACTGGAGCATGAACAGTGCTCAGAGGTCGCCCTTCGGTTCTGTGAGCACCGAGAATCGAGCCGCGATCACCGGCCAAGGGTGGCGCGGAAGTAGTCGATGGTCCGGCGCAGGCCCTTCTCGAGAGGCACGCGCGGCGACCAGCCCAGGCGGGTGCGGGCGAACGAGATGTCCGGCTGACGCACCTTGGGGTCGTCCACCGGTAGAGGCTTGAGCTCGACGGCGACGTCGTTGCCGCAGAGCCTGCAAATCGCTTCGGCGAACTGCAAGACGGTCATCTCGGCCGGATTGCCGATGTTGACAGGGTCGGCGATCTCCGAGAAGAGCAGGCGGATGATGCCGTCGACCTCGTCGTCCACGTAGCAGAACGAGCGGGTCTGGGAGCCGTCCCCGAACACCGTGAGAGGCCTCCCGGCGAGGGCCTGGCAGATGAACGCCGGCACGACGCGGCCGTCGTGGGCGCGCATGCGGGGGCCGTAGGTGTTGAAGATGCGCACGATGCGGGTCGGCACACCGTGGAATCGGTGGTACGCCATGGTCATCGCCTCGGCGAACCGCTTGGCCTCGTCGTAGACGCCGCGCGGCCCCACGGGGTTGACGTTGCCCCAGTAGTGCTCGGGTTGTGGGTGGAGCAGGGGATCGCCGTAGACCTCGGAGGTCGAGGCGAGCAGGAAGCGGGCGCCCTTGGCCTTGGCCAGGCCGAGCGCCTTGTGGGTGCCCAGCGACCCGACCTTGAGGGTTTGGATCGGCAGCTCGAGGTAGTCGATAGGCGAGGCGGGCGAGGCGAAATGGAGCACGAAGTCGACCCGACCCGGCACGTGGATGTAGTCGGTGACGTCGACCTTGACGAACACGAAGCCGTCGCGGCCGACCAGGTGCTCGATATTCGCGAGATTTCCGGTGAGCAGGTTGTCGAGGCAGATCACCTCCATCCCCTCATCCAGCAACCGCTCGCACAGGTGCGACCCCAGAAACCCCGCTCCCCCCGTCACCACTGCCCGAGCCTTGGCCATCCTGTCCACCTCCGCCCGGGATTATGCACTCCCGGGCCCCCGCCCGGCCAGCGGATCAGCAGATCAGCGAATCAGGGGAGGTTCTTGCACAACTCGCAGATCTTCCAGCCTCGGAGGCCAGCGAGCACGGTCCCCTCGCCCCGCGAAGCGGGGAGAGGGTTAGGGTGAGGGGCTCCATGTGACTGTTCGACAGTATGTTGCATCTCCTCACCCCGACTCTCTCCCCCTGCGGGGGCGAGGGAGGGGAATCTCACCGCCACGGGGTTTTGGAAAAGCCTCAGGGAATCAGCGAGTCAGCACGTCAGTAGCGGGACTGTCTCTGCTGACAAGCTGATGAGCTGATCAGCTGACTAGCTGGTCGGGGGGGTGGGGGTGTTTCGCGCGGTGGCGCTCGATGAAGTGTCGCAGCAGCCAGAAGGAGGTGGGGCCGACGGCCAGGGTGCAGAGGGAGGCCCCGACGCCCCAGATCACGAGCACATCACGGACCCACGGCTCGAGGGTTGGCGAGGCCAGGCGATGGAGCAGCTCCCCGGGACTCGGAAGGGCGAAATGTGGCACCGGGATTCCAGTCAGGCGGCTCCCCAGCCAGCAGGCGGCCGGGAAGTAGACCGGCAGCGTCCAGGGGTTCACGATCACGGTTCCGAGGAGCACGTCGGGCTTGTTGAGTCGCAGCACGAAGGCGAGCAAGAGCGCGATCACCGTGTGCAGCCCCTGGAACGGGCTGAAGCTGATGGTGATCCCAAGCGCGAGGGCCGCGGCCACTCGCGACGGCGGTTCCTTGGCACCGAAGGTGTTCCTCAGGCGTGCCCGGATACGCTCGTAAATCGCCTTCACTTGACCTCTGACGGCCCAGGCGGGAGCGGCCGCAATGCGATGGCGAGCACCTCGGCGGCGTCCCGGACGAAACGGCTCCGGAGCTTGGAGCGCATCTCCGCGGCCAGCTCGGCGAGGTCGCGCTCGTTTTCCGCCGGCAAGATGACGTCGTGGATGCCGGCCTGCAGCGCCGCCAGCACCTTCTCCTTGATGCCTCCGACTGGCAAGACCTGCCCGCGCAGGGTGATCTCGCCGGTCATCGCGAGGTCGCGTCGGACCTGCCTGCCGCTCGCGGCGGAGGCGAGGGCGCACAGCATGGTGACACCCGCCGAGGGGCCGTCCTTGGGAATCGCGCCGGCCGGCACATGGACATGGAAGCCGTGCTCCTCGAAGTATTGCGGATCGATGCCGAGGATCGAGGCGTTGGCGCGCAGGAAGGAGAGGGCCGCCTGGGCGGACTCCTTCATCACGTCCCCGAGGTGCCCGGTGAGGCGCAGCTCGCCCTTTCCGGGGAGCGCAAGCGCCTCGACGTGGAGAATGTCGCCGCCCACCGGAGTCCAGGCGAGACCAGTCGCGACGCCGACCCGGTCCTGGGTCAGTTGCTCCTCGGGCAGGAATCTGACCGTGCCAAGGAAGCGCTCCACCAGCCTGGGGGTAACGGTGTGCAGGCGGGAGGAGCCTTCGGCCACGGCCAGCGCCACCTTGCGGCAGATCGAGCCGATCTCCCGCTCGAGATTTCGCAGGCCTGCCTCCCTGGTGTACCGGTTGATGGCGAAGCGGACGCCGTCGTCGGTGAACCGCACCACCTGCTTGGAGAGGCCGTTCTCTGCTACCTGCTTGGGGATCAGGTGCCGGCGGGCGATGTGGAGCTTCTCGCCCTCGGTGTAGCCGGAAAGCTGGATCACCTCCATGCGGTCGAGGAACGCCGGGTGAATCGTCTCGGTGACGTTGGCGGTGGTGATGAAGAGGACCTTGGAGAGGTCGAACGCCACGTCCAGATAGTGGTCGCGGAACGAGAAGTTCTGCTCCGGATCCAGGACCTCGAGCAGCGCCGCCGAAGGGTCGCCGCGATAGTCGGCGCCGATCTTGTCGATCTCGTCCAGCATGAACACCGGGTTGGCAGTGGCGGCCTGGTTGATGCCCTGGCTGATCCTGCCCGGCATGCCACCGACGTAGGTGCGCCGGTGGCCGCG
>DAONEV010000132.1:0-10496 GCA_035403265.1 Thermoanaerobaculaceae bacterium | reverse complement strand
TTCGTCACCTTCGTCGGCTTCCTGATCCACGTCTACTCCGTCTCCTACATGCACGACGAGCCGCCCTCGGCCTTCGCGCGCTACTTCGCGTACTTGAACCTCTTCATGTTCGCCATGCTCACCCTCGTCCTGGGGGCCAACCTGTTGGTCCTCTTCGTCGGCTGGGAAGGCGTCGGCCTGTGCTCCTACCTGCTCATCGGCTTCTACTTCGAGAAGGACTGGTGCGCCGCCGCCGGCAAGAAGGCGTTCATCGTCAACCGCCTCGGCGACTTCGGGTTCCTGCTCGCCATCTTCCTCGCCTTCAAGGTCTTCGGCACCGTCGACTTCGCCGCCCTGGAGGCCGCCGTGGCCGCCCACCCGGAGCTCGCCGCCCAGTGGGTTACCCCGATCGCCCTGCTCCTCTTCGTCGGCGCGATCGGCAAGTCGGCGCAGCTCCCCCTCTACGTCTGGCTGCCCGACGCCATGGCCGGCCCCACCCCCGTCTCCGCATTGATCCACGCCGCTACCATGGTCACCGCCGGCGTCTACATGGTGGCGCGCTCGAGCTTCCTGTTCGCCGCCTCCCCGACCGCGCTGCTGGTCGTTGCCGCGGTGGGCGGGCTGACCGCGCTCTTCGCCGCGACCATCGGCCTGGCCCAGAACGACATCAAGAAGGTCCTCGCCTACTCGACCGTGTCCCAGCTCGGCTACATGTTCCTGGGGGCGGGCGCCGGGGCGTTCGCGGCCGCCATCTTCCACGTCTTCACCCACGCCTTCTTCAAGGCCTGCCTGTTCCTCGGCTCGGGCTCCGTGATCCACGCCTGCGGCGGCGAGCAGGACATGCGCAAGATGGGCGGCCTCAAGAAACACATGCCCGCCACCTACTGGACGTTCCTGGTGGCGACGCTGGCGCTGGCGGGGATTCCGTTCTTCGCCGGGTTCTTCTCCAAGGACGAGATCCTGGCCCGGGTGTTCGCGGCGGGGGCCGGCAACCTGCACGGCTTCGGCACCGCCTATCTGGTGCTCTGGGGCCTCGGGGTGATCGGGGCGTTTCTGACCGCGTTCTACATGTTCCGGGCCGTGTACATGACGTTCCACGGGGAGTTCAAGGGTGGACACGAGGCCGAGCACCACCTGCACGAGAGCCCTGGCCTCATGGTGTGGCCGCTGCGCATCCTGGCGGTGGGGAGCATTGTGGTGGGCTTCCTCGGGGTGAGCAAGGCGATGGTCTTCAACTTCGGGGACCCGAACTGGTTCGAGCCCTTCCTGCACCCGGTGGCACCGGCGGTCGAGGTCGAGGGAGCGCACGTCGGGCTGGGGATCGAGTGGATGCTGATCGCGCTTTCGGTCGGTGTCGCGGTGGCGGGGATCTGGCTCGCAAGGCGCTTCTACTTCGGACCCGAGGCCGGGCAAAGGCCGGCGCGCCTCGCCGCGTCGATGCCGGGCCTGTACGCCGCGGTCGCCAACAAGTACTACGTGGACGAGATCTACGACGCCACCGTGATCTCCGGGACGATGCGGCTGGCGCGCGGCTCCTGGGAGCTGGACGCGCGGGTGATCGACGGTGTCGTCAACGGCGCCGCGCTGGGCACGCGCGGGACCTCGTTCCTCTCGGGGTTGTTCGACCTCCACGTGGTGGACGGCCTCGTCAACTGGGTCGGAGGCGCCTACGACTGGACCAGCCGACGGCTGCGCCGGCTGCAGTGGGGTGTCGTCCAGGGGTACGCCCTGGTCATGATGGTGGGATTCGTACTGGTGCTGGCCGCGGCGCTTTGGCTCGGCCGGGGCATGTGAGGGAGTGGCCATGGAGTTCTTGCTCAATCCTCTGAACCAGATCTGCTACCTGCCGCTGGTCGGGGCGCTGATCATCATCTTCGCCCTGAAGCGGGAGCAGACGAGGGCCATCCAGGCGGTGGCCACGGTCACGGCAGGCCTGGACTTCGTGATCTCCCTGCCCCTGTGGTGGCGCTACGTGCCGGAGGGCGCGCCGTTCCAGTTCGTCTTCAAGACGAGCTGGATCCCCTCGATCGGCAGCTCCTACCATTTCGGGGTGGACGGGATCTCGGTGCTGCTCATCCTCCTCACGACCCTGCTCGGGTTCATCGCGGTGTACTCCTCGTTCACCGCCATCACCCACCGGAACAAGGAGTACTACGCGTTCCTGCTACTCCTCCAGACCGGCATGCTCGGCGTCTTCATGTCCCTCGACCTCGTGCTCTTCTACGTCTTCTGGGAGGTCATGCTGGTGCCGATGTACTTCCTCATCGGCGTCTGGGGCGGGCCGCGCAAGCTTTACGCCGCCATCAAGTTCTTCATGTACACCCTGGTCGGCTCGGTGCTCATGCTGGTGGGCATTCTGGCGCTCTACTTCTACAACTCGACGGGCCTCGCGACGATCGGCCTGCCCGGGCTCGGCAACCCCGCCACCTTCGACGTCACGGTACTGTTCAAGGTCGCACCGCAGATCCCCGGCAGCCTGCAGATGTGGATCTTCCTGGCGTTTTTCGTGGGGTTCGCGATCAAGGTGCCGATGTTCCCGTTCCACACCTGGCTGCCCGACGCCCACGTCGAGGCGCCCACGGCCGGGTCGGTCATCCTGGCCGGCGTTCTCCTGAAGATGGGGACGTACGGCTTCATCCGCTTCTCGCTGCCGCTGCTGCCCGACGCGACGAGGAAGGCGGTGCCGTGGATGGTCGGGCTGGCGCTGGTGGGCATCGTCTACGGCGGCCTCGTGGCCATGGCCCAGAAGGACATGAAGAAGCTGGTGGCGTACTCGTCGGTCTCCCACCTCGGGTTCGTGATGCTGGGGATGTTCGCCCTCAACCCATCCGGGCTGTCGGGCTCGGTGCTGCAGATGATCAACCATGGGCTCTCGACCGGCGGGCTCTTCCTGCTCGTCGGCATCGTCTATGAGCGCCGGCATACCCGCATGATCGCCGACTACGGTGGCCTCGCGAAGGTCATGCCGGTGTACGCCATGCTCTTCATGATCATCACCATGGCCTCGATCGGCCTCCCAACCCTCAACGGCTTTGTCGGCGAGCTGCTGATTCTCATCGGCGCCTTCAACCGCTCGGCGGCGTGGGCGACGCTCGCGGCGACCGGCATCGTGCTGGGCGCGGCGTACATGCTGTGGCTCTACCAGCGAGTCTTCTTCGGCGAGATCACCCACGAGGAGAACAAGACCCTGGCCGACGTCAGCACGCGCGAGGCGTGGACGCTCATCCCGCTCATCGTGCTGTGCTTCTGGATCGGCCTGTACCCCAAGCCGTTCCTGAGGATCATCGAGCCCTCGATCGGCCGGCTCGTGCAGGTGGTGGATCCGGGCTACCTGCAGCACCCGCCGCTGCCGGCTCCCCAGGCGCCGGCGGCCGAGCCGCAGGGCCACACGGGAGGCTGAGATGGTGGGCGATATCCTGGCCGTGCTGCCCGAGACCGTCCTGGCGCTGCTGGGCATGGTGGTGCTCCTGGCGGGGCTCGGGAAAGGGCGCAGTCCCCTGACCCTGGGCGCCCTGACGATCGGCTCGTTCCTGCTGACCGGCGTCACGCTCTCCTGGGTGGCGGGAGGCATCGCGCCCGACGACCGCTTCATGCTCGGCATGTTCGCCGTCGACCGCTTCGCGATCTTCTTCAAGGTTGTGGTGCTGCTCTCGTCGTCGCTGGCCGTGGTGCTGTCCCTCGACTACCTCAAGCGGCACGATTACCGCCCCGGCGAGTACCTCTCGCTGCTCATGTTCGCCACCGTGGGCATGATGACCATGGTCTCGGGGGTCAACCTGGCCGCCATCTACGTCGGGCTGGAGCTGATGGCGCTCTCGACCTACGTGCTGGCCGGCTACTTCCGCCGCGAGGTTCGTTCCCACGAGGCGGCGGCCAAGTACTTCGTGCTCGGTGCGCTGTCGTCCGGCATCCTGCTCTACGGCCTGTCGCTGCTGTACGGGGCGACCGGCTCCCTCGATCTGGCGACGATCTCGGGCAAGCTGGCGGCGGACAAGCCCTCGGTCGCCGCCGTGGCCGGCATGGCGCTCCTGGCCTGCGGGTTCCTGTTCAAGGTCGCGGCGGTGCCGTTCCACATGTGGACCCCGGACGTGTACGAAGGGGCGCCGACCCCGATCACCGCGTTCATGTCGGTCGGGCCGAAGGCGGCCGCGTTCGCCATCTTGCTGCGCGTCTTCGCGGGCGCCCTGGCGCCGGCGGAGGCGAGCTGGCGGCCCCTGATCTGGGGCGCGGCGGCGCTCACCATGGTGTGGGGGAATCTCGCCGCCCTCACCCAGGACAACGTCAAGCGCATGCTGGCCTACTCGTCGATCGCCCACGCCGGGTACGCCCTCGTCGGACTGGTGGCCGGAGGCGCCGCCGGCGTGCAGAGCGTGCTGCTCTACATGCTGATCTACACGGTCACCAACCTGGGGGCCTTCGGGTTCGTGATCCTGCTCGAGTCCCGGGGATATGCCGGAGAGACGGTGACCGACTACGCCGGCCTGGCGCGCAAGCACCCCCTGGCGGCGTTCGGCATGCTGCTGTTCCTCCTGTCCCTGGGTGGCATCCCGCCGACTGCCGGGTTCATGGGCAAGCTCTACCTGTTCGCGGCGGCGGTGCGGGCCGGGTACGTCTGGCTGGTGGTCATCGCCGTGCTCATGTCGGCGGTGTCGATGTTCTACTACCTCCGCATCGTGCTGCAGATGTACCTGCGGGACGGTGAGGAGGTAGTGCCGGCACCACTCGTCGCCTCGGCGTGGACCGAGCGGGCGATCTGGGTGTGCGCCCTGGCGGTGCTGGTCATCGGCCTGTTCCCCGGGCCGTTCGCGGCGGCAGCCCAGGCTGGCTTGGGTATCATGCCGTTGCCGTGAGCAATCATCCGAGCCGCCGGGGAGCCGCCTTTCGTCGCATCGGCGACGCGTACCTTATCGGCATGATCCTGCCTGCGGCGGTGGTCATCGGATACTTCATGGGCAAGGGCCTGGACCACGTGACCGGCTGGACGCCATGGGGAACGCGGGTCCTCACGGTGCTGGGGGTGGTGGCCGGGTTTCGGGAAGCGATCCGCATCGCGCTGCGGGTCGGCCGGGAGGAGGACGCCGCCATGAAGGGTGGGGGGCCCGGCCCGGGTGAGGGGAAGTAGCAGTGGGTCCCGCCGTCTGGGTGGCCGGAGTCCTCACCGCCGTCTGCAGCAGCGCGCTGACCATGCTGGGGCGTCCATTCTCGGCGCTTGTCTTGACCCTCACGGTGGGCGTCGGTATGATCAACGCGCTGTGGCTGGATCGCCTGTTCGGCAAGGTGTTGCAGCCGGGTCGGCCGCGGTTCAGCAAGGGCGCTGTTACACTCCTGGTCGCCCGCCTGGCCCTCTGGGGCCTCTTGTTCGCGATGCTTTTCCTTCTCAGGCGGCACTTCCAGGTGTGGGTGGTGGCGGTCGGGGTCGTGATCGTGCTCGGCGGGCTCGCTGCGGCGGGCTGGAACGCGGAAGATCAGGACTCCGGAAAGGGTTAGTCAAGCGTGCATCACGAGGTCTCCTTCTTCTTCCATCCGCTCAATGCGCTGCTGACGATGCTCCTGGGTGTGCCTCCCGCGGGCTGGCAGAAGGCCATGGGTGTCAGCGGGCAGGAGGGGATCTGGCTGCCGGATCACGTCATCATGGCGATGACGGTGGTGCTGGTCATCACGGCGCTGGCGGTAGTGGTGCGGCGGGGCCTTTCAACCGAACGGCCGTCGACCGCGCAACAGCTTCTCGAAGTGATGGTTGGCGGGGTACGCGGGCTGTGCGACGATGTCGTCGGGCCCGGCCACGGTGGACCGTTCGTGCCGTTCATCACGTCGCTGGCGTTCTTCATCTTTACCGCCAACGTCTTCGGGCTGATCTTCTTCCTCCAGCCGCCGACCGCCAACACCAACACCACCTTCGCCCTGGCCGCCACCGCGTTTGTCTTCTACCACGTGGCCGGCTTGCGTGCGCAGGGGTTCCGCTACTTCAAGCAATTCGTGGGCCCGGTGTGGTGGCTGTTCCCACTCATGATCCCCCTGGAGATCATCTCCCACCTGGCGCGGGTGCTGTCCCTGACCCTTCGTTTGTTCGGTAACATCTTCGCCGAGCACTCGGCAAGTGGCATCTTTCTCCTGGTCGTACCCCTGTTCGTGCCGGCCATGATGGGCCTTGGAGTCCTGGGTGCGACCATTCAAACCTTCATCTTCATCATGTTGACCTCGGTGTACATCTCCGGCGCGGTCGCCGAGGAGCACTGAGGACGGAAGACGTCTAGGGAGGACTCGTTCATGAAGAAGCACGTGCTGGTAGTGGTCGCGGGGTTGTTGCTCCTCGCCATGGCTGCGCCCGTCCTGGCGGCCGAACCCGAGGCAGCGGCAGTGGCCGGCAACATGTGGAAGTACATTTCGGCGGCGTTCGTGCTGGGCGTGGCGGCGGTGGCGGGCGCGTTCGGGCAGGCCAAGGCGGTGGCCGCGGCATGCACCAGCATGGGGCGCAACCCGGGCGCAGCGGGCGCCATCCGCATCACGATGATCGTCGGCGTGGCGTTCATCGAGTCGCTCGTCATCTACGCCCTGCTCATCGCCTTCATGATCCTGTAGAGGCGACCCCGGTCGCCCGCACGCTTCGACCCACCCCCGGCGGGTGGGTCGAGCCGTTTCCGGGAGGTGTGCATGGAACGGTGTCCCTGGGCCGGAAGCACGGAGCTGTACCAGCGCTACCACGACGACGAGTGGGGTGTTCCGACCCACGACGACCGGCGGCACTTCGAGTTCCTGGTCTTGGAGAGCGCCCAGGCGGGGTTGTCCTGGGAGACCATCCTGCGCAAGCGCGAGGGGTACCGGCGGGCGTTCGCGGGCTTCGACCCCGAGGCCGTGGCCCGGTTCGGCGACGCCGACGTGGCGCGACTGCTGGCCGACGCCGGCATCGTCCGCAACCGCCTCAAGATCGCCTCAGCGATCGGCAACGCCCGGGCGTTTCTCGAGGTCCAGCAGGAGTTCGGCAGCTTCGACGCGTTCGTCTGGCCGTTCGTCGGTGGCACGCCCGTTCGCAATACCTGGACGAGCCTCAAGGAGCTGCCGGTCTTCACGCCGGAAGCCGAGACGCTCTCCAGGGAGCTCAAGCGTCGCGGCTTCCGCTTCGTCGGCCCGACCGTCGTCTACTCCCACATGCAGGCGTGCGGCCTGGTGAACGACCACCTCGTGACCTGCTTCCGGTACGGAGAAGTCTAGCCTTGGCTGGGGTCCGGGATCCGGGGTCCGGGAGAGTGGTTGGTGCTCGGTGATCGGAGGCCCCACCCACCCGCTCTCCTTCCTTCTCCCGATCATTGACCTCCGAGGACCAATCAACGGGCGGGGGTGGGTTGGAGTAGCATTCAACCTATGGCGGTGGACAAGCGAGGATCGCAGGTACATGGCCTCCCTGGCGACAGGGGGGGATCAGGATGAACACGTTCCGGATGCTGAAGACTGGCATGGTCTCCGCGGTTGCGGCCGTGGTCACCCTCTTCGTCAGTGGTCACCAGCAGCGGCTTCTTGGCGAGCAGCCGACATGGGCTAAGGTGCGGGCACCACTGTACGGTGTGCTCTATCACCAGTTTCGCGGCTCAAACCCTTCGGTGAACTCCCGGCAGGGAATCTGGCGCCTCGAACTTGTGGCAAACAGGTGGCGCCGGTTGGCTCCGTTCTTTTACTGGTGCATGGGTGGGAGCTCGGTCGAGGAGTTCGGGTACGGCTCGTACCTCACGGCAACGCATGACCGACTTCTGTTCCAGGGTGCTCGGAGTTGGATCGAGGTGGACCCGGGTTCCGCGAGGCTGCTCCGCCGCTATGCGGAGCCGTCCCCGGCCACCGCGACCCGCGTACAAGCCCCTAGCGTGTCCTCCCTCTACTTTGGTGATGGCAAAGGGCCGTTCATCAGTCAGCGGGAGGGCCAGCCATTCAACCTGGGCGAGGGCGTCTACGGTACCTTGTACAAAGCGATCGGCTGGGCACCGGTGGGGGCCACCCAGTTCCGCGTGTTCTCGAGCCTCGTGGGTCAACCAGAGGGGGATGCTGATCTGTTCAACAGGCTGTCGTTTGACCCGGGGCGTGGTGGGCTCTGGGCCGTGAGCGGACATGCCAACCTGAGCATTTCGTTCCTCCCCGTGACTGGAGGCGGCATTGATTGGGCGGGAGTATCGCGGAGAAGTCTCGTCAATCCTTCTGGCAGTGCCTGGCTAGACTTCGCCTATTTCGACCATGAGCTGGATGCGCTTGTCCTCGGGACCCAGGAAAGTCACACGAAGATCGACGCGCTCGTCAAGCTTGACCCCGCGACCCTTGAAGCGACCGTGCTCTCCACAGGCAGCGGCTGGCTGGGCGATCCCAAGCCGTGGACCCTCGCGCGTCTGCCGAAAGACCCGCCGGCGATTCTTGAGCAAACGGTGCCAATCGTGGTGCGCGCCGCTGGCCGGGGGAGCACGTCCTGGAGCTCGGAGCTCTGGCTGTACAACCCGTCGGGGCAAGCCACGAGCGTCACCCTCCGGCGTGTCGTCAAGCCAGGCGTGACCAAGACAGTCGACCTCCAGGCGCACGGCTCGGCACGGATCGAGAACGCCCTGGGGTGGATGGGCGGTGGGGCGGCAGGTGACGGCGTGACCCACGACGCTCTCGTGGTGACGTCACCGTATCGCTTTGGCGAGCAGGTCGTGGCCGTCTCGCGGGTCTGGACCCCATCCCTGGACGCGAGCGAGGAGGCGCGGGGCGGCACCATGGGCCAGGCCGTGCCGGCAGTGCCCGGCACGACGGGGTACTCCAACCACGTGGGGGATCTCTACCAACCTGACATGTTCACGGGTATGAACGCCATGCTGGTCCTTGACCACCGGGAGGCGGGGCGGTTCCGGCACAATCTGGGGCTTGCCAACGACCGCGACGAGGCCGTGACCGTGAGCCTCTGGTGGGGGATGCCGGCGTATCAGGACATCGCACCGGTCCCAGGTGGCTACCCGCGGCCGGGAGAGCGCCAGGATGTCGAGGTGCCCGCACATGGCGTGAAGATGGTCAACCTCGAGGCGCTGTTCCCGGCTGCCGTGCAGTCCGGGCTGCCAGCGCAGATCGCCGTGACAGGCGCCCGGCCCGTCGCCCTGTGGCTGTCGATGGTCGACAACCGCACCGGCGACGCCATGCATGTTCCGTACTCCGTGTGGTGGATGGTGGGAGATGCCCAGAGCCGCATCGCCACGCCGGCTGTGGCGCACCTGCCGGGAGCGAAGGAAACCAAGTGGCTTTCGGACCTCTACGTGACGGCGCGCGAGGAGGAGGGGGAGTACGGCGTGACCTGGCTGGACCAACCGATCGGCCGCTTCTACCCGGCCTGGTCCGACCGCTGTGGTGGTGCCGGAGCTGCGGCTGGTCTGACAGGTCATCTGACCGGTGTGAACCCGTCCCCGGTCACGCTCGACTTTCCGTGGGGATACCGCAGCATCGTCCCTGACGTCGTGCAGCGCTTTGCCGCGTGCGCGCAGGAGGAGAACGTCCGGGGCGGCCTTGAGCTGCAGTCCTCGTCCTGGATGTCGGGGTACATCCGCACCTACACGACCCGGGCCGACGGTGGGACGTACGGCGAGATGATGCCGTTCTACCCACCCAACGGCTGGCCGGTGCAGCACTTCGCCGGGCTGGAGATCGGGCCGCGGTTCCGCCTCAACCTGGGGCTGTGGAACGGCAACCACGATCACGCCATCACCCACCGGCTCACTCTCTACGCCGCCGACGGCACCAGGGCGGCGGAGCGAGAAGTCGTGCTGCAGCCGGGTGCGACCATGCAGGAGCGCCTCGAGACGATGCTCGGCAAGCCCCTGAACAGCTTCGCGGCCGGGACCTACGGGCTGACGGTGGTGCCGCTCGACGATAAGCCAAACGACGTTGAAGGCAGGAGCTGGGCGTTTGTGTCGATGGTCGACAACGTCACCGGCGACCCCACGAACTGGTGGTGAGCGAGGCATGAAGACAGGGAAGAGGGAAGAGCCCCGCCCTCCCCCCGTCTTCTGCCTCTTGCTCTCCCCTCTCCCCTCTTCCCTCTCCCCTGGGTGGGTGGAGGATGGGGTAGCATTTCACCCGTGATGGCAAGCAGGCGGCGATCGCAGGAGCAGCGGGTTCACGCGGACGTGGCGGTCGAGGGTGGGGCGGTGTGGGCGGCGATCTACGACCTCGTGCGGGCGATTCCGGCGGGCCGGGTCATGACCTACGGGCAGATCGCCGAGTGGCTCGGCCAGCTCGTCTCGCCGCGTGCGGTGGGGTGGGCGATGCACACCTGCCCGGATGACGTGCCATGGCACCGGGTGGTGAACGCCCGCGGTGGCTGCTCCACCGAGCGGCTGCCGGACCTGCCGCCGGACATCCAGCGCACCATGCTCGAGACGGAGGGCGTGGCGTTCCGCCTCGACGGGACGCTGGACCTGTCAGCCTACCGCTGGGCTCCGCCAGCCGGTCTCGGGGAAGGTGCCGAGCCGACTGGCGGTTGATTGACATGTGCAGGTGGCCTACCATCGCGCCCC
>DAONEV010000131.1:9915-10504 GCA_035403265.1 Thermoanaerobaculaceae bacterium | reverse complement strand
CACCTCCGAGACCGTCCTCGTGCGGCAGTACATCGAGGGGGTCCTCGCCCCGGCGGTGAAGGTGAGCGACGACGAGGTCAAGGCCGAGTACGACGGCCACACGGAAAGGGTCAAGCACGACGAGCAGGTCAAGCTGCGCATGATCCTTGTCGAGCCCGTGCCGGCCTCGAGCGCCGCGGCTGGATCGGCCACCGCTTCTCCAGGGGACGACAAGGTAATGGCGGCCGCTCGCGCGAAGGCCGAGGCCGTGCTGGCGCGGCTGAAGGGCGGCGCCGACTTTGGGGAGGTCGCCAAGGAGGCCTCCGACGACCCCACGAAGTCACTGGGCGGCGAGATCGGGTGGGTCGGTCGAGGGAGGCTCCTCCCGGAGCTGGAGAAGCCGACCTTCGAGCTGCAGAACGGGCAGGTCTCCGGGGTCCTCCAGAGCTCGCGGGGGTTCCATATCTTCAAGGTCGAGGAGCGCCGGCCGGCCGGCACGTTCACGCTCGACGAGCTGCGGGAGCAGATCCGCGGCGCGCTTCGCAACCGGAAGATCGGTGAGGCCCTGCGAACCAAGGTCGACGGGCTCAGGAGCGCCGCCAAGATCGTC
>DAONEV010000131.1:0-9905 GCA_035403265.1 Thermoanaerobaculaceae bacterium | reverse complement strand
ACCTGGATCCGGCTATCGAGGCCACGGTCCTCGGCCGGCCAGCGCCTGCGCCGGCGGGTGAGTCGAAGCCGGCGATAGCGGCTCCCGGGAGCGCTCCGGCGCACAAGCCGGCGGCGGTGGCGAGCCCGTCCGGCGCCCCGAAGTGATCGAGCGGCGTCTCGTCGTGGCGGCCGTCATCCGCGGGGGTGACGGCCGCGTGCTGTTGGCTCGCCGCCCGCCCGGCCGCCATCTGGAAGGGCTCTGGGAGTTTCCAGGCGGCCGTGTCGAGGAGGGCGAGACCGCGGAGGTCGCCCTCGCCCGCGAGCTGGACGAGGAGCTGGGCGTCACGGTGTCGATCGGGGAGCCGCTCACCTTCGCGTGGCATCGGGACGCGACCCGGGAGATCCTCCTCCTGTTCTACCGCGCCGAGCTGACAGGCGGCGCGCCGCACGGTCGTGAGGGCCAGGAGGTGGGCTGGTTCCATGCGGAGGACCTTCCCGCACTGGCCACACCTCCAGCGGATGCCGCACTCATGCAGCAGCTTGCGAAGACGAGGAAGAGCGAGTAGGCCGTCCTTTCTTGTGAAGACCGGTCGCGCGATCCTCCCGCTTCCTCGGCCGAGCTGGTTTCAAGTTGCGCCGCGAACTCCCGGGCGCTGCTCGGTCCAGGCTCTCGTTGACGTCCATGACTGCGACGGCGGTTGCGACCGCGTCAGGGTTGGCTTCGTGGCGGCGTCCAGGCTCGTGCTGGCGCCTCCAGGGTGGCGGACTCAGAACCGCGGAATGCCGCGGTCCAGCACGACGTGGCCGTCGAGGGTGAGCGTCGGGTTGAGGATGATCCCGTCGACGTGGAACGGCACCTCGATGGCGCCTCCCATCGAGGTGTTGTTGCCGAAGGCGACGTGGACGGTGCCGAGGATCTTTTCGTCCTCGAGGATGTTCCCGGTGACGATGGCCTTGTCGTTGGTTCCCACTCCGAGCTCGGCGACGCTGCGGGCGAGCGGTCCGACCCGTTCGAGCTGTGCCGCAAAGCTCTGTGCCTGCTCGCCCCCGTCCACGCCCACCGCCACGCCTTCCCGTATCTTGATGCGGATAGGCTCATGGAGGGTGCCGGTCCCAGCCAGAGACCCATCCACGACGGCCACACCTTCCGACTTGCCCTCCTGCGGCCGCAGGTAGGCCTCGCCCGAGGGGAGGTCACCCCACTGGCTGCGGTGCAAGATGAGGCCGGTCGATGCGATGGCGGCGATGCCGTCGATGGGCAGGGCGAGGTCGGTGCCGAGATCGGTCGTGACCCGCGCCAGATGGGCGCGGGTGAGCATCTCGGCGACCCGGTTGGTGCGCTCGGCAATCGCCCGATAGTTGGCGTTCATGGTACGGATCAGGCAGTCCTCGGTGATGCCTGGCATCGCCGCGACGCGGGTGCCCGAGGCAGTGGCGGTCCGCCGCGCCGCTGTGTGAGTGATCGATCGGGTGGTGACTGCCAGCACGACGTCCACCGCTGCCATGAGGGCGGGGATGGGTGGCGGAGGCTCCTGGCCGTGGAGCTCGCGCGCGGTGTACTCGGTCAGGAGCACCTCTCTCGCCAGAGGCCTGGCCACCTTGACGAGGACCCTGGCCAGATCGAGGAGGGGCGGGTCGGTCAGCACCAGGAGCGTTTCCGAGGGCTTGAGGCCCAGGCAGTCGCGCACCGCCGTCAGGGCGGCAGACTCGATGGCAGTCATGGCGCACCCTCCCCCGGACATTGTAGGGCTGGGGGCGCCACGCGGCGGGATCGGCTATCGGGTCGCGGTCCCCGGTTCGGGCAGCGCTCCGAGCTCGTGAAGCGCGGACCGGGCGCTGGCGCTGGCCGGGTCGAGCTCCAGCGCCTTCCGGTACGCGACAGTGGAACCCTCGCGGTCCCCGGCGGCCCGAAGGGCCTCACCCAGCGAGTCGTAGGTGTTGGCCGAGAACGGGAAAGCCTCGGTGTTGAGACGGAAGACCGCGACGGCGTCCTCGGTCGCGCCGCTGGCGAGGTGCTCGTACCCCCGCCCGTTGAGCTCGTCCTCGGAGGCGAGGATCGCGGCGCGGTTGGTGGCGCGAGCCGCGCCAAGCGCCTGCGCGGCGGCGGCGACTCCCTGGTTGTCGAGCAGGCCATTGAACGGCGCGCTCTGGAGAAATGGCAAGACGGTCGCCACGAAATCCCCCGGCTGTTCGAGATACGCGGCATGGCCGCAGCCCGCCAGCACCATGCGGCGCGCATGGGGGATACCGGCGGCGATGGCACCAGCGTGGGCGTGCACGTCGGGTATGTCGTGCTCGCCGACCAACACCAGCGTGGGCGCCCGCAACGACCCGAGCCGCGACAGGGCTCGAGACGAGGGCACTTCAAACCGGCCCTTGCCGAAGCTCAGATTCTGCGGCGAGGCTTCGAGGATCGCCGCGACCCGCTCGCGTGCCGATTTCGAGTCGGGCGCGAGGAAGTAGGGGTCGGTGGTGGTCCAGTACCGACGGAACCCGGCCGGGTCGTCGAAGATGGCCTGGCTCAGGCGGCCACCTCGGCCGACGAAGTGACCGGTGTAGGGAAAGCCGCTGACAACAGCGCCCACCAGAGTCAACGAGATCACCTGATCGGGGTGGGCCAGAGTGTAGTCGATGGCCAGCCCACCGCCCGCGGACGACCCGACCAGGTGCATCTTCCCGACCGCGAGGTGGCGGAGGACTGCTTCGAGGTCGGCCAGGTGGGAAAACGACGCCTCGGGCGCCGTCGAGCGCCCGTAGCCGCGGCGGTCGTAGCGGATGACCCGGTACTGGCTGGCCAGCGGCGGGAGCACGTCGTCCCATTCCACGGCGTGCACGAGGCCATCGTGAATGAGGACCACCGGGTCGCCGTCGCCGGTCTGCTCGGCCCAGAGGCGACCGCCGGGGACCTCGACCATCTCCTGCCGCGTCTGGACGATCGGGAGGCCGGGTGGAGGCATGGGTGGCCGGCGGAGGAAGCCGAGGAGCAGGCGGTTGACCTCAGCCGGACGCTCGAGGTTCGGCATGTGGGCGGCGCCCGGGATCACGACCCTGCGGGCGCCCGAGACCCGGCGCTCGATCAACCTGGTGATGAGGTGGATGTCCTCACAGTCGAGCTCGCCTTCCAGCACCAGGACCGGCGCCCTGACCTCGCCCAGCCGACCCACGGCCGGAGGCTCGAGGTCCGACCCTTCCTCTTGCTTGAGGGCGTTGGGCGTGGCCATCTCCAGGACCTTGGCCCAGACGGTCGGATCGACCTGCGCGGGTGTCCGGTGGGGCCCAACCAGCCACGAGCGCATGAATACTTCGGCGACCTTGCGGGCGTCGCCGGCCGTCCGGGCGCGGTAGCGCTCGCCCAGGTGCGCCGCCCAGTCACGTCCGGTGAAGGGGAACCCGGACATGCCCGGGTCCACCAGCACGAGGGCGTGCACCCGCTCGGGGTGAGCGATCGCGAAGTCGGTGGCGATGCGCCCGCCCATGGACAGGCCGACCAGGCTGGCGCTGTCCACCTTCAGCGCCTGCATGAGGAGTCCGAGCTGCTCGAAGTTCTTCCAGGGGGTACTCGGCTTCGGCGATCGACCGTGACCCGCCACGTCGTAGCGAATGACCCGAAAGTGGTGCGCCAGTTCGTCCACCTGGGGGTCCCACATGCGGTGGTCGAGCATCCCGCCGTGGATCAGGATTACCGCCGGCCCGGTGCCTCGCTCCTCGAAGAAGAGCTCGCCGCCGGGCACCGGCACGAAGCCGGTGACCGGTGGACGGGCGCCCGCCACGGAAGGGAGGAGCATGGTTGAGAGGGCGATCAGGATACCGACGAGTGAGCGACGCATGGTGACCTCCCGGCCGTTGGCTACCCCAGGTTGGGTGCGGACTACCTGGTCTACGATCTGGTGAGACTGGAGTTGCAGGGACGCAACCGAGCGGCCGTGGCGGCGTAAGCTGGGGCAGCGCGGCGCGCGTTACGAGGTAACCATGACACGAAACTTTGGCTCGGCTCCCTTGCTCATCGCCACCCTGACTGTGGTCGTGTCTTCCGCCGGAGCCCAGCCGGTGCCTGCCGGCGGCTATCTCGGCCAGACACCGCCCGGGCGGACGCCTCAGCTCTTCGCACCAGGGGTCGTCTCGACGGGCCTGGCCGAGCGCGACCTGGCCATCACGCCCGACGGCAGCGAGATCTACTTCAGTGTGGTGGGGCCCAACTATGCCTACTCGACGATCATGGTCGTCAAGCGGGTGGAGGGCCGCTGGGGACGCCCGGAGCCCGCGTCGTTCTCGGGCAGCCCGGAGCACATGGACATCGAGCCGGCAGTCTCGCCGGACGGCAAGCGGCTCTTCTTCATGTCCAACCGTCCCTCGACGCCGGGGGCCGGGAAGAACGAGGACATCTGGGTCGTGGACCGCACGCCGGCCGGTTGGGGCGAGGCGCGCAACCTGGGCGCCCCGGTGTGCTCGTCGGACCCCGAGTTCTTCCCTTCAGTGACCAGGGACGGGACGCTCTACTTCACCCGCGGCGCGAAGGGCGGCCGCGTCGAGCACATCTACCGCTCGCGCCTGGTGGACGGCACGTACACCGAGCCGGAGCGGCTGCCCGTCGAAGTGAACTCGGGAGAGACCCACTTCAACGCCTTCGTAGCGCCCGACGAGAGCTACCTCATCGTCGAAGTGGCCGGCCGCAAGGACGCCATCGGGCCGACGGACTACCACGTGGCCTTTCGCAAGCCCGACGGTGGCTGGGTCGAGACCGTCAACCTCGGCAAGCCCATCAACCTGCCGGGCGTACTGGGCTATTCGCCCTACGTGTCTTCCGACGGCAAGGTCTTTTTCTTCATGTCCCAGCGCGTCGTGGGCGAGCCTCCCACCCGGCTGACCTACTCCGACTACCAGCGCCTCGCTGCCGGCCCCGGCAATGGCCTTGGCGACATCTGGTGGGTGGACGCCGCGGTGATCACCGACCTGCGGCCGCGCTGATCCCCCGCCCGACCAGCGAATCGGGGGATCAGCAGATCAGCGAATCAGCAAGTCAGGGAAAGACCAGGAGAGTCAGTCACGAGATCAGTTCCTTGGCACCTTCGTGTCACCAGGACTGGTGAGGGCTTCGAGTCTGGGCGGGTGGTGGAGCTGAGGAGCTGATGACCTGACTCCGTGATCGGCTAGGGGAGGGGGAGCTGATCTGCTGATTCGCTGATTGACTGAGTAGCTGACGCGCTCGCCCATCTCGACCGCGCGCTCAGGAGGAGGCCGGCGAGGAGGTAGAGCGCGGCGCCGATGGCGAGGGCGGCGTTGAAGCCCCATGCGAACGCCACGAGGAGGATGCCCGTGCTGCCGAGGACGGAGGCTGTGCCGTTCACCGCGAAGCCCCAGTCCACCAGCTCACCGACCCGGAGGGTGGCCTTGGGGAAAGGCATGCCCATGAAGAACCCGAGGGGCGCCACGAGCGCCGCGGTGAGCGCGATGCGGGCCGCCATCGGCAGGCCGGAGCCGGTCCGCACGAGGGTTCCAAACAGCAGTCGGTCGGCCAGCAGCCATCCGGCGATGGCGACAAACGGCGGCCAGTCGCCGAAGCGCGGCGCGAGCCGGCTGCCGATCCCGGAGGCCACGAGCAGCACCAGCAGGATGGTGGCGATGCTGTAGGTGGAGGGGCCGACGAACAGCGTGTACTTCTGGATGAGCACCACCTCGAGGATCATGAACGCCGCGCCGATCGTGAAGAAGTACAGCCACGGCAGCGCCCTGAGCTTCGGCCCTGGGCGCAGGTACGGCACCAGGTTGAGCGGCAGCAGCAGCACCAGCACGATGCCGAGGATCGTCACGATCATGAGCTTGGCGAGGGGGAAACCGTTGACCTCGATCATGCGGATGTTCTTGAAGCTCTCGCGGGTGACGTTGCGCCACAGCCCGAGCTGCCCGACGAACGGCCGGTCGTCGGTGGTCGGCGCGACGTTCAGCGGCGCGGTGGGCGCGGCGGCCTGCCAGCCGTCCCTCACGATTCGCGCGATCAGGTTGTCCTTGACCTTCTCGTCGGCGGGGTAGAGAAGGTGGAGGTCCGGCCAGCGCTCGGGGGTGAGCGGCCCGAAGGCGTTCTGGCGGATCTCCTCGGTGAGCGGCTGCCTCGAGATGAGCACCAGGTTGCGGCGCAGCTTGGGGAGATCGTAGACCGCAAAGTGCTGCGCCGGGTCGGTGACGCCGGCCCCGCGCAACGCGTCCCTCAGGGAGCTCACCACACGGGGCATGTAGAACTGGTGCTCCATGACCATGAAGCCGTTCGGGTTCAGGGCGTTCCAGTAGTCGCGGAACGCCTCGGTAGTGAACAGGTAGTTCTCGGCGAGCGCGAAGGAGCCGGAGGCGAGCGCCGCGAAGGTGTTGGAGGAGAGCGAGTAGATGATGTCGAACCGGCCCTTCGAGCGGCCGGCGTAGGCGCGCGCGTCCTCGGTCACGACCTTCACCCGGGGGTCCGAGTAGAGGTGCCCGTTGAAGGCGGCCAGGGTGAGCGGGCGTTCCACCACTGGAGGTGGCGGCTCGGAGCCGGCGGGCGCTGGAATCCCGGCAGGGAGTCGTCCTGCATCATGCGGTTGATGTGCGGGTTGACCTCGACGGCGTGGATCTCCGCCGCGTCGTAGTAGAGCGCCTGGAAGACGTCTGGCCCGGCGCCCGAGCCCAGGGACATGAAGGTGCAGCGGGGGAACCGCTTGATCAGGTACCCCACGTCGATGCCGAACTCCGCCTTCTCCTTGCGGACGGCCTCCCAGTCGCCGTCGAAGCCGTAGGCGGTGGTGTTGGCGGCGTTGTCGATGTTGATGGCGCGGGCGTCGCCGAAGTCGAACACGCGGACCTTGGCCATCGCGTCCCAGTGCAGGTAGGTCACCGGGCCCGGATTGTGGCGCTCGATCTGCAGCAGGTCCGGCGCCAGGAAGGTCAGCCCGACCGCACCGACAGCGAGCGCCGCCGGCAGCAGGCGCCTCCACCCGGCCAGGCACAGCCACGAGGCCAGCAGGACGGGCAGCGCCGTGAGGAACGTCGCGGCAGGGGTCTGGAGGGTGTTCATGAGCAGGACGGCCAGCACGACGCCCGCCCCGGCGCCCACGAGGTCGGCCATGTACAGGCGCGGCATCTGCTGGCTGTTGTGGCGGAAGAGAAGGCCCAGGGCCATGCCGCCGCAGAAGAACGCCGATCCGAGCAGCAGCAGCGCGACGACGAACGCCAGGGTCTGTCCCCAACTGGCCAACAGCTTCGAGAAGTCGAGCCCGAGCTGGAACACGAGAGGCGGACCCGCCAGCGCTGCGGCGCCGGTGGCGGCCAGCATCCACCCGAGGTTCTCCTCGCCGGCGAGGCGTGGCCACAGCCGCAGCGCGAGGGCGCCCAGCCCCAGCCCCAGCACCGCCAGGGACAGGGTGAGAAAGGCGAAGGCGTAGTAGAACTCGGCGGAGAACAGCCGCATCCAGATGAGCTCGAGGCCGATCACGGTGAGGGAGAGCAGACCTACGGCAAGCCCGGTTCGACGGTGCATCTCGGGTCCTCCTGGTGGGTTCGCGAACGACCTGGCGGCCTCTCGCTCTGACCGATCGTACGCACCGCACGCCGCGAGGTTGCGGCGGCGGCTGCCGGTTCTCGACAGGCCTTGGCGGGCTGGCCGGGAGCGCAACCTTCTCCCGCGCCTGTCGGTAGAATCTCGGGAGGCTTGCCGCACACCTGCCCGGTCGGCGCAGTTCCAGGGGAGGAACATGCGATCACACCTGACGGCTCTGGTCTTGACAACGGTGCTGGTAAGCACGGCGCTGGCGGGCGGCCCCGCGGTTGCCGTCGACGGCGTGGGATGGGTCGTGGAGCCCAGCGGCACCACGAACACACTGATCGGGGTGTGGGGCAGCGATGCCTCCACGGTCTTCGCGGTTGGGGCCAAGGGCACCGTCCTGCGCCGCGACGGCACGTCCTGGTCGGCGATCGATATCGGTTCGCAGCTCCACCTCACGAGCGTGTGGGGTGCCTCGGCGCGCGATCTCTTCGTGATGGGGGACGGTGGGCTGGTCCTGCACCACGACGGGGCCGGCTGGACGACGATGGAGACCGGAGCGATGGTCAACCTCGACGCCGTGTGGGGAAGCTCCAGCGACGACGTGTTCGCGGTCGGCGACGAGGATGGCGTCATCCTCCACTACGACGGCAAGGCCTGGAGTCGCATGCCGAGTGGCACGACGAACGGCCTGTTCGGCGTGTGGGGGTCGGGACCCACCGATGTCGTCGCGGTCGGTATGGGCGCGACGATCCTGCACTATGACGGGAAGGCGTGGAGCCCCATGTCGAGCGGCTCGAGCCAGCACTTCACGGGTGTCTGGGGCTCCTCGGCCTCCGACGTCTTTGCGGTTGGGTCGGGTGGTGCAATCGTCCACTTCGACGGCAAGGCGTGGAGCCCCATGGAGACCGGCACGACCCAGCACCTGTTCCGGGTGTGGGGCAGCGGCCCGTCCGACGTCTTCGCCGTCGGCTCCGGCGGCACGATCCTGCACTACGACGGCACGAGCTGGACGCCCATGGCCAGTCCGAAGGACTCGACCCTCTACACCGTGTGGGGCTCCTCGGCAGGCAACGTCCTCGCGGTGGGTCCGGGCGGCACGATCCTGCGGTACCAGGTGTCCAGCCCCGCCCGGTAGGACGACCCGTCCGCGCCCGTCAGGGCACCGGCTCGGCGCAGCGGAAGCGGTCGGGAAAGCTCGCCACGGCGCTCTCGGCGGCGGCAGGGATCGGCACGCGGCTCTTGCCGAAGGACTGCCGTACGAGGCGCAGGTTGGCCTCAGGGTCGTAGGGGTGCAGGGAGGCGGTGACGTCGCCCCACCGCTCGGCGTCCATGTCCACGAACCGGGCTCCGGCCCCGCACGAGAAGTCGATGCGCGTCAGGTCGATCCGCTTGACGCGGGGGTGCGTGGCGGTGCGGTAGTGGATGCGGCCGTGCCTCGGCTCGTACACCAGGTTCCACACCGAGTAGGGCCCCATGGAGACGCTGTCCAGGAGCGCGAGGCCGTCGTCCACGAGGCCGGGCGTGCCTCGGTCCTCGACCGCGGCGCGGGCGGCGAGGTGCGACGCCCGCACGAAGCGGTCCAGCGACTCGTTGCCGGACGGCACCGTTAGCGACCCGCCGAACCCCTCGTGCCGTTGCAGGTAGGCGCACGAGGCCTCGTAGGTGTCGTTGGTGAGCGTCCGCACGGGTAGCTCGGCGCCCGAGTGGACGACCAGCTTCCCGTCCACGAACTCCAGCGCCGCGCAGGCGGCCGTGCGGTCGCAGGCCAGGAAGTGGATGCGCGCGGTCCGGGACGCGACGCGCACCTCGTCGGCATGGGCCACCACCTCGGCGACGGTCGCCCAGCGGTCGAGCTGGTACTGGATCCACTGCAGGTCTGGCAGCACCGGCCGTGCGTCGGGGGAGGGGTAGCGGGTCTCGTCGAGCCACATCACCTCGACCACGAGACCGGCCTCGTTCATGCCGGAGGCGGGCAGCTCCCGGCCGTACTGGTTGAACGTCACCGAGCCGTAGCGGGCGACCCAGGACGCGACGGGCTCGCCGCCGAAGACCATCGACGACTTGCGGAGCCCCCGCGGGTTGACCATCACGAGCCCCTGGCCCATGTAGTAGTCGTAGCTCTTGACCACGACGACGTCCTCGTCGTGGGCGAGGAGCACGGTCGTGCAGGCGGGGAGCGGCCGGGCCGACATCAGCGAGGCCAGCAGCGCGAGCGACACGAGGAACCGCCTCACCATTCGATCAGCCCTCCTCCCATCAGGTCGTGACAGGCGCAGGGCGCGTCGCGGTCAACGCGTTCGACCCAGTCGGCAAGCGCCCGGGCGGCATCGGCGGGGTCGGTATCGGCGTCCGCCGCCGCGGCCGTGGTTCGCAGCCGGCCGGGGTGCACCGCGAGCACCCGGATCCCCTCGCCGCGC
>DAONEV010000130.1:0-10653 GCA_035403265.1 Thermoanaerobaculaceae bacterium | reverse complement strand
GGCGAGGTGTGGGTGCGGGGTGAGCTGTCAGGCGTCAAGGTCGTGGGCTCGGGCCACCGCTACTTCCAGCTCAAGGACGGCGACGGGGTGCTCTACTGCGCGATGTGGGCCAGCTTCGCCGACAGGCTGCGCTTCAAGCTGCAGGACGGGCTCGCGGTGCTTCTCCGCGGCAAGTTGGAGGTCTACCCCGCGCGCGGCTCCCTGCAGCTCATCGTCTCCGAGGTCCAGCCGCAGGGCATCGGCGAGCTGCAGCTCGCCTTCGAGCAGCTCAAGGCCAAGCTGGCCTCCGAAGGCCTTTTTGCCGCCGAACGCAAGCGTCCCCTGCCGGCTCTGCCCCAACGGCTCGGTCTCGTCACGTCCTCATCCGGCGCCGCCGTCCGCGACGTCCTCAAGGTCCTGTCTCGCTGGCCTCATCTCCAGGTGCTCCTCTACCCGGTGCGGGTCCAGGGCAAGGGCGCCGAGGGCGAGATCGCCCGCGCTGTGCGCTACCTGGGCCGCTCGGGTCTGGCCGACGCGCTGCTGGTCGTGCGCGGCGGCGGCTCTCTCGAGGATCTCTGGAGCTTCAACGAGGAAATGGTGGCCCGTGCCATTGCAGCCTCTCCGGTCCCGGTGATCTCCGGCGTCGGCCACGAGGTGGATTTCACGATTGCCGATTTCGTCGCTGACATCCGAGCCGCCACGCCGACCCAGGCCGCCGAGATGATCGTCGCCCAGCTCGAGGGCCAGCTCCGGCGCGTCGAGCAGGCTGCCGAACGTTCCGAGCGCCTGTTCGGGGGGCGACCGGAACGTGCCCGACTCCGGCTCCAGGGCGCCGAGGGGGCGCGCGGCCTGGCCCGCCTGCCGGCTCGGCTGCAGGAGCTCGCCCAGCGGCTGCGCCGCCTCGAAGCCCTGCCCCAACTGCTGCGGGCTCTCGTCCAGCTCCGGCACCGGCGACTCGACGGAGCGGCGTCCCGCCTCTACCACTGGCCGGTGCGCTTCGGCGCCCCACGCCGCCGGGAGCTGGTGACGGCGCGACTGGCCGTGGCGGCGGAACGCCTGCGCTCCCTGGTGAGCCGCCGGCGCGTCGAGCTGAACGGTCAGGAGCGGGCGCTCGCCGCCCTGTCGCCGGAGAACGTGCTGCGGCGCGGGTTCTCGATCACCACACGGGAGCACGACCCGAGGCCGCTCCGCGACGCGAGCACGGTCCTCCCCGGCGAGCGGCTGCTGACCCGCCTCGCCCGTGGCGAGGTGCGCTCCCTCGTGCAGGGAGCCAACGGGACGCAAGGAACTCTGTTCGATGAGGAAGCCTGATGGCAGTTGGCCGTGAGGGGGAAGAGCGATGAGCAAGGAGACGTTCGAGGACGCACTGGCGCAACTGGAAGACGTGGTCAAGCGCCTGGAGGATGACTCGGTGGGTCTCGAGGACGCGCTGAAGCTGTTCGAAAAGGGCGTCAAGCTGTCCCGTCGCTGCCGCTCCCAGCTCACCGAAGTGGAATCGAAGGTCGAGCAGCTCCTCGCCGAGGCCCCGGAGGGCGAGAAGCCCACCACCCGACCGTTCGCCACCGAAGAGGTCTGAGGTGGGGATTCTGGCCTTCCTGGCGGCCGAGCGGGAGGTGGTCGATACCGGTCTCGATCGGCTCCTGCCTCCCTCCGAAGCCTGGCCGCGACGTCTCCACGACGCCATGCGGTATGCGGTCTTCGGCGGGGGCAAGCGGGTGCGGCCGATCCTCGCCCGGGTGGCGTGCCAGGCCGCAGGCGGGGATCCCGAGCTCATCCTCGAGGCTGCCTGCGCGCTCGAGCTCATCCACACCTACTCCCTCATCCACGACGACCTCCCCGCGCTCGACAACGACAGCCTGAGGCGGGGCCGACCCACCGTCCACATCGCCTACGACGAGCCTCTCGCCATCCTGGCCGGCGATGCCTTGCTCACCGAAGCGTTCGTCGTCCTGGGCACCCATCCGCGGGGCGAGGCGATGGTGGCGAGGCGGGCCGAGGCGTGCTGCCTGGTGGCCCTGGCCGCCGGCTCGCGCGGCATGGTGGGCGGGCAGGTTGAAGACCTCGAGGCGACCGGGAAGGCTCCGGACGCCCAGCGCCTGGAGCGCATCCACCGCGCCAAGACCGGGGCGCTGCTGGCCGCCTCGGTCGAGCTCGGCGCCGTGCTCGCTGGCGTCGACGGGGAGGTCCGCCGGCGCTTCGCGAGCTTTGGCCAGAGCCTCGGGCTCGCCTTCCAGATCGCCGATGATATCCTCGACGTGACGGGCACGGCCGCGAGCCTCGGCAAGAGCCCTGGCAAGGACAAGGAGGCCGGGAAACTGACGTACCCTGCTGTCTTCGGACTGGCCGCGACGCGCCACGAGCTGACACGTCTCTCCGCCAGCCTGCGGACCGAGGCCCAGGCCCTGGAGGGGCCCGGGGGACGGCTGGCGCCTCTGGTGGACTACATCGCCAGCCGGGACCGTTAGGGGAGCCATGAGCGTTCTGGACCACATCAACAGCCCTGGAGATCTGCGGCAGGTCGACGTCGAGGTGCTGCCCGACCTGGCCGAGGAGCTGCGCCAGTTCCTGCTCTCGGGCGTCAGCCAGACAGGAGGCCACCTCGCCTCCAGCCTGGGCGCGGTCGAGCTCACCATCGCGCTGCACTACGCCTTCGACACGCCCCGCGACCAGTTCGTGTGGGACGTCGGGCACCAGTGCTACCCCCACAAGGTCCTCACCGGGCGGCGGGACCGCTTCAGCACCCTGCGCACGTACGGCGGCATCTCCGGCTTCCTCAAGCGCGAGGAGAGCGAGTACGACGTCTTCAACGCCGGCCACGCCTCCACCTCCATCTCCGCGGCGCTGGGCATCGCTGCAGCCCGCGACCTCAAGGGTGAGAGCTTCCGTGTCGCGGCCATCATCGGTGACGGCTCATTCACCGGCGGGCTGGCCATGGAAGGCCTCAACCAGGCCGGTTTCCTCGGCAAGCGCATGATGATCGTGCTCAACGACAACGAGATGTCTATCTCACCCAACGTCGGGGCGTGGCAGGGGTACCTGAATCGGATCATCCACGGCCAGCCCTACCGCCGGCTCAAGGACGAGGTCGAGCAGTTCCTGCGCTCGATCCCCCGCGTCGGCGAGGGCATGATCAAGTGGGCCAAGCAGGCCGAGCAGATGGGCAAGCAGCTCCTGGTTCCAGGTAACCTCTTCGAGGAGCTTGGTTTCAAGTACGTCGGACCGATCAATGGACACTCGATTCCCCAGCTCGTGGCGACCTTCAGGGAGTACCGGGACTACAGCCACCCGGTGCTCGTCCACGTCGTGACCCGCAAGGGCCAGGGGTACAAGCCGGCCGAGCAGGATCCGGTGTTCTGGCATGGCGCCAACCCCTTCACGATCACGACTGGCGAGGTCAAAAAATCGTCCGGCCCCCCGTCGTACACCAGGGTGTTTGCCGAGACCCTCACCGAGCTCGCCAGGCAGGACCCCCGCATCGTCGCCGTCACCGCGGCGATGTCGGAGGGGACGGGCCTCGACGTCTTCGCCCGCGCGCACAAGGACCGTCTCTTCGACGTCGGGATCTGCGAGGAGCACGCCGTCACCTTCTCTGGAGGCCTCGCCACCCGTGGCATGCGCCCCGTGGTGGCCATCTACTCGTCGTTCATGCAACGCGCCTTCGACCAGGTCTTCCACGACGTCTGCCTCATGCGCCTGCCGGTCGTCCTCGCGCTCGACCGCGCCGGACTGGTGGGCTCCGACGGCCCGACGCACCACGGCGTCTACGACCTCTCCTTCCTGCGCTGCCTGCCCGGACTCGTCATCATGGCGCCCAGAAACGAGGACGAGCTGCGGCACATGCTCGCGACCTGCCTTTCTCTCGACCGCCCGTCGGCCCTCCGCTACCCGCGCGGCAACGGCTACGGGGTCAAGATGGACGGTGCTCCCCGTCTGCTTCCCGTCGGCAAGGCGGAGATCCTGCGCTCCGGGCGCGACGGCGTCATCTGGGCGATTGGCATCATGGCGACCGAGTCCGTGCGCGCGGCGGAGCGCCTGTCCACCGAGGGCGGACCGGACCTCACCGTCGTGAACGCCCGCTTCGTCAAGCCGCTGGACACCGAGCTCCTGAGCGCCCACCTGCGGCCCGGGGCGCGCATCATGACCGTCGAGGAGAACGCCCTGGACGGAGGTTTCGGCTCCGCGGTCATGGAAGCGGCCGCCCGGCTCGGCGCCCGCGAGGTGGTCTTCGAGCGTCTGGGCGTGCCCGACGAGTACCAGCCCCACGGCTCCCAGGACCTCCTGCGCGCCCGTCTCGACCTCGACGTCGAGGGCATCTGCCGCCGCGCCAAGGCGTTCTTCCCGCTCGCCCAGGTCGGACCGCGCCCGCTCGCGAAGCTCGACACCGCCTGACCGCCAGGCTACAAGGAACGTGACGGGCTCGCACGGCCCGGTGTCCGCGAGACGCCCCGGGCTGAGCGTCCGCTCCTCGGACCCATGCTCTGCTGCTCGCGGACGCGGTAACATCCCCGGCAGTGCGCGCCACGACTGGGATCCCGATCGAGATGGCCGAGAGGCTGGAGAAGCTTCGGCAGAGCCTGTGGCAGCTCGCGGCGCTGGGCTCCTCCAGGATGCGGTTCGCCGGAGATTTGCAGGCGCTCCTCCAGGAAGCAGGCGTGTGCACCACAACCTCCGTCCTCGGCCCCGGCTCGCGTCTCGCCGCGACCCTGGCCTCCCGCCCAGCCGCCGATGCCGTGAGCCCGGCCCCGCTTCCGGTGTTGATCCCCCTGGTCTTCGGCGAGCAGACCCTTGGCGCGCTGCGGTTCGAGGGCGTGGCGTCGGCATGGCGAGATCTCGAGGCGCTGGGCCGACTGGCGATCGAGGTGGCGGAGTGCCTGGCGTACCAGCAGGCGCAGTGGGCGCTCGGCGAGCGGGTCAAGGAGCTGTCGTGCCTGTACGCCATCGCCCAGCTCGGGGACCAGGGAGGCAGCCTCGACGAGACCCTCCACACCATCGCCAGGCTGCTCCCCTTCGCCTGGCAGCACTCGGACGCCTGCCTGGCGCGCATCGTGCTCGACGGCCGCGCGCTCGGGGCGCCGCCCTCGGCCGAGGAGGTGGCGACTCAGGCCGCGCCAGTGCTCGTGGATGGCGTCGAGCGGGGGCGGGTGGAGGTCGCCTACGCCCGCATGCTCCCGCCGGCTGAGGAAGGGCCTTTCTTGCGCGAGGAGCGCAGCCTCATCGACGAGGTGGCGCGGCAGGTCGGTCAGCTCGTCCACAGGCGGGCGGAGGCGGAAGAGCGGGCCACTCTGGCCGAGCAGTTGCGCCACAGCGAGCGACTCGCCAGCGTCGGCCGCCTCGCGGCAGGTGTCGCCCACGAGCTCAACGAGCCTCTCGGCGCGATCCTGGGCTACACCCAGCTCGTGCAGAAGGCGTCGGGACTCCCCGAGCAGTCGGCGGCCGACCTCGACCGCATCGTCAAGGCGTGCCTGCACGCCCGGGAGATCGTCCGCAACCTCCTGCTCTTCGCCCGCCAGGTGCCGCCGCGTCTCGTGCCCACGGACCTCGACCGCGTCGTCCGCGATGTGCTGCACTTCATGCTCGGACGCTGCGAACGTGCCGGCGTGCAGGTGGTGAGGCGGCTGGATCCCAGCCTGCCCGCCATCCCCGCCGACGCCACGCAGCTTCAGCAGGTGCTCGTGAATCTGATGGTCAACGGCGTGCAGTCCATGCCCGAGGGGGGAACGCTGACCGTGGTGACCCGTCTCGAGGGCGCCGATGTCGTGCTGGCCGTGACGGACACCGGGCTCGGCATCCCGGACGAGGTGCGAGCCCGCATCTTCGATCCCTTCTTCACGACCAAGGAGGCAGGGCAGGGCACCGGGCTTGGCCTCGCGGTCGTGCACGGCATCGTCCAGGCGCACGGCGGCCGGATCCACGTCGCCAGCACTCTCGGCCAGGGTTCCGTGTTCGAGGTGCGACTCCCCCTCGACCGGCGTGGGGCCGTGCTACCTTGAGTGGTCATGGATGACTTGCAACGGAGTGCCAGTCATACCCTCATGACGGGGCGCGCCCGGCGCGCGATCCGCCAGGAGATCCGCACCCGTCGAGACGGGGCCCGGCAGGAGAGCTATGCCCGAGCCCGTGCCGAGTTCACGGACGGCGACGTCCTGCTGTTCCGCGGCCGAGGACCCATGAGCCGGGCGATCCGCCTCCTCACCGCGAGCCCCTACTCCCATGTCGGGCTCGTGATGCTCTTCGAGGGCCACGTCTACTGCGTCGAGGCGGTCGGCAAGGGCGTCCGGCTCATCCTGATGTCCGAGGCGGTGCGCCAGTACCATGGGGGCATCGACTACTACCGCCTCCGCGAAGCCACGCCCGAGCAGCGGCGCGGCGCACTCGGTTTCTGCCTCCAACAGCTTGGGAAGCTCTACGATCACGCCGGCCTGGTGCGATTTCTCGTCGTCCTGGCGCTGGGCCACAAGCCCCACGCCTGGCGTGACCGCACCTGGTTCTGCTCGGAGCTCGTGGCCGCCGCCTACCGCACGCGCGGCATCAGTCTCGCCCAGGAACGCCCAGCCTACACGTCGCCTGCGGACCTGGCGATGAGCCCGAGCCTCCAGCTCAGCTTCGTGATCAAGCCGGACGCCTGAGACGTGACGCGGCGCACCACGGGCGCGTTGCGCCCTCGCTACTCGCCCGGTATAATCAAGCCAAGTGTTGAGAGGGCATGAAGATGGCAAATTACTCCCACACCTGCGAGCAGTGCGGCAAGCAGTTGGTCGTCCCGGAGCGCTATCTGGGTCGAGGCCTCAAGTGCCCCCAGTGTGGCCAGGGCTTCCGCGTCGCGCCTGGGCCCGTCGCGCCCCCCGAGCCGCCCTCGTCCGTGCCGCATCCCCTGGAGATTCCGTCCCAGCCTTTCGGAGACGCTCCGGTTGCCGTCCCTCCTCCGGCCGTGAGCGAGCCCCCTGCCGAGTTCACCGCCGAGGCCTCGGTGCGTTTCAAGGTGAAGCACGTCGACGTGCTGACCGCCGCAAAGGTGACCGCCGCGCTCTACGGTGTCCTTGGGCTGCTGATCGGCGTGCTTGCCGCCTTCATGATCCTGGTCGTACCGATACCGGTCGCGGCCCGGGGGCTGGTTGCCCCTGGCAAGGGAGTCGTCGCCCTCCTGGCGCTGGTCGCGGTTCCGGGGAGCTACCTGGTGATCGGGTTTGTGTCGGGCGCGTTGCTCACCGCGCTCTACAACCTCGCCGTCCACATCGTCGGCGCCGTCGAGGTCGAGCTCGAGTAGCTTCCCCCACCCAGCCAGGCTCAAGGCAGAGAACTCGTGAATTGAGAGCCTTCACCTGCCCGGGAAGAAGGGGGACCTTGAGTCCAAGGCCTTGAGCCTGGAGCCTGTTGTCAAAATTCCCGCAACGACTCGTGGGCGCCCTTGTGCATCTCGTACCAGAAGTCGAGGGCCGCGGCCTGCTTGTCGGCGTTGAAACGGTCCAGCCAGTGACCGAGCTCGGGGTCGTTGTTGCCGTCGACGTCGCGCTTCCGCTGCAGGAACAGCCGCACCAGGTCGACCGACCGCTCGGATTCCCAGAACACCGAGGCGTTGCGGGCGTTGATGCGGCTGGCGGTCACATCGATCCCCTTCAGGAAGGCCTCGCGCTGGCCAAAGAGCGACTCGACGATCTCGGGGAGCATGTCCTCCGCCCAGGCCCGGTGGAAGCGGCACATCCCGAGGTTGTCGAGGACCAGCTCGCGCCGCATGCGCTCGGCATTGATCCGCCCGAGCTCGCGCGGCGGCACGAACTCCTGGCCATAGAACATGTAGTACTTGCCCATCATGGCCATGGGCGCGAGCACTCCCGGCGTCCAGTACTGGTTGGGAACCATCCAGCCTTTGCGCGCGAACGCCGCACACACGAAGAGGTCCATGACCTGGCGGCCCTTTTCCCGGGCCAGGTGGCGGGCCCGCCGCCGCGCGCCCTGCTCGAGCCGGAGGTAGCCGCTTCCGGCCACGATCCCGTCGAGGAGCTGACATCCCAGCTCGGCGTTGTGCGCCGAGTCGCCCTCGAGGGCGAACCCCGCCGGTGAGAACGCCGGCCGGTCCTTGACCCCGAGCTCGTCCGGCGTCAGCACCCCCTTGTCGAGGCACTCCAGGAGCCACGACAGCACGCCGCCCGCTGAGATGGCGTCGAAGCCATACGCATCGGCGTGGTGGTTGAGCCGCTCGGCCGCCCGCTGGTCGAAGATGCCGCACTGGGGACCCATGGTCTGGTATGGCTCGTAGTCCTTCTTGAACGGGCCGTGCATTTTCTTGCAAACCGCCGCGCACGGCTCGCCGCAGGTGTGCTGCCGCTTCGGCTTGATGGTCTCCTCGTTGAACTGCCGGAGGTAGTGAGCGACGACGAAGCGCTCGTGGACGTCGAGCCGCTGTGCTTCGTCCCAGTAGATGCTGGAGGAGTTGAAGGACAGCATCGCGCCCCGAACGGTCGCGTAGTTGACACCGAAGGTGCCGCCGGTGTCGAACTTGGGGTCGAACCGGTACTTCGTCGTCGCCTCGAGGTCCTTGGCCGCGAGCTTCTTCTGGTAGTGCTGCTCGAACCAGTCGTCGGCCACCTTGCGGTCGCGGAAGTCCTCGTCGACGAACGACCCGCCGTAGATGATGGCGGCGATGCCATGCTCCTTCAGCAGCTTCGTCCCGAAGCCACCGCGCCCCGCCCAGGTGTCCACGAAGGTGAGCTTGCCGTTCTCGATCGGCACCGAGCAGATCGCCCCCATGTCGGACGCCAACGCCGCGGGCCCCGTGGCCAGGATCCGGGGCGCGCTTTCGTACCGGCCCGAGTACCGCTCGAACACGTGGTCCATGAGGGAGTACACCCCGGTGCGGCCTTCCCTCCAGACTCGCGGGAGGTCCACGGGCTGCAGCTCGACCTCAATCTCCTCGCTCGCCTGCCGGTTGAGCACCAGCACCGATGGCGTGCGTGCACAACCCACGATCGAGACCATGTTGAGGCCCAGGTTCTCGAAGACGAGGGCGGCCCCCCCCATCGAAGAGACGTAGAAACCGCCCCAGCACGGAGAGAACCCACTGAAGACCAGGCGGTTGGAGCCCGGAAAGATCGATCCGGCCAGCAGGCCGGTGCCGATGTTGAGCGAGTTGAGCCGGCTCGAGAGGTGCAGCCCGAGGTCCACGGGTCCGAAAAAGCCACCCACCCGGTAGCGCTGCAGTCGGTAGAAACCGGTGGTCGCGTCGACGAGCAGCACCTTCTGGTAGGTCTCCACGGGCAACGGCGTCCTCCCGGCGGCGAGTATACTTTCGGCATGGTACGCGAAACCCTCGACCCAGTGGCCGTGCTTGCCGAGGTCGGCTCCGGGGACGCGGCGGAGGTCGCCCGCCAGGGGATCGCCGCCGCTCGACGGGAGGACTTCGAGCGCGGCTACATCCTCCTCAAGGAGGCCTACGACCGCTACCAGCGGGTCGGCTACAGCAAGCCCCTGGCCCCGATCCTCTCCTACTACGGCCTTTGCGTGGCAATGCACCGCGGCCGCTATCGGGAGGGCGCTCAGTTCTGCCAGGCGGCGATCGATCGCGAGTTCTTCAAGGCCGAGTTCTACTTCAACCTCGCCCGGGTGTGGGTCGCCGGCCGGTCCCGGAGCCGGGCCGTCGAGGCGATTCGCCGAGGCCTTTCGGTCGAGCCGGGCCACGTCGGGTTGAAGGAGCTGGAGGCGGAGATGGGACGTCGGCGCATGCCAGTCGTCCGCTTCCTGGCACGCAACAATCCCCTGAATACCGCCCTCGGCCGCCTGCGGCACCGCGTCCTCGGCCCGCCGCGGTAGCGTTCCAGCCCGTGCACAGCTTCTTGCCGCCATCCCCACGAGGGCCCTCGTGGTCCGGCCTCCGAGCGCTGATCGTGATCGTCGTCCTCACGACCCTGGCTCGCCTGGCCCTCGCATGGCTGTGTCCGGGCTTCGTGGGCGGAGACGACGTCGAGATCCTCGAAGCGGGCTTCCGGAGCGCCACTGGCCTCGACTTCTCCCCCTGGCCCATCCGCAACCTGCTGCTCCCCGAGGGGCTGGTGGCGCCGACCCTGCAGGTTGCGGGTCTCCTGGGCGTCCACGATCCGACCAGGCTCGTCCTCGTCGGCCGCCTCCCGTTCGTGCTGCTGGCGTCCGTCAACGTCCTCCTGCTTCTTCTGCTGGGCCGCCGGCTCGGGTTGGACGAAGGCCTCGCGGTCGCGGCCGCCGGGCTCTATGCCCTTCACTGGCTGCCGCTTGGGTACGGCGCCACCACCTACCCCCGCACGGTGTCCGTGACCTGTTTGCTGGGAGCAGCCCTGCTGACCCTCGCGGAACGAGCCGGCCCCCCGCGGTTGCTGGCGGCCGGAGGCCTGGCGGCCGTGGCATTTGCTTGCCGCTACAGCGAGGTCGCCTTCCTGCCTCCCCTTCTCCTTCTCGCGGCGGTGCCCATGGGGACGAAGCGGCGCCGCCTGGGCGCGGCGCTCCTGGTCGCCGCCGGGTTCTGCCTCGGAGCCATCCTGACGGTGGGTGCCGTGGACTGGGCGACCTGGGGCCGTCCGTTCGCCAGCCTGGCCGCCTTCGCCCGCTTCACTCTCTCGGAAGGCGCCTCCTCGTCGCGGGTGGCCAGCCAGCCTCCCTGGTGGTATCTGCAGCGCCTGCCGTTCTGGCTACCTCTCACACTCCTCCCGG
>DAONEV010000129.1:0-10730 GCA_035403265.1 Thermoanaerobaculaceae bacterium | reverse complement strand
GGCTTTTCCGCTCTCGGTGACCGTGTCCGTGGTGCTGCTGGTCGTCTACGGGGCGGCACTGCTGTTTTCGCTCCGAACCCATCGGCACCTGCTGGGTGGGGGGCACGAGCCAGGTGAGGCGAAGTGGACCAGCCGGCGGGCGACGCTCACGTTGCTGGCTGCTGGCGCTGCAACCGCGGTCATCTCGGAAGTCCTGGTCGGGAGTGTGGAGGAAGTGGGCCACACTCTTGGCCTCGGCCCTGTGTTCATGGGCGTGGTGGTGGTTGCGGTCCTGGGGAATGCGGCCGAGCACGCGGCCGCCGTTCTTCTGGCCTGGCGGGACAAGATGGATGCGGCGCTCTCAGTTTGCTTTGCCTCCTCGTTGCAGGTGGCGCTGTTCGTGACGCCGGTGCTGGTGCTGCTTTCGCTCCCGCTCGGCCATCCGATGACCCTCGTCTTCTCGGGCGTGGAGGTGATCGCGGTGGCGGCGGCCGTGGGACTGGCTGGGCTCGTCACCCTCAATGGCGAGAGCAACTGGCTTGAGGGCGTCCAGCTCCTGGCCCTCTACGTGATCCTGGCGGTGTGCCTGGCGCTCCTGCCAGCCGGCGAAGCGCTCCTTCCCCTGTGATGCTCCAACGAATCGTCTCGGGCGGGCAAACCGGGGTGGATCGCGCCGCTCTGGATGTCGCGCTGGAGCTTGGGATCGAATGCGGTGGGTGGTGCCCGCTCGGGCGCAAGGCCGAGGATGGTCGTGTTCCCATGGCCTACCCGTTGCGCGAGACGCCCAGCCGCGAGTACCGGGTGCGCACCGAGTGGAACGTGCGCGAGTCCGATGCGACGCTTGTCTTGACCTGGGGGCCGGCCGGGAGCGGGACGGGCCTCACCATCAACCTCGCCCAATGGCTCGGCCGGCCGCTGCTGGTGCTGGATCTCGGTGAGGATCCGGAGCCCGACCAGGCACGCGACTGGCTGGACAATGGCGGTTACGAGGTGCTCAACGTGGCGGGTCCGCGCGAGAGCCTCAGCCCCGGGATCCACGCCCTCGCCCGGGAGTTTCTTCGCGAGGTCCTCTCTCCCCTCGCGCGGGGCTGATCTCGCCGACTCGAGCCCTTCTACGACATGGTGACCGCATCGACGATGCCGACGATGATCGAACGCAGGGGAGCTGTGGCGGAGCCGACGACCTGTCGGGCGCCGGTGCCCTCGTCGAGCACCAGCACCTGCTCGCCGACGCCGGCACCGACGGCGTCGATGGCGATGAGGTAGTCTCCGGAGAGCCCGCCGACCGGTGTCAAGCGCTCGACCAGCAGCAGCTTCCTGCCATCGTAGAACGGGTGGTTGATGGTCGAGGTGAGGGTTCCCGCCACGCGCCCGATGATCATGGTTGGGCCTCCCCGTCCGCACGGTGGAAGGCATCGACGATCCCGACGATGGCGTGGTCCACTGCCACGAACCAGGGATCCAGCAGGAGAGCGGCCTCGCGGCCCCCCTCGTAGGTCACGAGCTCACCGGGGCCGGCCATGCGAGTGGGGTCGGCCGCCACCAGGGTCCGGCCCCTGGGTTTGCCCTCCCGGTCCAGGGGCTGCACCAACAGCATCGGGACGCCCTGCAGGCCCTCGACGACGACGCAGGGCACGACGACACCGATGACCCGTCCGAGGAGCATCAGCCCACCTCCCCACCGAGGTCCAGCAGCTCCGAGTCGTCGAAGCGGGTGGTGCGGGAAGTCTGGTCGACCGTGGCCGGGTGAGGGGCGGGGATGACGCGCGTCCGAAGGCGGAGGCCGCCCGCCGAAAGCTCGGAGGTCGCCAGCTCGACCGCCGCGTCGAGGTCGTGGAGGGCGCCGCAGAGCACGACGAGACCCTTGCCCGAGAGGCCGGCGTCAGCCAGCCGGACCTCCACCAGCTCGACCATGGCGCCCTTGAGGGCTCTTTCGGCGGCGCGCACGGCGGCGGCCGCGGTGTCTGTCTCGAGCAGAGCCAAAGGGCCAGACGCCGGGTGCCGCCCGCCGAGTATGCCGTCCAGCAGGAGAGGGTGCACATCGGCCAGCAGTACGTGGTCCAGGATCGCGGTCCCGCCGACCTCGAGGCCGGCGCGAAGCGCCTCCTGGACGGCGGCCGTGCTGCCGCCGAGGACGGTGAGGAAGCGGCCCCGGGTCACCGAGCCCGACCGCACGAAGGACACCGGCGCCCGCTTCAGCATCGCGTCGGTGGCCGCGACCCCGGCGGGGATTTCGGCGAAGTCCAGCACCGCGATGGTCGAGGCCCGCTGCATCAGGTGATCCGGAAGTGGTCCACGAGCACGCATCGGCGTTGCCGGGAGAAGCTGCGCGGTGACGTGAGTCCCTCACCCGTGGGGCTGGCAATGGTGAAGGAGCAGAACCCCTCGCCGTCCAGCCCGAGCCCGGCCTGGGAGCGGCCGTTCTTGACGAAGATGCTGCAGTCGCAGAGCTTGGCCATGCGGCTCAGGCGGTCGAGGTGCCTGGAGTGCATGACCGCGGTGTGGCGGTTGCCGCCCTCCACCTGCACCGCCAGGTCGATGGCGAAGTCGGCGTTGGGGACCCTGCACACAGGCAGCACGGGCATCATCTGCTCGGTCCACAGCAGCGGGTGGTCGATGTCGACCTCCACGACCACGAGGCGCACCGAGTCAGGCGCCGAGATCCCCAGCTTGCCGAGGATGACGTTGGCGTTCTTGCCGATCAGCTCGCGGTTGATCTCCGCCTCGTGGCGGGGGCCATGGATCTTTGAAAAGACCACTTTCTCCAGCGCCGGGAGCTGGTGGGGGCCGAGCACGGCGACCTCCTCCTTGCGCAGGGCTGCGAGCAGAGCGTCGGCGGCAGGTGCCGCGACCAGGACCTCCTTCTCGTCCACGCAGATGATGTTGTTGTCGGTGGAGGCGCCGGCCACGACGTCCCGGGCCGCCTTCCCGATGTCGGCGGTCTCGTCGACAACGGCCGGCGGGTTGCCCGGTCCGGCGCAGATCGCCCGCTTCCCCGACGCCATCGCGGCCTTGACGACGCCGCCTCCACCGGTCACGACCAGCAGGCGGATGCCCGGGTGGTGCATGAGCTGCCCGGCAGTCTCGAGGCTCGAGGCCGACACGCAGGTCACGACTTCGGGTGGGCCTCCCGCCGCGACGATTGCCTTGTTGAGGAGCGCCACCGTCTGCATGGAGCATGCCTTGGCGGTCGGGTGGACGTTGAAGACCACCGTGTTCCCGGCCGCGATCATGCCGATGGTGTTGCAGATGATTGTCGAGGTGGGGTTCGTGCACGGGGTGATGGCGCCGATGACGCCGAACGGCGCCGGCTCGGTGAGGGTGAGGCCGTGATCGCCGGTGACGGACACCGGAAAGAGATCCTCAAGCCCCGGGGTCCGCTCGGAGACCAGCCGGTTCTTGATGACCTTGTCACTGACGCGTCCCAGACCCGTTTCGGCGTGAGCCGCCCGTGCCAGCTCCTCGGCGGCGGCCAGCATTGCCGCCCGGATCGACGCGATGATGCGCGCGCGGGTCGCCAGCGGTAGCGCCACGAACGTCGGCTGGGCCTTGCGGGCCGCCGCGACTGCAGCCTCCACGGTCGGGAAGAGCCCCAGGCCGTTCGGCGCCGAGCTTGCGCTGCCTCCGCTCGTCCCGGATGGCTGGTGCCCTTCCAGGTCGCCCGCGATGCGCCGCGCAATCGCCTCGATCTCGGTGTCCGAGAGTCGCGTCGTCATCTCTCCCTCCTCGGCGGTAGATCTTGGCGGGCTCTGGCGGCGGTCAGGGGTCCAGGCTTCAGGGCCAAGGGTCGGCCCCGCTCTCCCACGATGGGCATCGGTGAATCAAGTACGAGTCCTGCCGGGTGGTGGAGGGACCCTTGCCCTTCGAGCACCGACATTGGAGGCATCACTTCTTGTACTTCGTCGTGGCGCCGACCGCCCAGGTGTCGACGATGGCCATGACCACCGCGTCGACGGGCCGCTTGTCGGTAGCCGTGGTCTGCCTGGCCGAGCTGCCCGAGGCAACCAGGACGATTTCGTCCGGGCCGGCCCCGACCGCATCGGCCGCTACCAGGTGCGCTCCGATCTCTCGGCCCTCCTCGTCGACGGGCCGCACGAGCAAGAGCTTGAGGCCGTCGAGGGAAGCCTCCTTGCGGGTTGCCACAACGGTTCCAACCACCCTGGCCAGGACCATGTCGTGCCCCTTCCGGGCCGGCGGCCGCGGGGCCGCGGTGCGGCCCTATTTCTGCTGCGCCTTGGCCTGCTCTTCGCGGCCGAGGGGCATGACCAGGTCGACGTTGACGTGTGGCCTGGCAATGATGTGGACGGCCACGAGCTCACCGACGCGCCCAGCGGCGATCTGGGCCGCGTCGCAGGCGGCCTTCACCGCCGCCACGTCGCCGCGCACGATGACGGTGACGTAGCCTCCACCGGTCTTTTCGTAAGAAACCAGCTCCACCTTGGCGGCCTTGACAGCGGCGTCGGCGGCCTCCACGACGGCCGGGAAGGACCTCGTTTCGATCATGCCCAATGCTTCAGTCATCACTTGCCTCCAGTGGGGAAGTCTGCTTTCGACGGAGCCCTCATCGGTCGACCGCGGCGCGACCGGAGCGGCCGGTGATTGCAGAGATGGCAGCCTCGGCGGCGCGGTAGCCGACGTCGATGTCCTTCTCCTCGCCACCCAGATAGACGCGGCCGAAGCTGCCGAACGCCCGCACCTCAAGAATGTTGATGTTGGCCGCCTTCTCCGCCTCGTTGGCAGCGATCGACGCATAGCCGGCCGGAGCGACCTCCATAACATAGAGGGTCTGACCCGGCAGGATCATGTCGCCGTGACGGGAACGGTTGATGAGCTGGGTGTGGTAGGGCGAGATGTTGCGGATGACCTGGCTCGCCACCAGCTCCGGCTTGATACGGTCGTCCTCCTTGAGACCAAGGCAATCGAGAATGGCGGCGCCGGCCTGGCGCACGTCCGCCTGGGAGTCGGAGTGGACCTCCAACATGCCGTACATTCTCTCGATGATGAGCATGCCCGGCCGCACGTCGGTCGCCTTGAGCGCCACGTCGGTCACCCGCATGATGTCCATGCCGGGGGCGATTTCGACGAACAGCGATGCCTGGCCCGGAGTCGGCAGGAAGCCCTGGGCCACTGAGCCCAGGAACGAAGCGTGTTGGGGTTGCAGGGAGTCGATGAAGACGTAGCAGCGCAGCTCGGCCATGCCGTTACTCCTTCCCACCGGCGAGGGCGCGTGCCTCGCCGAGGATCTTGACGCTGTTGGAAGACCCGATACGAGTGGCACCGGCTTCGATCATGCGCACGGCGTCGGCGTAGGTGCGGACGCCGCCGGAAGCCTTGACGCCCAGCTTCCTGGGGGCCACGGTGCGTGCCATCAGTGCGATGTCCTCGGCGGTAGCGCCGCCCGACGAGAAGCCAGTCGACGTCTTCACGAAGTCGGCGCCGGCGCGCATCGAGATTTCGCAGGCGCGCACCTTTTCCTCGTCGGTGAGCAGCGCCGTCTCGAGGATCACCTTGCACAGCGCGCGGCCGTCCTTGCACGCCTCGACGACACCGCGGATGTCCTTGAGCACAAGGGTGTCGTCGCCGCCCTTGAGGGCGCCGATGTTGATCACCATGTCGATTTCCCGTGCGCCTTCGCGGATGGCGCGGCGGGACTCCAGGGCCTTGATGTCGGGAGTCTGAGCGCCGAGAGGGAAGCCCACGACGGCACAGACCTTGACTCCACTCCCGCGCACCAGGGCCGCGGCCTGGGGGACGTGGGACGGGTTGACGCACACCGAGTAGAAGCCGCACTGCACCGCTTCCCGGCAGAGCTTCTCGATGTCGCCGCGGGTCGCATCGGGGCGGAGGAGGGTGTGGTCAATCAGCTTGGCGAGCTGGACGGAAGGGATCGCCGGCCTGTCGCCTGTGGCCGCAGAGCCCACCAGTTGCCTGACGCGCTCCACGATCCGCCGCACGTCGTCACCCGAAAGTTCGGTGCCGACGACCTTCTCCAGGTCCCGGATCTGTTGCACGCGCTTGCGGTGCCGCTCGGCAGTGCACTCGGTGGAGAGGAAGGTCCGCACGATCGCCTGCGCGGCGGCCTGGTCCAGGTGTCCGGACCCGAGGGTCAAGACATTGGCGTCATTGTGCTCGCGGGCATTGCGTGCCAGCGCCTCGGTCGGACAAGGGGCGGCCAGTACGCCCGGGACCTTGTTGGCGGCCATGGCCGAGCCGATGCCGGCCCCGTCAATCACGATGCCGAAGTCGCAGCTCCCGCCGGCCACGCGCCGCGCGACTTCGGCTGCGAAGACGGGGTAGTCGACCGAATCCTTGGTGTGCGTGCCGCAGTCCTCCACGCGGTGCCCGAGCCCCTTGAGGAACTGGAGGAGCGACTGCTTGAGCTCGAACCCGCCGTGATCGGCGCCGAGCGCGATGGTGAGGGGATGCTTCATGGCGCGATGGTACCTCATGCCATCAGGCGCCGCCAACGCCAGGAGGGAGTCAGTTGCACCTGAGGAAACCCGAGCCGGCGCGAATTCTGGCGGGACGCCCCGTCGGGGGTCGCCATGACGGCACCATTTGGCACGAAAGCTCGCCTTGCATCAAACTCCTCTCATGTTCTGTGCCGCGACCGAGGCCATGTTGCGAAACGCCTCAGCAGAGGCTCTTGACATCCTCCTCCACCGGTTTCATAGTGTGCGCGGCGCAGGAGGAGGGCTCACAAGCGGGCGGTATCCGGCTCGTTGGTGATAGTTCAGGAGAATTGTCGCCCTCACGACGCGAACACGGTGAGCCTGAGGTTGAGGCAAGCCGCCAGGTGAGGAGAAGTAAACTTGACGCCAACGAGCTGCCAGAACAGAAGGGTCACCGCGCCTTTCTCGACACTCAGCCAGCCTAGAGAAATCACAGTGATTGGCGCCTTTTGGAGGAAACCCGGTATGCGCAAGGTCGCCGTTCCCCCAATTCTGATGGTGTTGATTGCCGCTTTCACCCTGAGCGGCTGCGACACCCTCAAGGCTCGAATCGAGCTCAACAAGGGTAACAAGGATTACAAGAACGAGAAGTACAAGGATGCCCTCTACCAGTTTCAAAAGGGCCTCCAGCTTGATCCCAGCCTGAAGTTTGCGTGGCGGTCGGTGGCCCTCAGCGCCATGACGCTGTACCGTCCCGGGGTCGAGGACAAGGAGAACCAGGGTTACGCCGAGACCGCGATCGATGCCTTCAAGAAGTACCTGGCGGTCTTTCCCGACGATCAGAAGGCCCAGGAATTCCTCATTGGGACCTATGTGAACGCCGGGAAGTTCGACGAGGTCCTCAAGTACCTCAGCCAGCAGGTCAGGACAAATCCGGGTGATCTCAAGAGTCACAAGGCGATCATCTCCATCTACCTCCGTACACAGCGAATCAAGGAGGCGTACGACTGGATACTCGCCCACATCCCCAACGCCGACGCCGAGCCGTACTACCTAGTCTCGGTGTACTGCTGGGACAAGGCGTTCCGGGATGCGACGATCACGCCCGCTGTGCGGTCCGAGTTCGTGGAGATGGGTCTGGCGGCGGCCGACAAGGCACTGAAGCTGCAACCCGAGTACTTCGAGGCGATGGTCTACACCAACCTCCTTTACCGCGAGAAGGCCAAGCTGCAGCCGGAAGAACAGAAGCAGCAGTACTTCGACAAGGCGGAGGAGTACCGGACCAAGGCCATGGCCCTGCGCGAGAAGCTGAAGCAGCAGGGCTCCAGCTTCGCAAGCAAGTGAGGACGGGGGAGCCATGTTCGAAGACGCCTTGATTACATCCAAGAAGCAGAAGAAGAACCTCAACCAACTGGTTGCCCTTCCAATCGCACTCGTCATCCATATCGTGGCCATCAGTGGCTATCTCATCGCCAACGTATGGCAGGTGCACGAAGTCGCAGAGCCACCGTTGCAGGTGAGCTTCTACCAGGCGCCACCGCCACCGCCACCGCCACCGGCTCCACCCAGGGCCGCCGCGCCGCCCAAGGTCGTGGCTCCTACGGTGCAGGTGAATGCGCCGGTCGTGCAGCCCGTGGCCATCCCTGACAAGATCGCCCCGGTTTCCTCTGGCGGCAGCGAGGGTGTCGAGGGTGGTGTCGAGGGTGGCGTCGAAGGCGGAGTCGCGGGTGGCATCCCCGGCGGCGTGCCTGGCGGTGTGCCGGGTGGTGTCGTCCAGGATATCGAGGAGCCGCCAATCCGTATCGGTGGCGAAGTGGTGGCACCGGAGCCGATCTCGCAGCCCAATCCGCTCTATCCCGAGATCGCCCGCAAGGCGCGGGTGACAGGTATCGTGATCATCGAAGCCATCATCAACAAGAGCGGCGACGTCACCGACGTCCGCGTGCTGCGCGGCCTGCCCATGGGTGTGTCGGAGGCAGCCATGGACGCGGTGCGCAAGTGGAAGTACCGGCCGGCCCAGCTCAACGGGCGACCGGTGGCCGTCTACCTGACCGTGACCGTGAGATTCCAATTGAACTAAGTCTCCCAGTATGGGGAAAGTCTAGAAAGGACAGGAGGAAATCGAACTATGGACATGTCAGTCATGGGCCTCTGGCAATCGATGGGGTTCATCGCGCGGGCGGTCGTCATTCTGTTGCTCGCACTCTCCGTCTACTCGCTGACGCTCTCGGGTGAGCGCTGGTGGAAATTCCGTTCCGCCAAGAAGCAGTCGCTTCAGTTCGCTCTCATGACCACGCAGTACCTCAAGCAGGATCGGCCGCAGGAAGCCGTGGCCTCCTCGAAGAAGTTCAAGAACAGCCATCTTGCCAAGGTCGTCGCGGCAGGGTTGCTCGAGTTCATGGTCGAAGAGCAGTCCAGCCCTCTGTCCGGCTATGACGTCATCGACGCCGCCCGCCGCGCCATCGAGCGTGCGACCCTGATGACCACCGCCGACTTCAAGAAGGGCCTGGGCGGCCTGGCGACCATCGCCTCCACCTCGCCGTTCATCGGACTGTTCGGCACCGTGGTCGGCATCATCAACGCCTTCTCGGGCATGGCAGTTACCGGTTCGGGTGGTCTGGGCGCCGTGTCTGCGGGTATCGCCGAGGCCCTCGTGACCACGGCCATCGGCCTCTTCGTGGCCATCCCGGCCGTGTGGCTGTACAACTACTTCTCCAACCAAATCGAGCGCTTCCAGGTTGAGATGTCCAACTCCGCTTCGGAGCTGGTTGACTTCTTCATCAAGAAGCACGGAGGCAGCGATGCAATTGGGTCGGCGGCACGGTAGGGACGAAAGCCACACTGGCATTCGTGGTGGCACCAGCGGGCCGGTGTCCGACATCAACATCACACCGCTTGTTGACGTGTGCCTCGTGCTGCTGATCATCTTCATGGTCGTCACCCCGATGCTGCAGACCGGTGTTCCAGTGCAGTTGCCGGACACCAACAACCCGGAAAAGTACCCGGAGAGCGCGAAGCAGCAGAAGGTGACGGTGACGGAGGACGGCAAGATCTTCATGTCGAAGGACGACTGGGTGCCGAACACCCAGGACCTCACGCGCCGGGTCGCCGAGATCACGCGTGAGACTCCCGACAAGGAGTTCGTCGTCAAGGCAGACAAGCGCCTCCGCTACCGCCAGGTGCGTGAGGTCATGAAGGCCATCAACGAGGCGGGAGTGACCAAGGTTGGGCTCATCACCACGAAGAAGGGCAGCAGCTAGTCCGCTGCCGGCGATGTGGTGTGAGGACGAGGTAAGGAGAGAAGACCCATGGCAATGACAGCCGGCAAGATGGGCGACATGAAGAGCGACATCAACATCACGCCCCTTGTGGACGTGGTGCTGGTGCTCCTCATCATCTTCATGGTCGTCACGCCGCTGCTGCAGCGGGGTTACGAGACGAAGGTTCCGCCCAAGACCACCGGCATCGCACCGCCGGTCTCAGGCGACCAGGTCGTGATCCGTCTCACCGCTGACGGGGGTATGTTCATCAACAAGGACCAGTTCACCATGCGCGAGTTCCCTGCCAAGCTCGCCGAGGTCATGAGGGGCCGCGAGTCCAAGGTGACGTTCTTCGCGGCCGACGGTGACATTCCGTACGAGAAGGTCGCTGCTTTCATGGATCTCTGCAACGAGAACGGCGCCAAGAACCTCGGCATTGTGCTGGACGAGATCGCCCCGGCAGGGGCCACCGCACCAGCGGGGCCCTGACGCAGCAGTAGGCATAGACACCAACGATCCCTCCGCCCGTGGCGCCCTGCCGCCCGCCTTTCAGCGGACGGTCGGGCGGCACGGGCGGCTTTCTTGTTGGCCGATTCGTCAATGCTGAGTGCGGCCCGCCGAGGTGCAATCGACTTGGAGGCCCCGACAGACAGTCCCCATGGAATCCGTGCTCAGACCGCCGATCACCGGGCAAGCGGCTTGGGAATGCGGCCGTAGAGCCAGACCAGGTCGGCGAGCCGCTCCTGGTGCCAGGGGGAGAGCATCCAGTCGGTCAGGCGGAACCGCCAGTTGCCCTCCCCGAGCCCGGGCCGGTTCATGCGGCAGTTCGCGCCCAGGCCGGCGATGTCCTGATGCGGAACTACCGCCAGGTCCGCGACCGAGGCAAGGGCAGCTCGGATCATGTCCCAGTGGATCTCGTGGCCGTCCGTCGCGAGGTACCGGCGAGCGAAGTCCTTCTCCGCAGGGCTCGCATCTTCGAGGTACCAGCCCAGTGTCGTGTTGTTGTCGTGGGTGCCGGTGTACACGACGAGATCGCGACCGAGGGAGTGGGGAAGAAACGAGCTCCGTTCGTTGGGGGTGAAGGCGAACTGCAGGACGG
>DAONEV010000128.1:0-10762 GCA_035403265.1 Thermoanaerobaculaceae bacterium | reverse complement strand
GATGATCCCCACCTCCACCGGCGCCGCCAAGGCCATGGCCGAGGTCTTCCCGGACCTCAAGGGCAAGCTCGACGGCACGTCGGTGCGCGTCCCCACCCCGGACGTGTCGCTGGTGGACTTCGTGTTCACCTCCGAGAAGCCGATCACCGTCGAGGCCATCAACAACGCCTTCCGCGCCGCCGCCGCCGCCGAGCTGGGTGGCATCCTGGAGGTCTGTGAGGAGCCCCTGGTGTCGATCGACTTCCGTGGCACCACGGCCTCCTCGATCGTCGACGCCCAGTCCACCATGGTGATCGGCGACCGGGTGGGCAAGGTCTTCTCCTGGTATGACAACGAGTACGCCTACGCGGCCCGTTGCGTGGACGTCGCGCGCCTGTACCACGGGAGGTGAGCATGCTGCGTCAGATGGATGCTCTGGACGTCGCCGGCAAGCGCGTCCTGGTCCGCCTCGACCTCAACGTGCCTCTCAAGGAAGGCAAGGTGCGGGACGACACCCGCGTGCGTGAGGCCGCCCCCACCGTCAAGGCGCTGGCCGAACGGGGAGCGGTCGTCATCGCCTGCTCCCACCTCGGGCGAGCCAAGGGCAAGCCTGACCCGGCGCTGTCGCTCGCGCCGGTCGCCCCGATCCTCGCCCATCATGTAGGCCGGCCGGTGCAGTTCGTTCCAGATACGGCGGGCGAAGTGGCGCGCCAAATGGTGGCCGCCGCCAAGCCGGGAGACGTCCTTTTGCTCGAGAATACCCGCTTCGAGGCGGGTGAGGAGGCCAACAGCCCGGAGCTTTCCGCCCGGCTCGCCGCGCTGGCCGACCTGTACGTCAACGATGCCTTCGGCTCGGCGCACCGGGCGCATGCGTCGACGGCTGGCGTGGCGTCCCAATTCGCTCGCCCGGCGGCGGGTCCGCTCATGGCCCGCGAGCTCGCGGCCCTCGGCAGGGTGCGCGACAACCCCGAACGGCCATTCGTCGCCGTCGTGGGCGGCGCCAAGGTCTCGGACAAGCTCGGGACCCTCAAGGCCCTCGCCGGGAAGGCCGACACCCTGGTGCTGATCGGCGGCATGGCCAACACCTTCCTGTTCGCCCGCGGGGTCGGGATCGGGGCCTCCCTGGCGGAGCCCGACCTGGCCAGTGAGGCGCGCGAGATCATGGCCGCGGCCGAGGCCCGGGGCGTCAAGGTCCTGCTGCCCACTGACGTGGTCGTGGCGACTGACGTGGACTCGCCCGGTCGCGTCGTGGCGGTCGGTGGGGTGACTCCGACCGACAAGATCCTCGACATCGGGCCGGCCAGCCGCGCCGCCATCGCGACGGTGCTGGCGGGTGCCCGTACCACCTTCTGGAACGGCCCGGCCGGAGTATTCGAGAAGCCGGCCTTTGCCGAGGGCACCATGGCCATCGCCCGTGCCCTTGCCGACAGCAAGGCATTCACCGTGGTCGGTGGCGGCGAATCGGTGGCGGCGGTGCAGCAGGCAGGCGTGGCCAGCAAGATTTCCCACGTCTCCACGGGAGGCGGCGCCTCCCTGGAGTTCCTGGCCGGTGACGTGCTGCCCGGCGTCGCCGTGCTCGAGGAGCCCTGATGCGCCGGCCGCTGATCGCCGCCAACTGGAAGATGCACGGCACGGTGGAGAGCGTGCAGCACTACCTCGAAGAGCTGATCCGACGGCTTGGCCCGGGGAGCCCACAGGTCGTGGTGTGCCCGCCCTACACCCTGCTGCCGGTGGCGGTCATGGTGGCCACAAGCTCGGCCGTCGAGGTCGGCGCCCAGAGCTGCCACTGGGAGGACAAGGGCGCCTTCACGGGCGAGATCTCGCCGCCCATGCTGGTCGAGCTCGGCGTGCCGTGGGTGATCGTCGGGCACTCGGAGCGGAGGCAGTACTTCGGCGAGACCGACGCCACCGCGGCCGCCCGCGCCCGGGCCGCCCAGCGTGCCGGGCTTGGCGTCATCTTCTGCCTCGGGGAGACCTTGTTCGAGCGCGAGGCGGGCGACACCTTCGCGGTCCTCGAGCGACAGAGCACGGCGCTGGCGGGGCTCGACCCGGCCCGCCTGGCGGTCGCCTACGAGCCGGTGTGGGCGATCGGCACCGGCCGCAACGCCGCTCCGGAGCAGGCCCAGGAAGCCCACGCATTCCTGCGCCTGCGTCTGGTCTCCCTGCTCGGGGACGAGCCAGCCAGGGGCCTTCGCATCCTCTACGGAGGGAGCGTCAAGGCCGACAACGCGGCCGTCCTGCTGGCCCAGCCCGACGTCGACGGCGCACTCGTGGGTGGGGCAAGCCTTGACGTGGAGGCGTTTTCGGCTATTATCCGTGCTGCTCCCGGCGACAGCCGGGTAGGCTGAGGAGTCGGCGTCGTGCTCTATACACTGTTGATCATTCTCTTCATCGTCGTCTGCCTGTTCCTGATCCTTGTCGTGCTGCTGCAGCAGGGCAAGGGCGCCGACGTGGCCGCGGCGTTCGGCGGCGCGTCGTCCCAGACGGCCTTCGGACCCCGTGGTACCACCACCCTGCTGCACAAGCTGACCACCGGTTCATTCGTGGGCTTCGTGGTGCTGTGCATCGGGCTCTCGGTGATGACGGCGCGAAAGAGCCGTTCGGTGACCTCGGGACTCAAGGGCAGCCCGGCCGTCGCGGCTCCGGCGACCCCGGCCCCGAGCCCGGTTCCGGCCGCTCCGGCTGAGAGCAAGCCGGCGCCGGCGCAGGGTCAGAAGTGAGGTAGCAGCACCATGATTTGCTGTGCCGAAGTGGCGGAATTGGTAGACGCGCACGTTTGAGGGGCGTGTGGCGCAAGCCATGCCGGTTCGAGTCCGGCCTTCGGCACCAATCAATCGCGAACGCGGGGGCCTCCGGGCCCCCGCGATGCGTTTCGGGCTGCGAACCCCCGACACAGGCGAACCTTCAGGTGTGACCCAGCACACGTCCCCTTGACGTTCATCAACTTGCGTTCTGGGATTGCGTCTATAATGTCCGTACGCGTCATGTCGCCACGCTGTCTGTGTCGTTTCGTGAAGGCGGCGTGGCAGGGAGGATCAGATGAGAAAGCTCGTATACGGACTGTTGATGCTGACGGTCGCCGGTGCCGTGCTCGCCTTGCCGCCGGCCAAGGAGAGCTTCATCTTGTCGGCGGGCCAGGGACCCGGCTCGGGCACCACCCAGTGGCGCACTGACGTCTGGATCTTCAATCCCTCCACGACTGCGAAGGCCACCGTTGACGTCTACTTCCTGCCCCGCACCTCGGGCAGTGCCGGTAACGCCAACCCGATCTCTCGCCGGATCGAGGTCAACGCCGGAGCGACCCGGGAGCTGGTCTCGATCCTGAGCACCAACTTCGGGCTCACCGGTGCCAACTTCGGGGCGTTGCGCTTCGTGTCCGATCTTGACGTCGTCGTGACCGGCCGGATCTTCGACAGCAGCGTCAAGATTCAGGGGCAGACCAGCGCCGGGACCGCCGGCCAGTTCTACCCCGGCCTCGCGGCCGGGCTTGCAATTTCCAACGGGGCGTTCACCGACATCGTCGGCCTGCAGCAGGACACCGTCTCGCGTTCCAACCTGGCGTTCGTCGAGGTCACCGGTGCCGCGGCCAACCTCAAGCTCGAGCGCATCAACGACGCCGGCGTCGTGCAGGCGACGATCACCGACGCGATCGGCGCTTACGGTGCCCGACAGATCAACAAGGTCCTGGAGTCGCTCCAGGGCGCCTCGACGACCAACCAGCGGGTGCGGGTGACCGTCACCGGCGGCAGCGGCAAGGTCCTCGTGGCGGCCTCCCGGCTCGACCAGATCACCAACGACCCGTATACCATCGAGATGACCACCACCGCAGTTGGGGTGCCTTCCACCGGCCACTTCGAGGGTACGGTCGTGAACCCGACTAGTACCGAGCCGGTGGACGGCGGGGTGCTTCTCACACTCGGCTCCAGCACGGTCACCGATTACTCCGGCGTGGCCGGCATCAACTGTGGCGGTGTTTCCTACACGGTGCCCTTCAGTCCTAATTCGGGCACTATCATCCCCATTGCCAACAACGCCTTTACCGCTTTGCCGGTGGAGATCCCATACGGGGACCACGACTTCACTACCACCTGGACGCTCGCCGGCACCCGCGCCGCCAATGGCACCTGGTCCGGTACTCTGACCGCCGTCACTGCGGGCGGCACAGGTACATGGGCCTCCTGCAACGGCACCACCGACCACGTCTGGAAGGCCGGCTGGGTCGGCAACTGATGCCGTGACGGGCCTCACATGACGTGGCGGCCACTGCCCCCTGGCGGTGGCCGCTTGTCGTTTCTTGCGCTACCCTCGATGTCTGGAAGGAGCCACCAATGCGGCGGACTCTTGTGTGTGTGCTGAGTTTCCTGTGCATGGGAGGAGCGGCGATGGCGCTCGAGCCCGGCACCGACCTCTTCGTCCCCTCGGTGGGCCACGGGCAGGGTCAGGAGATCAACGGCGTGCGGGCGCAGTGGCGGGCCGACCTGTGGGTCTTCAACCCCGGCGCCCAGGTGGCCACCGTCGACGTCTTCCTCCTGCTGCGCAATCAGGCCAACGAGAACCCGGACTCGCGGCGGATCACCGTCGACCCGGGTCAGGTCCGGTACCTTCCTGACGTCATCCTGGGTCAGTTCGGCCGCGACGGCGCCTACGGTGCTCTCCGCGTCACCGCGGACCACCCGGTGGTGGTGACCGGCTCGTCCTATGACGCCAACGTCAAGGTCGAGGCCAGGCAAAGGGATGTCGGGTCCGCAGGCCAGTACTTCTCGGGTGTTCCAGCGACTCAGGCGATCGGGGTCGGGGAGGTCGCCGACATTGTCGGTCTCGACCAGGATGGCCAGCAGACGGCCGGCATCTGGCGCTCCAACCTCGCAGTTGTGGAGACCACCGGCCACAGCGCCACGCTCAACGTCGAGAGGCTGGACGGGTCCGGGCAAAGCCTCGGCATGATCCCGGTCTCCCTGCGACCGCACGAGGCCAAGCAGATCGACCTCGTCCTGACCACCATTGCCGCGACCCCCGGCAGCAACCAGCGCGTGCGGGTCAAGGTCCTGGCCGGCCCCGGGCGCGTCGTCGCCTCGGCCTCGCACATCGACAACCGCACCGGCGACCCCTCCACGGTCGAGATGGCCGGTGGCGGCGGCGACGGCACCTATCTGTGCAAGGTCGACAAGACGAGCTACGACACCCCCGTCACCTTGCAGATCGTCAACGGCGCCATCACCCATCTCGAAGCCACCATCGTGTTCACCGATGAGGACGTCGGTGCGGCCTGCACCGGCGGCGAGCTGCTGCGGTTCGAGCAGACCCTCAACCCGGCCGTGGCGCTCGAGGATGGCAGCTTCTCGGTCTCGGTGGGCGGCTCGGTGAGCGGTATTGGCATCACCATGCAGCTCGAAGGGAGCGTGGACGGCTATGGCGGTCTCCGTGGGCAGGTGACGACAGCACTTTCCGGTCCGACCACGTGCAAGGGCTCCAGGGTCTGGCCCCTGGTCGGAGCACGGCTCCGCTAGGCTGAAAGGCGGCCGCGGCCCTCCCGTCGGTTCGGAGTGCCGCCGGCCGGCCAAGCCCTGGGACTCCATGATGCGCATCCTGCTCGCCCACTGCGATCACCGGCCCTTCGAGGTCGAGCGTTTCGGAGCTGCCTGGGAGGCGGCCGGAGGAGATCGCGCCGAGCTGGTCTCCGTCACGCCTGGCAACGCTGCGGCCGTGGTGACGGACGGGGCCAGGTGGCACGGGCTACTCCTCACCGGCGGCCCGGACGTGGAGCCCTGGAGGTACGGGCAGCGGCCGACGTCCGAGCTGGACGGAGGTCATGACCCCCGGCGTGATGCCCTCGACCTCGACCTGCTCGATCAGGCAACAGCGAGGTCCTGGCCAGTCCTCGCCGTCTGCTATGGCTGCCAGATCCTGGCCGTCGCGCACGGCGGGAGCGTGGTCGGAGATCTGCCGCGCGCCGGTTTGAGCGGCCACCGTCCAGAGCTCGGGCGAGACGAGGTGGCGCACGCCGTGAGCATCTCATCCGACGCCCGCTTTCTGCCCGCCGGGGTGACGGTCATGGTCAACTCCCGGCATCATCAGTCGGTGGCGGAGCCAGGGACCCTGCGTGTCGTCGGCCGCGCCCCGGACGGGGTCGTCGAGGCGATCGAAGGTCGCGATCCCCGCCGTTTCGTCCTCGGTGTGCAGTGGCATCCGGAAGACCTGCGCACGCCCGAGCACCTCGGCATCTTTCGCGCCTTTCGGGGCGCCTGCGCGGGGTTGGGCGGAGGGGGTGCTACGCTGTGAGGTGGAGGAGCGTGTCGTGACTGATCATCCCCGGCGGCGCCGCACATCGCAGCACCGGCTCGTTCCGGTGGACCCGGTGGGGGAGGCCGTCCCCACGGTCGTTGTCGTGGGGCGACCCAACGTCGGCAAGTCCACGCTCTTCAACCGCCTCACCGGGGCCAGGCGTTCGATCACTCATGACCAGCCCGGAGTGACCCGCGATCGGGTCGTCGGCGACGCCCAGCGCCCGCGCGGGGGCAGCGTCGTGCTGGTCGACACCGGCGGCTTCGAAGCGGAGTCCGAGGCCGTGATCCCGGCCCAGATCCGGCGCCAGGCCCTGGCTGCCGTGCAGAGCGCGCATGTTGCGATCTTGCTTGTGGATGGTGCGGCCGGGCTGACCGCCGGAGACGAGGAGCTCGCCACGGAGCTCCGGCGTGCCGACAAGCCGGTCATCCTCGCCGTCAACAAGTCCGACCGGCGGGATGCCACTCTGGGGTTCGGCGAGTTCTCCCGCCTCGGGTTCCCCCTCGTCCTTCTCTCGGCCGAGCACGGCCGCGGGATCGAGGACCTCTGGGACCAGCTCGAGCCGTTCCTTCCACCGCCGGTCGAGAGCGAGGCGGCCCCCCAGCGCGAGCTGGGCATCGCCATCGTGGGCCGGCCGAACGTCGGCAAGTCCTCCTTGCTCAATGCCCTGCTCGGAGAGGAGCGGGTCATCGTGTCGGCTGTCCCCGGCACCACCCGCGACGCGGTGGACACGGTCGTGCGTTGGGGTGAGCGCACCGTCCGTCTTGTCGACACGGCCGGCATCCGACGCAAGGGCCGCACCGATCAGGGCCCCGAGGTGCTGGCCGTGGTCATGGCGCGGCGCGCCGTGGAGCGGGCGCACGTCTGCATGCTCCTCCTCGACTCGCTGGAAGGCGTCACGGCCCAGGACGCGCACGTGGCAGGCATCATCAACGACGCCGGGCGGGCAGTCGCGGTGGTCGTCAACAAGGTCGATCTGCTGACGGACGCCGATCCCGGTCGGCGGCGCTTTCTCGAGGAGCAGGTCCTCGAGCGCCTCAAGTTCCTCAAGGGCACGCCGATGCTGTTCGTCTCGGCGCGCACCGGCGCCGGCCTCGATCAGGTGATGCCAACCGCCATGACCCTGGGTGACGGCTTTCTGTTGCGCATTGGCACCGGCGAGCTCAACCGTGTCCTTCACGCCGCCTGGGACCGCCAGCCACCGCCTGGCGGCAGACGCCCGCCACGCTTCTACTACGCCGCCCAGCTTTCCGGTGGCCCGCCCCGGATCATGATGTTCTGGAGCGGCGGCGAGCTGCATTTCTCCTACATGCGGTACCTGGAGAACGCGGTGCGAGACGCATTCCCGTTGGCAGGGGTGCCGATTCGGTTTATCATGCGTGGGAAACGCGAACGGAGCGCGTGATGGTTCAGTTTCGACCGCAAGCCCGGGAGATCATCGCCAAGATCGTGTACTACGGTCCTCCCCTGGGCGGCAAGACCACCAATCTGCGGACGCTCTACAAGGGCTACCCCGCGGACACTCGGGGCGAGCTCGTGGTCGTCCCGGCTGGTGGCGACCGCACCATCTTCTTCGACTTCCTGCCCCTCGACGCCGGCAGCCTGCGAAGCATGAAGCTGCGGGTGCAGCTCTACACCGTGCCAGGCCAGGTGCACTACAACGCCACCCGGCAGATCGTGCTACGTGGCGTCGATGCTGTGGTCTTCGTCGCCGACTCCCAGCGCGAGCTCATGCGTTCCAACCGCGACTCCTGGGAAGACCTCAAGAACAACCTGCTGTTGCAGGGTCTTACCCTGTCCGACCTGCCCCATGTCCTGCAGTACAACAAGCGGGACCTCGCGGAGATCCTCTCGGTTGAGGAGCTGGATGCTTCCCTCAATGAGTACAACGCCCCGTTCTTCGAGGCCGTCGCCACCGTCGGCATCGGGGTTGAGGAGACGCTGCAGAACGTCGTCAAGCTGGTTGCCCGCTCGCTGCGAGATCGTTTCAAGCTGGGTGGCGAGAGCGCAGGGCTGGGGTCCGACCTCGTCGCGATGCCGGCCATGGACGATGTGCGCGTCGGCACCGGGGGCGCGAGGGTCATGCCCATTGCCGGGTCTGGTGGTCGGGCTGACATCTCCGGCTTCAGGAGCTCCTCCAGGGCCGTCTCCGCCCTGGTCGAGCCCGAGGAGGACACCTCCGGGCTCACCCACAAGGTGAAGGTCACGCCCATGCCCGTGGCGACCGCCGCGGCGCCCGATTCGGCGCCTCTGCCTGTCGAGCCGCCGCCCATGCCCGCTGTAGAGGATGCGCGGCCCGCTCCGCGCCCGGTCCAGGTGCTCGTCAGCCCCGAGCCCGAGGTGGAAGCTGCCGTCTTGACGGAGCCCGAACGTGGCCTGCCGACCGCGGCCGAGGTCTTCCTCGAGCCCCAGCCAGCCCTCCGGTCCGAATCGGAGCCGCCGCCCTTCGACCCCGAGGACGCCGTGGCGGTCCCGGCGGTCGTCGCGGCGCCAGCCGCTTCGCTCGATGACCCCTTCGCGACCTGGGACATGTCGAGTGGCCTCGCCGTGGGGGACGACGTCTTTGCGCTGCCCGCGGCGGAGGTCCCCGCGGTCCCGGTGGGCGTCCAGGCCGAGCCAGTCGACGAGGCAGTCGAAGGAGCCCTGGAGCCGCCAGTCGACGAGGCGATGGCAGTGGCTGACGGGATCGACGCCCCGGAGCTCGCCGTCGCGGGTCCCGAGGACGAGGCCCCTGCCGCAGTGGAGATCGAGCTGCCTCCCGAGGGATCCTCCGCCATCCAGCGCGCCGTGCCCCGGGCCATGGCCCAGATGGGTGAGGTGCGCGAGCTCGAGGTCGAGGTGCCGGTCCCTGCGGTGTGGACCGGCGGCAAGCGCATGACCCTCCAGCTTCGGCTCACCCTCGTGCCACAGCAGGATCAGGAGGACGACGCCAGTGACTGACCTCGTCATTCCGGATCGCGACGACCTCAAGATCAGCGAGGTATGCGAGCTGACCGCCGTCAAGCCGTTCGTGCTGCGCTACTGGGAGACCGAGTTCCCCGAGCTCGCGCCCGCCAAGGGTGCCGGCGGCCAGCGCAGCTACACGCGGCAGGACGTGGAGCTCATCGTCCGGATCAAGCATCTTCTCTACGAGGAACGCTTCACCGTGGCGGGGGCAAAGAAGCGCCTCGCCGAGGAGCGGCAGCCGACCATCCTGGCGACGGCGGTTGACAGCCCACCCCCGGAAAAGGTAGAAAGCGCGTTACGGGTGCTCGCCGAGACCCGTCGCGAGCTTCAGGAGCTCGTCGAGCTGTTGAAGTAGCAGCACCAGAAGAACCCAAGCACCAACGGTCGGGACGTGGCGCAGCCTGGTAGCGTACTTGAATGGGGTTCAAGGGGTCGCGGGTTCGAATCCCGCCGTCCCGACCAAATCAGATGAGTGACTTACGAGCCGCCCGCGAGGCGGCTCGAGTTGTGTTGTCGGCTGGTTGGGTGGACTTTCTCGTCCCCGGGTATTACGATTCCAGCCGTCGTCATACGGAGGTGGCCCGTGGCGGACCTGGAACGCCTGAGCTTCTCGATCGAACGGCCGCTGCTTGAGCGGCTCGAGAAGCTGCGCGAAGAAGCCGGGTACGTCAACCGGTCCGAGTTCCTGCGCGACATGATCCGCGGCCGCCTCGTCGACCGCGCATGGGAGCTTGACCAGGAAGCGGTCGGCACTATCACCCTGGTGTACGACCATCACGCCCGGGGCCTCAACGAGAAGCTCACCGACCTCCAGCACGACCACCACGAGGTCATCATGGCGACGACCCACGTCCACCTCGACCACCACCACTGCGTCGAGGTCATTCTCGTGCGCGGCCGCGCGGGTCAGGTCCGCGCCATCGCCGACGGCCTGCAGAAGCAGAAAGGCGTGCTGCACGGCGGCCTCTCGATGAGCTCCACGGGGAAAGAGCTGGCGTAGATGGGTCGGCTGGCACCTACCAGGTTGGCCTGTCGGTTGGTATTACGATTCGTGCGTCCGTCATACGAGACACTCAAGTCCTCGTCTGCAGGCGCCGCAAGCAGTGTGCCTCACCACACCGGCCGCGTCAGGCCGTCCAGGAGGAGATCTTGAAGAGAGACCGGCACCACTTGAACCTCCGCCATCACTGGCTCCGCTGGGTCGCACTTGGAGTCGTTCTGCTGACGATCGGCATCTGGAGCCAGGCCGCGGAGCCGGAGAATCAGCAGGCAACGCAGGAAACCCAGCAGCCGAAGCAGGATCAGAGCAAGCCCGCGACGGAGGCGCCGGCCGGGCGGTTCACCCAGGAGGTCAAGGTCGTCGCCCCGCCCATTGTCGAGGGCGATCGGGTCACGCCGTTCGCGACCCAGGTCTCGAGCGTGAGCGACCGGCAGGTCGACGACCTCAACGCGGGCGACCTCGCCAACGCGCTGCGCCGCATGCCCGGCGTCACCATTTCCCGCTACGAACTCGTGGGCAGCTACGGCGGCGGTGACGGCGGTGCGGTCTACGTCC
>DAONEV010000127.1:0-10801 GCA_035403265.1 Thermoanaerobaculaceae bacterium | reverse complement strand
CGTGGTACACGCCACACTCTCCTCCGACAGCGACGAGAAGAAGACCGGTCCGGCCGTGGCGGTCGACGCGACCGCCGCGACAGCCACCGCCAGCAGCCATGCCCACCCCGTGCGGGGCACCGGAATTCGAGTTCTTCTCATTGTCGACCTCCACTTGGGATCTGTGCGCACACTGCGAGCAAGAATGCTGGAGTCGCTGCGCCGTCCCCTTGACTCAGGTGAGTCTACCCCAGAGAGTGGCCCCACTCCCGGCGTGAGCGATCCCCCCTCGCAGGCCATGAGGAAAACAGGACCCCGTCGTGCACGAAGGCCACCGCTTGGGTGGCCTAGGGTGTTGACCGAATTTGGTGGAGCTGAGGAGGCTCGAACTCCCGACCTCTAGAGTGCGATTCTAGCGCTCTCCCAGCTGAGCTACAGCCCCACACCGGGACACGAAGTGTACCACCCCCCACCTGACCAGGGAAGAGGGGTGAGGCTGGGGTTGGGAGGACGGGGACTCTACCCTCTCCCCTCTTCCCTCTCCCCTGTCTTCGCTCCCTCCCACCGGCTCCGGTACAGCTCGGTGGCGCGGTGCTCGGCGCGGAGCTTTTCGACCAGCTCGGGGAGCTGTGGGACCAGGCGGCGGGGCTGGCGGGGCCTGGCCTTGGCCAGGGCGTAAGTGGCGATGATCGGCAGGGCCACGGTCGAGTCGAGATAGCAGACGACGGTGTTGGGAAGCTGCTCCGGGTCGATCTTGCCCCAGGATACGGCCTCGGAGGGGGTGGCGCCGGAGAGGCCGCCGGTGTCGGGGCGGGCGTCGGTGACCTGGATGAAGTAGTCGTGGCCGCGCTCGGCGATGCCCAGCACCTCCTGGAGCTGCGGCTCGGTCTGAAGCAGGAAGTTCTTGGGCGCGCCGCCGCCGAGGATGACCACGGCGCTGGGGCGGCCGGAGCGCTTGGCGTCGAGCACGATGGCGGCGGTCTCGGCGACGTCGATGGCGGGGTTGATGACCGGCGCCGCCTCGGGGCGGGCGGTCCACAGCGCCGAGACGTTCATGCCGACGGTGGAGTCGCCGGGGCTGGGGGCGAAGATCGGCACGTCGCACTCGTGGGCGGTGGCCAGCACCCCCGGCTCGGTGCCGCGCTCGCGACAGGTGGCCAGCGCATAGCGGCCGATGCGGTGGTGCAGCTCGGAGGTGCCGAGCTGCTTGCGAAACTCCTCGCGCAGCAGCACCTGGTACAGCCAGTCGTCGGTGTCGAGCAGCACCTCCTGGGCGAAGAGCACGTCGTAGATGCGAATGATGCCCTTCTCGCGCAGCTCCACGTCGCACGCTCCCGAGGCCACCGCGGCGGAGGACCGGTAGAGCGGGAAACCGAGGGCGAAGTGCAGGTCATGGTAGAGGTTGGCGCCCGTCGAGGAGACGTAGTCGATGAAGCCGGCGCGCATCAGCGGCGCCAGCACCGAGCCGAGGCCGGCGGGGGTGAGGGCGCCGGAGAGGGTGAACCCCACCACCGCGTTCTCGTCCAGCAGCTTGACGAAGAGCTGGCAGGCCTCGCGCAGGCGGGCGGCGTTGTAGGCGTTGAAGTAGGTGTCGATGAGGGTGGTCACGTCCAGCCCGCCGGACAGCGGCGGGAGCTGCATCTTGCGGGCCGGGTCGAGGTAGCTCATGGTTCCCCTCCGAGGCCGCGTATATGGCACGCAGCCCGACCTTCCGTCAAGCCACCGGTGCCAGCTCTCTCACTCTCCTCGTCCAGGCGCTCGCGACTGGCTGCCAGCTTTCGAGTCGTAGACCTTGCAGCGCCACCGCCATTGGTGCGTGAGAGACCTGGCTCCGACGACGGGGGAGCGCCGTCGCAGAAGGACGCTACCCTGCAATCTCCCGTCCCACCTCGCGAATCCGCCTCCACGCCGCTTCCACGTGCCGCCGCTCGGTCCAGGTCTGGCCGATGCTCAAGCGCAGGACGAGCTGGTCGCGCAGCCGGGTGTGGGAGAAGAACATCTCCCCTTCGGCGTTGAGCCGGTCCATGATTGCCTGGTTGACGGCGTCCCCGCCGCGGTGGCGGAGACACACGAGGTTGAGGGGAGGCGGCACCACCAGCTCGAAGTCGGGGTCGGCGGCGATCCACCCGGCCAGCTCCTGCGCCCACGCGACATGCTGACGCACGTGGTGCTGCAGGCCCTCGACCCCGTAGTGACGGATCACGAACCAGAGCTTGAGGGCGCGAAAGCGGCGGCCGAGGGGGATCTGCCAGTCCCGGTAGTCGATGACCTTCCCGGACTCGGTGGCCTGGTTTCGCAGGTACTCCGGCAGCACCGAGAGCGCCCGCACCAGCGCGGCGCGGTCGGCCACCCAGAAACAGTCGCAGTCGAAGTTGGTGAACATCCACTTGTGGGGGTTGAAGCAGGCGGAATCGGCCCACTGCAGACCGTCCTTGAGATACCGGAGCTCCGGGCAGAGCATCGCGGTGCCGGCCATGGCGGCGTCGACGTGCAGCCAGACGCCGTGCTCGCGGCAGATCGGACCGATCGCCGTCAGGGGGTCCACGGCGTTCGACGAGGTGGTGCCGACGGTCCCGACCACGAAACACGGCACCTTGCCTGCGGCCCGGTCGGCCGCGAGGGCCGCGGCGAGCACCTCGGGCTTCATGGCGAAACGCTCGTCGACGTCGATCAGGCGCAGGTTGTCCTTGCCGAGCCCGGCGATGCGCACCGCCTTCTCGACCGAGGAGTGGGTCTGGGTGGAGGCGTAGGCCACCAGGCGGCCGTCGCAGCCGCGGCGGTCCGACTCCAGGTCCGTGGCCCGCTCCCGCGCCGCGACCAGCGCCGACAGCGCCGCCGAGGAGGCCGAGTCCTGGATGACGCCGCCGCCGGTCGAGTCGGAGCGGAAGGCCGGCGGCAGGTCGAGCAGCTCGACGATCCAGTCGAGGACGTGCGTCTCCAGCTCGGTGCAGGCGGGGCTCGTGATCCAGGCCATGCCCTGCACCCCGAGGCCAGCCGAGAGCAACTCGCCCAGTACCGCGGGGCCGGAGACATTGGACGGGAAGTAGCCGAAGAACGCCGGGTGCTGCCAGTGCGTGATCCCGGGCATGACGATGCGGTCGAGGTCCGCAAGCATGGCGTCGAAGGGCTCGCCGTGCTGCGGCGGGTGAGGTGGGAGCTGGGCCCGGACCTCCCCGGGCTGGACCCGGGCCAGGACCGGCCGCGCCTCCACTCCCTGCCAGTAGGCGGCGATCCAGTCCACCACCCGATGACCCCAGGTGCGGAACTCCTCCGGTGTCATGTGGTAGCTCTGTGGGTCTTCCATCGCGGCCTCCGCCTCGGTCAGGTCTCGGTCCACTTGGGGCTGGCGCGCAGCACGCCGCTGCCGCCCGAGGCCTTGACCTTGTAAAGCGCGGCGTCGGCGCGGGCGATGAGCTCGGCCGCCTCCTCACCGTCCTCCGGGTAGCACGCGAGGCCGGCGCTGGCGCCCAGCACGGCCGAGACGTCGGACCGCGAGAGATCGGCCATGGCTTCCAGCACGGCGATGACGAACCGGCGGGTCGCCGCCAGCGCTCCGTCCGGGTCGGTGGCGGGAATGAGGAGGCAGAATTCGTCACCACCCCAACGCGCCACGACGTCCGAGGCGCGAGCCCGGCCGCGCAGGGCCGCCGCCACCGCCTTGAGCACGGTGTCGCCGGAGAGGTGCCCGCACTTGTCGTTGTAGGTCTTGAAGTTGTCGAGGTCCATCATGATCACGGCGAGAGGTTGCTGGTTGCGCCGCGAGAGCGACAGGTAGCGGTCCAGCTCGATCTCGAGACCGCGGCGGTTGGTGAGCCCGGTGAGAGGGTCGGTGTTGGCCATGGTCGAGAAGCGCCGGCTCGCCTCCTCGAGCTCCCTGGTCCGCTCGCGCACCTGTCGGTCGAGGTCCGCGGCCAGGCGCGACAGGGTCGACTGGGAGGCCTCCAGGGCGTCCGCCATGCGGTTGACCCGCCGTCCCAGGCGGGTCATCTCCTCGGGGCCGTCGAGCTCGAATCGGCTCCCCATTTCACCACGACCGAGCGCCGCAACCGTCTCGCCGAGGTTGTCCAGCGGCCGCACGATCGCCTCGGCGCCGACCGTGGCGATGACCATGCAGCACCCCACCAGCCCGATCAGCAGCAGCAGTGCCACGGTGTAGAAGCGCCGGTTGGCCGCGACCGCCGCTTCACGGTCCACGGCCAGCCAGGTGCCGCCGACCACCTCGTCCCGCTCGACCAGGGGTTGAAACGTCGCCAGCGCCGGGAGACCCCGCAGCTCGATCGTGATGTCGCGGGCCTGATCGGCCGGCCATACCGAGAGGTGGCTGTCCTTGCGCAGCCAGGTGGGCTCCGCGGCCAGCACCCGGCGATTCCCGTCCAGGACGACGACACCGAGAACCTGCCCGCGCGACACCAGGCCGCGCAGCAGCTCCGCCGCCCGGGCCTTGTCGCCTTCCACCACGGCACCGCCCACCATCTCGCCGACGACGTCGCTGATCACGACCGCCTGGCGCTCGAGGGCGTCCGACGCCTCGCCGCGGCGCAACGCCTCGAACACCCCCAGGACCGCCATGAACAGCACCACGGCGGCACCGACGGCAACCACGACGATGCGGTTGCGAAGTCGCTGCCAGAACGTCATTGCGCGCGTATGGTAACGCAAGCCGTGGGACAATGCCGCCATGCACGAGTTCGTCCACCCCTTGACCGGTCGCTACGCCTCGCGCGCCATGAAGGAGCTCTTCTCCCCGGCCACCCGCATCGGCCTGTGGCGGCGCCTGTGGCTCGAGCTCATGCGCGCCGAACGCGAGCTGGGCGTCGGCATCCCGGACGAGGCCATCGGCCAGCTCCAGGCGTGCCTCGACCCCACCGAGGCCGAGATGCTCCGCGCCGCCGAGATCGAGCGCGAGACCCGCCACGACGTCATGGCCCACATCCGCGCCCTTGCCGAGGTGGCGCCGGCGGCCGGGGGCTGGTTGCACCTTGGCGCCACCTCCTGCTTCGTCACCGACAACGCCGACCTCATCATCCTGCGCCAGGCATCGCAACTGCTCATCCAGCGCGCTGCCGGAGTGGTCGCCGCCCTGGCGGACTTCGCCTCCCGGCACGCCGGGCTCGCCTGTGTCGGCCACACCCACTTCCAGCCCGCGCAGCCGACCACGGTCGGCAAGCGCGCCTGCCTGTGGCTCCAGGACCTGCTGGCCGACCTCGAGCACCTCGAAGTGGAGGCCGGCCGCCTGCTGCTGCGCGGCGCCAAGGGCGCCACCGGCACCCAGGCGTCGTTCCTGCAACTGCTGGGCAGCCACGACAGGGTGCGCGAGCTGGATCGCCGCCTGGCGACGGCCTTCGGCTTCCCGGGGTGCTACCCCGTCACCGGCCAGACCTCGCCGCGCAAGCCCGAGTTCTACCTGCTGGCCTGCCTGTCGGGCCTGGGCCAGTCGGCCACCAAGTTCGCCACCGACGTGCGGCTGCTCATGCGCCTCAAGGAGCTCGACGAGCCGGCCGAGGGGACCCAGGTGGGCTCCTCGGCCATGCCCTACAAGCGCAACCCGATGCGCTCCGAGCGCATCTGCTCGCTGGCGCGCTACCTGATCACCCTGGAGCCCAATGCCGCCTGGACCGCCGCGGGGCAGTGGCTGGAGCGCACCCTCGACGACTCGGCCAACCGCCGCCTCGTGCTACCCGAGGCGTTCCTCACCGCAGATGCCATCCTCCTGGTCTGGCAGTCGGTGGCGAGCGGGCTGCAGGTCTACCCGGCGATGATCCGCCGCAACCTCGACGAGGAGCTGCCGTTCCTGGCCATGGAAGAGATCCTCCTGGCCGCCGCGGCACGTGGGGGGGACCGCCAGCGTTTGCACGAAACGCTCCGGGGGCTCTCGCGGGAGGCGGCACGCCGGATCAAGGAGCACGGTGAGCCGAACCCGCTCCTCCCGATGGTCGCTGCCGACCCCGCGTTTGGGCTCTCGGTCGGGGACCTGGGCCGCCTGCTCGACCCAGGACGCTTCGTCGGCCGAGCTCCCGAGCAGGTGACCGAGTTCCTCTCCGGCTGGGTCGAGCCCTGGCTGGCGGGTCATCCTCTGGCCGGGGACGGCGAGCGTGCGCCGGAGATCTAGCCCGCGGGCCGTGGTACTGGCGGTGACGCTCCTGGCCGCCTGTGCGACCTCCCGGGCGCCGGCCTCTGGCGACCTCGAAGAGGGCCTGGCCTCCTGGTACGGCGAGCCCTACCACGGCCGTCCCACCGCCTCCGGGACGATCTACAACCAGCGCGAGCTGACCGCCGCCCACCGCACGCTGCCGTTCGGCACCCGGCTGCGTGTCCACGACCTCGAGAACGGCCGCCACGTCGACGTCCTCGTCAACGATCGAGGCCCGTTCGTGGCCGGCCGCATCCTCGATCTCTCCCGGGGTGCCGCCGAAGCGCTCGACCTGGTTCGCCGCGGCGTCGCGCCGGTGCGTCTCGAGGTCTTGGAATGGGGTGACGGCATGCCGGCGGCACCGTGCTGGGAGGTGCAGGTGGGCGCCTTTGCCGTGCAGGCCAACGTCGAGCGGGCGGGGCAGCGCTTGCGCGCTCGGGGCCTGGGAGTGCACCTGCTGCCCGCCTCTGGCGGTCTCACCCGGGTCCGGATCGCCGCCTCCGGCGGACGGCCCGCCGCGGAGGCGCTGGCGCAATCGCTGGTGGGTGACTACCCCGGCGCGGCGCCCGTCCCCTGCTCGTAGGAGCTTCTCGGAGAATACGCTGAATTGGATGGGTTGTCCGGAAATCCGAATGGCAAGCCCCTGCCACGGTTCATCTTGCCGCTCGTTCCCTGGCACAGTGATTGCTTTTGTGGAGAAGTGATAACATTCCGCCCGCATGACCCGCCTTGGCGGACGAGATGGAATCAACGGGAAAGGAGGACCTGACCCGGACACAAAGCTGGGAAGTTGAGTACGCGATTGCAGGTCAAGGGTTCCAGGGTCAACCTGGACACACCGTAACAAAGGAGGATAAGGATGAAGCGTTTTGCAGTTCTGGCACTGTTGTTGGGGCTCGTCGCGCTGCCGTTGTTCGCGCAGAACCCCACCGGCACCCTCTCCGGCCGTTCGACCGACGGCAAGGAAGCGTTGCCTGGCGTGACCGTGACCGTCACGTCCCCCAATCTGCAGGGTGCACGCACAGCCGTGACCTCTGTCGACGGCGACTACATCTTCAAGTTCCTGCCCCCCGGCGAGTACCGGGTGAAGTTCGAGCTCTCCGGGTTCCAGACCCAGGAGACCACGGTCAAGATCTCGGGCGGCGTGTCGAGCAAGGTGGACGCCACCATGCCGATGGCGCAGGTTGCCGAAGAGGTGACGGTCACCGGGTCCTACGAGACCATCTCGACCGCCTCCCAGCTCTCGACGACCTATGAGAAGGCCCTCGTCGACAAGCTGCCGATCGGCCGCGACCTCACCGCCTACATGGCGATGACCCCTGGCGTCTCCGCCGGCACCAATGGCTACCAGATCTCGGGCGCCCAGTCCGCTGACAACCTCTACATGGTCAACGGCGTGGTCGTCAACGAGAACCTCCGTGGCCAGTCGACCCCGTTGTACGTCGAGGACGCCATTCAGGAGACCACCACCTCCACCGCGAGCATCTCGGCCGAGTACGGCCGTTTCTCCGGCGGCGTGGTCAACACCCTGACCAAGTCCGGCGGCAACGAGTTCTCCGGCTCCTACCGCATGAGCCTCGACAACGGCACCTGGATCGAGAAGACCAAGTACGCCGCCGAGGCAGCCCACTCCACGACCACCAACAAGATCCACGAGGCGACCCTGGGCGGCTTCTTCATCAAGGACCGTCTGTGGTACTTCGCTGCCGGCCGCTACTACGACAGCAAGGGCAAGAGCCAGACGGCTCTGACCAACATCCCCTTCGCCACCGGCCTCAAGGACACCCGCTACGAGGGCAAGCTGACCGCCGCGATCACGGCCAACCACCGCATCGTGGGGTCCTACCTGAACCGCGAGCGCAAGTGGGCCGGCTACTCCTTCACCTCGATCCCGGTGATGGACCTGGCGTCCACGTATGCCCGTTCCATCCCCGAGGCGCTTTACGCCTACAACTACAACGGCGTGATCACCGACAACTTCTTCATCGAGGGGCAGTACTCCAAGCGCACCCTCAGCTTCGTCAACTCCGGCGGCATCTACACCGACCTCATCAAGGGCACGGTGATCTTCTCCGACGCCGACTACAACTACCACTACAACACCGGCATCTTCTGCGGCGTGTGCGGTGCCGAGCGTCGTGACAACAACGACAAGCTCCTCAAGGCCTCGTGGTTCCTTTCGACCCCGGCCATGGGCTCCCACGACCTCACCTTCGGCGCCGACATGTACAACGACATCCGCAAGTCGAACAACTTCCAGTCGGGCTCGAACTTCAACCTGGTCGCCGAGTCCACCCTGATCTACAACAAGACCCCGTACGCCGTGATGCCGTCCAACGGGGACTTCTCGATCTACGGGTCCTACATCGAGTACTACCCGATCTACAACCCCTCCAAGGGCACCAACTTCAAGGCCAACTCGTTCTTCGTCAACGACAAGTGGCGGCTGAACAACAACTTCAGCTTCAACGTCGGCGTGCGCTACGACAAGAACGACGGCAAGAACGCCGAGGGTGTCTCGGTGTCCAAGGACAGCAAGATCTCTCCGCGCCTGGGCATCACCTGGGATCCCGCCGGTGACGGCAATCTGGTCGTCAACGCCGGTTATGCCAAGTACGTGATGTCGATTGCCAACGGCGTCGGCGACAGCTCCTCCGCCGCCGGCCAGCCGGCGTGGTATTCCTACACGTATGGCGGCCCTTCGATCAACACCGACTGCAACGAGACCACCGGCGCCAACTGCGTTGCCAGTGCCGACGTCATCCGCAGGGTGTTCGACTGGTTCAACGCCCAGTGCGATCCCGCGCATCCGACCCAGTGCGGCGTCAACAACACGAGCCTCTACTACTACCCACCCGACATCCCGGGCGCCGGCACGCAGATCCGTAAGGACCTGATTTCACCGAGCGCCGACGAGTTCACCGTGGGCGCGAGCAAGCGCATCGGCAACACCGGCATGATCCGCGCCGACTACGTGCACCGCGTGTTCTCTGACTTCTACGTGACTCGCCTCGACGGCACCACCGGCACCACGCTCATCAACGGCGTTCCCACCGACGTCAAGCTCGTCGAGAATGCCAAGGGCTCCGACCTCGAGCGCAAGTACGACGCCGTCATGATTTCCTTCAACTTCCGCTTCAGCGACCGCCTCACGGCGGGCGGCTCCTACACCTGGTCCAGGCTGTGGGGCAACGTGGTCGGCGAGACCACGGGTTCCGGCCCGGTCTCCCTCAACGTCTATGAGTACCCACAGTACAAGGCCTACAAGCAGTACAACCCCAAGGGCCTCCTGGGCACGGACGTCACCCACCGCGCTCGCCTCTACGCGACCTATGACATCTTCAGCACCAAGCACAACCGCCTGACGGTCAGCGGGCTCGAGAACTTCACCTCCGGCACCCCGTACGGCGCCAGCGGCGCCGTCGCCCGGTCCACCGTGGCCGGCGCTCCTGCCTACACGAGCCTGCCGTCGACCACGACCTACTGGTTTACCGCTCGCGACAAGTGGCGGACCGACAACATCACCTCCACCGACCTCTCCCTCGACTACGCCTTCACGATCCCGGCCCTCGGCAAGGACATCCAGCTCTTTGTCAAGCCGGTCGTGCAGAACCTCTTCAACGAGCAGAAGCTGGTCGCCTTCAACACCACCACCTACGTCGGCGCCTCTTCCTCCCGCAACCTCAAGGTCTTCAACCCCTTCACCGAGACCCCCGTCCAGTGCACCAACGTCATCGCCGGCAGCAAGTGCGATGCCTCGATCACCAACGCCAACTGGATGAAGAGCTCGGCCTGGGGCACGGCTCGCTCCGCTCTCGACTACCAGGCTCCGCGTACCTTCACGGTGTCCCTGGGCGTCCGCTTCTAACCCTTCAGACCGCTTCACTCCGGGCCCCGGTCTTCGGACCGGGGCTCTTTTTTTCCTCCTCCGCCCCACCCAGACCCCAGGTTCTCCGCTCACTCAGTTCCCGGCCTCGGGCCTCGGCTCGCCCGACCGCCCACGCATGGCTTGAGCTCCTGAGGCCCGAGGCCTGGCTGGGGCCTGCGGGGACGGCGCGAGTACAATGGCGGCATGGCAGAGCTGCGCTGGGTCGAGGGCGACACCACCCACAAGGTCCGGCTCGAAACGACCCCGGTCGGAATTGGACGCGCCTCGGACAATCAGTTGGTCCTCAAGGACTTCTCGGTCTCCCGCCACCATGCCAAGGTGGAGCCGCGGGGTGATGCCTGGTGGGTCATGGACCTCGGGTCCACGAACGGCGTCAAGGTCAACGGCGCCTACGTGAGCGAGGCGCTGCTCGCCGATGGCGACCAGCTCCTGGTGGGCAACTTCACGATCTTCTTCCACCGCACCGAATCGCTCCAGAACGTGTCGGTCAGCTCCTCGACGTTCCTGCGCTCGATCGAGGAGTTCCGCGAGGACTTCCGCCTCGAGCGCGAGCCGGTGCGCCGGCACACCACTGCCGTCACGGCCCGCGAGCGTGTGCTCGAGGCGCTGGCGCAGGTGGCGCGCACCCTGCTCGAGGTGGAGGAGCTGGAGCCGGTGCTCGACAAGGTCATGGAGGCCGTGTTCGAGCAGTTGACGGCCGACCGGGCATTCGTGCTGCTGTTCACACCGGACGGCAAGGCCGAGCTGCGCATGGCGCGATCGAGAGGCGGCCACCAGCTTGCCGAGGCGCCGGTCTCGCAGAC
>DAONEV010000126.1:0-10907 GCA_035403265.1 Thermoanaerobaculaceae bacterium | reverse complement strand
GCCAGCCTTCCACTTTCCGCCCCAGGCCCAGTTTCTCACCGGCACGTGCTGGAGTTTCTCGACGACCAGCTTCTACGAGTCGGAGGTCTACCGGCTGACTGGCCAGAAGATCAAGCTCTCGGAGATCTACACGGTGTACTGGGAGTACGTGGAGAAGATGCGCCGCTTCGTGCGCGAGCGCGGCGACTCCCTCCTGGCCGAGGGCTCGGAATCCAACGCCTTCCAGCACATCTGGCCGGTCTACGGGATCGTGCCGGCGGAGGCGTACAAGGGCGTGCTGGCGGCGGACGGCCGTCACGACCACTCGCGCCTCATCGCCCGCCTCGAGAACCTGGCTTCCTGGGTGAAGGAGCATGACGAGTGGGACGAGGACCTGGTGCTCGCCATGACCCGAGCGATTCTCGACCGCGAGCTTGGGCCTCCGCCCGCCAGCTTCACCTGGAATGGCGTCACGACCACGCCGAAGGAGTTCCTGACCAGGGTACTCAAGCTGGACATGGGCGACTACGTGGAATTGATGTCAACGCTCTCGGTGCCCTTCTACACCCGCGGCGAGTACAAGGTTCCCGACAACTGGTGGCACAGCGCGGACTATCACAACGTCCCCCTCTCCGAGTGGTATGCCGCCCTCAAGCGGGCGGTGGGCGAGGGCTACACCGTGGCCATCGGCGGCGATGTCTCGGAGCCCGGGATCAACGGGTTCGAGGATGCGGCGATCATCCCGGACTTCGACGTCCCCCAGGCGCTGATCAACCAGTCCAGCCGTGAGCTGCGGTTCGACAACCACACCAGCGAGGACGACCACGGTCTCCATCTGGTCGGCGCCGCTGCCGCCGGAGGCCACGACTGGTTCCTCATCAAGGACTCCGGGCGTTCGGCGCGCTGGGGGAAGTTCGAGGGCTACTACTTCTATCGTGACGACTTCATCAAGCTGAAGATGCTCACCTTCACGGTCCACCGGCGGGCCGTCCCGGAGCTGCTGAGTCGGTTCAAGTAGCCCGATGCGGACGTGCACTATATTGAGAGCGTGCCACCTCCAATGAAGGCTGGTCCGGGGTTTCTGGCGGTCGGCGCTGCGTTCGTGGTCATGACTGCAGGCGCGGCGGGCGCCGTATCGCCTCCGGGCGAGCCGCTTTCGCTTGGCGCCCGCTCGGTGCGGGTCTTCTCGGATGCAGATGGGCTCCCGCAGAATACCGTCCATGCCGTCACCCTCGACCAGCGCGGTTACCTCTGGGTGGGAACCCAGGACGGCGCCGCCTACTACGACGGCCGGCGATGGCAGCCGGTCGACATGCCCGACCGGACGCAGTCGAACTTCGTCCGGTGCATCCTTCCCACCTCGGACGGAAATCTCTGGTTCGGCACGCAGCAGGGGGCCCTCTACCGTCTCAAGGACGGCCAGTGGCGTTCCGAGACCCTGAGCGTCCCGGGCGGGGACCGGGTGCGGGTCAACGCGTTCCTGGCGTCGAACGGGCCCGGCGGCGAGCCGGTCGTGTGGGTGGCGACCCACTCCCAGGGCCTGGCGCGGTGGAGCTCCCAGGGGTGGACCATCTTCGACACCCGCTCCGGGCTGCCCCACAACCGGGTCTGGGGGCTGCTGGAGACCTCGGGACCGGGAGGGACCACCCTCTGGGTCGGCACCCAGGGCGGTCTCGCGTGTTTGCGGCCGGGAGCCAGCAGGTTCCTGGTCGAGCCAGGGTTTCCGGTCGAGTCGGTGAACAGCGTCTGCGAGACCAGGGATGCGAGCGGTGCCTCCACGTTGTGGGCAGGGACCTATGGCGCCGGGCTTGCCCGGCTCTCCCAGGGAGCCTGGTCCCGTCTCACGGTCAAGGATGGTCTCCCGTCCGACTTTGTCACCAGCCTCATCCCGGATCGCCTGCAAGCCGACAGCGGCGCCGTGTGGGTGGGCACTGACGGCGGTGGGGCCGCCCGGGTTCACGGAGGCGCCATCGAGGTCCTCGGTACGGTCGATGGCCTACCCTCCGACGCGGTCTACAGCCTCCTGCAGACGAGATCGGCGGAGGGTGCCCGCGCCCTCTGGGTCGGAACCCGCAACGGCGGCCTGGCGCGGGTCATGGAGGGGCAGTGGCGGAGCCTGCAGCCGATGCCCGGGAGGCTGGCGCTGCCGGTGTCCGGATTCTCCGAGACCCGCGGGCCGGGAGGGGACCGTGAGCTCTGGGTGGCCACCGATGGCGGCGGGCTGGCTCGCGCGCGGGGCGGTGAGTGGACGATTTTCGACCATCGGAGCGGCGCCCTTCCCAACGACAACGTCCTGTGCTTGCTGAGCAGCCGTGCGCCCGGTGGCGAGCGGCTGCTGTGGGCCGGGACCCGCAATGGCGGGCTGGTCCGCTTCGACGGCACGCGGTGGACCGTGTTCAACCATGCGACCGGCGCCCTCCCTAACGACCTCGTGCAGTCGTTGTTGGAAACCGTCGAGGACAACGGGCGGCCAACGCTCTGGGTAGGCACCCGAGGCGGCCTGAGCCGCTTCGCCGAAGGCCGGTGGAGCACCCTCTCGACTGCCGACGGGCTCCCCGCCGACTCGGTGCTGAGCCTGGTGGAGGACCGCTGGGTCGGCGGGCGACGGGTCCTGTGGGTGGGAACCACCAACGGGCTGGCCCGCCTCGAAGCCGGGCGCTGGCGAGTCTATGACCGCGCGGCCGGTCTCGCCAACACCACCGTCCAGAGCCTTCATCTGTCGCGCAGTGACACCGGCGAGCCGCAGCTCTGGGTGGGGACCGATGGGGGCGGGCTGCACTGTCTGACCGAAGGGCCTGGCGGGGAGCGCTGGTTTTCACTGACCGACCGGTCGACGCCTGCCCTGCCCAACAACGTGGTCTACCAGGTCGTCGAGGATGCGGCCGGGCGGCTCTATGTCCTCACCAACCGCGGTGTCGCCCGACTGACACGACCCGAGGGTGCGGATCCAGACCGACAGGAGTGGCGGATTCACACGTACACGGTCGAGGACGGGCTGCCTCTCAATCAGTGCGATCGGGGTGCGGCGCTGGTCGACAGCCGCGGTCGGGTGTGGGTCGGCACCGTGGGAGGCGCCGGCGTGCTCGACCCGGCCCTCGAGCTCCCGGATCGCGAGAGCAAGCGGCTCGTGCTCCGGGTCTTCGCCATCGACGCCAAGGGACGGCAAGAACCGGTGTCGAACGGTCAGACGCTGCCCTGGGACGTGCGGCGGTTACGATTCGAGTTCGACCTCCTGAGCTACTTCCGCGAAAGCGACACCCGTTACCGCAGCCAGCTCGTGGGCCTCGATCGGGAGCCCTCGGAGTGGACGGCCCTGCAGGTGCGCGAGCTCGGCCGTGTGCCGGCGGGGCGCTTCACCTTCCTGGTCTGGGGCCGCGACTACGCGGGCAACGAGACCGGCCCGGTCTCCGTCGCACTCACCATCCGTCCGGCCCCCTGGGTCGCGTGGTGGGCCTGGCTGATCTATCTCGGGCTGGCGGCGCTGGTCGTGCTTGGCATCCTGCATCTGCGCACCCGGGTCCTTGAGCGGCGCGAGGAGGCTCTGCGCGCCCTCATGGAGGCACGCACCCGCGAGCTGTTGCAGGCCAACGAGCTGCTCGTCGAGCTCTCGTACCTCGATCCCCTCACCGGCATCGGCAACCGCAGGCGCTTCGAGGACCGCCTTCTCACCGAGTGGAAGCGCGCCGTGCGCGCCAAGAGCGCGCTATCACTGGTGATGATCGACATCGACCACTTCAAGGCTTTCAACGATGCGTACGGCCACCAGCAGGGCGACGGTTGCCTGCGGTCGGTGGCGACGGCGCTCGTCGACGCCTTGCCGCGTGCGGGCGACTCGGTGGCACGCTACGGCGGCGAGGAGTTTGCGGTCATCCTCCCGCTCACCGACCGGCCGGGTGCCGTGAAGGTCGCCGAGTCGCTGCGCCAACGCATCGAAGGGCTCGCCGTGCCGCACAAGGCGTCGTTGGTCGCGCGCGTCGTCACGATCTCCTGCGGCGTGGCCACCTTCATCCCCGCCATCGACATCGACACGGGGGAGCTCGTCCGGTTGGCCGACGAGGCCCTCTACCGCGCCAAGCAGGGCGGTCGCAACCAGACGCGCGCCGAGCACGGCCCGCCCCGCAGCTCCTCGTCGTGGCCCGCGCTCATCCCTCCGCCGCAGGGGTGAGCGTGGCCATTGAATCGCCGGGGTCGAGGGCGGATACTGGGATTCCCCCGGGGAGGTGTTGGATGCTATCCGCGCGCAGGAATGTCCCCAGGGCCGCCCCTCTGGCGGTCGTGCTCGGCCTGGTTGCGTTCGGGGCACAAGGCAACGAGATGGCCGTGGTGCCGGCAAGCCTGTGGCGCCAGGCGGCGGCAGGCCAGGAGGTCGATTGTCTGGTGGTCATGCGCCCCGGGTCGGCACCTGAAGCCTCAGGCCAGGCGGCGGGATCGGAGACGTCCCTTCTGGCGCGCCTGGAGTCGGGAGGCGCAAGAGTGACGGGCCGCTTCGAGCATCTCCCGATCGTCCGCCTGCGTCTACCTGGTCGCCTGCTCGACGACCTGGCGAAGGATCCCCAAGTAGTGGGGGTCAGCCCGATCCGGGTCGCCCGCGCCCTGCGCAAGGAGGGCAAGGCCCTGATGAAGGTCGGGAGCGTCCAGGCCAGGGGTTTCCGCGGCGAGGGGATCGGCATCGCCGTCCTGGACACCGGCGTGGACTACGGCCACTCCGAGCTCTCGCCCGGGGGCACCGGGCCCGGCTTCAAGACCGTCAAGCTCTTCGATGCCATCGACAATGACCAGGACCCCCGCGACCGTCAGGGGCACGGCACCTCGGTGGCGGGGATCGCCGCCGGCAGCGAAGGCGGTGTGGCGCCCAGGGCAACAGTCGTGGCGGTGCGCGTCCTCGACAAGGACGGCGAGGGGAGCAGCGAGCAGATCCTGGCCGGGGTCGACGCGGTGCTGGGCAGCCTGCAGGCCGGCAACCCCTACAACATCCGCGTTCTCAACATGTCCCTGGGAGGTTACGGGGACGACTGGCCGCCTGGCAGCGGCACCTGCGATGCCATCGACCCGGCGTTCGCCGTGGCCTTTGATGCGCTCGCCCAGGCGGGGGTGCTGACGGTCGTGGCGTCTGGCAACGGGGGGTGCAGCACCGGCGTGTCGTGGCCGGCGTGCATGAGCTCGGTCCTGGCTGTCGGCGCCGTCTACGACGACGAGATCTGCATGGATCCGGTCCCGATGCCGTTCGGGTGCCAGTCGACGAGGATCAGCTTCGGCGAGAGCCAGTGCATGAAGGACGGATGCACCCAGAACACCAAGGCCGACCGCATCACCTGCTACACCGACTCCGGCTCCAAGCTGGGTGTGTGGGCCCCTTCGCACTGCGCCAAGGCGCCCAAGATGGGCGGAGGGTACGAGGACTGCTTCGGGGGGACCTCGGCCGCCGCCCCCTACGCTTCCGGAGTAGCTGCGCTGCTTGCCGAAGCCTATCCGCGGCACCTGCCGGCCGCGCTGCGGGCGGCCCTGGAGCAGACCGGCAACCCCCGTCTCGACGCCCGCAACAACCTCACCCGCAACCGCGTCGATGCGCTCGCGGCATTCGACTTCCTGGCCACGTACTGCACGCCACCGGCCACGCCATCGGGGGTGCGGGCCGATCCGTCCGGCCTCTGCGGCGACCGCACCTCCACCTATTCATGGGATGTCGTGGAGGGCGCCGACCGGTACCTCGTGCAGCGTTCCACGGCCCCTGACTTCACGGCCGCCTCCGAGGTGGCGACCACTTCGTCCTCGATCCCGCTTTCGCACGCTGCCGCGACCCCGGGGACTCTCCACCTGCGCGTGCGCGCCGAGCGGACCTGCGGCTCCCTCTCGGCCTGGTCGCCGGAGGTCAGCGTTCCGTACGACCCGGAGTGCGGGCGACAGGTTCGCCGGCGCCTGTCGCGCCAGCCGTAGGCAGGGGGCCGCTACCGGTCGGGCCGCTGCGCCGCGGCAAGGGCAGCGCGGATCCTGGGCAGGGCAACCCGGGTGGCCTCTTCGCCGGCCTCGATCAGGTGCTTGGTGCGGGAGAAGTCGTCGTAGTCGACGTCGCCTACCGCAGGCTCGATCAGGACATCGGCCTCACTCGCGTGCAGGCGGCTGATCTCGGCCGTCATGATGTCGACGGCGTGGAGAATGATGCCGATCGGCGTGCGGGGGATGTCGGTCGGCACCGCGGCCGGGATGGCGACTCCAATCACCACGTCGGCGCCGATGCGACGGGCGATCGCAGCCGGCACCGGGGCAGTCACTCCGCCGTCGACATAGGTGACGCCGTTGATCTCAACCGGTGTGAAGACCCCGGGGATCGCCGCCGAGGCGTGCACGGCGCGAGCCACCGGACCGGCCTCGAAGACCGCGGTCTGACCGGTGCGCAGCTCCACGGCCACGGCGGCGAAGGGCACCTTGAGCTGCTCGATCGATCGAGCGTGCAGATTGGAGGTCAGAAAGCGCTCGAGTCGGTCGCCCTTGACCAGACCTCCCGAGAGGAGCGAGAGGGCCCCGAAGTCGAAGAGGTCCTCCTTCTGGACCTGCAGCGCCAGCAACTCGGCATCGAGCACGCGGCCGGTGTCGGCATAGAGGGCGCCGATGAGCGCGCCCACCGAGGTTCCCACCACCAAGTTGACAGGGATCTTCTCCTGCTCGAGGACCCGCAGGACGCCGATGTGCGCGAACCCCCGGGCCCCACCCCCGCCGAGGGCGACCGCGACCCTGGGTCGGGCGGCCTCGATCGTACGGTCGGGTGGAGGAGCTGTGGCGCAGCCAACGGTCAGCACCACGAGAAGGGCGCACCCGGTCATGGCAGCACGAGAGGTTCGAGTCACGGGTCCTCCTGGTGTGGCAGGGGCGGCAAGAGGAAGCAGAGCCCCTCCGCCGCGGATTATACGGTCCCGGCGTGCTCGGAGCCCCTACTCGACCGTGTGGAGGTCCACGCCCCGGGCGCCACGGCTCCAGTCGCGGGTGACCGGCAAGACAGGTTGGCGGAGTAGACTTACCCCACCTCCCCGCCCGCCGGTGTCGAGTCGCGACCGATGAAGTGGCTCACCGGACCGGGAACGGGGGCTGGTTGGAGGCGGCATGCGCGATCTCGGCCCGGCCCTGGGAAGTGTCCAGACTCCACACGTCGGGTCGGTGGCTCAACCACCAGCGGCCGGAGGCACGGGTGCACAGGCGACACGGGCGCTCAACCCGGCCGATGAGCAGCGACTGGCTGCCTGGCGGGCCACGCTCCAACAGGTGGCGGGGATCGGTGCCGGTCGGACCTACTCTCTCAGCTCCACCCGCGTTCGGATCGGGCGAGCGACCGGAAGCGACCTGGTCATCGAGGATGGCAGCGTGTCGCGTGCCCATGCCGAGATCCGCTTCGAGGAGGGGGCGTGGCTGGTCGAGGACTTGCGTTCGGCCAACGGCGTGCAGGTGGAAGGCAACCGGGTGCAATCGGCGGCTCTCACCACGGGGTGCCACCTCACCCTGGGCAACGTGCAGCTCGTCTTCCTGCAGCCCGTCCCGGAGATTCCGGTCAGCGAACGCGTTGCCCTCCTTGGCAAGAGCGAGCTGCTGGCCAACCTCGACGCCGGTGCCAAGCAGGCGATGGCGGCAGACCTCGTGGCGCGGTATTTTCCACGCGAGACGGTCATCCTGCGGGCTGGCGCACCGCTGGACGCGATGCTGTTCGTGGTGGCAGGCCAGGTGCGGGCGGTGGATATCAACGAAGAGGGGGGCGAACGGCTGGTCGAGCGGCTGGGTGGGGGTGGGTGCTTCGGGGACCGCCTGCTGCTGGCCGGTGGGGCCTCGGGGCACACTCTCGTGGCGGACTCCGACGTCTGCCTGCTGGAGCTTCCGAAAGCCAAGCTGCAGGCGTTGCGCCGCACCCGCCCGGACGTCAACGAGACGATCGTGCTGTCCACCCGCGAGAAGTTGCGCACCGCGCAGTCGAAGGTGCCGGAGGGCGTGCAGCGGCGGGACGAGGTCGAGCATCTGGCGGTCTCCACGGCCGGCCACATCATCGGCGAGGACCTGAAGATCCAGCAGGCCAGGAAGAAGATCGAAGGGCTCGCCAAGGCGGGCAAACACGTCCTGATCATCGGCGGCCGCGGCGTCGGCAAGAAGACGTTCGCCCGCTACTACCATCACGCCGGCCCCCAGCCTCAACAGCCCTACCTGGAGATCTCCCTCGCCGATCTCGAGCCGGCGGCGATCAGTGCCACGATCTTCGGGGTCGAGGCCGATCCCGCTGCCCCCCAGACGGAGGGGCAGACCGGGGTCCTCGAGACCGTCGGCGAGGGCACCCTGGCCATCGCTCACGTCGAGCTGCTCGACATCCACCAGCAAAGCCAGCTCCTCACCTATCTCAAACGGGGCTGGTTCCACCGGCAGTACGGGCGCCAGGCGGTGCAGGCGAAGACGCGCCTGGTGCTGCTCGCCGCCGGCACCGAGGCCGAGGTGATGGGACGGCTGCTCCCGGAGCTGCGAGAGGCCCTGGGCGAGTGCAAGGTCGTGTTGCCGGCTCTCACCGCTCGGCTCAAGGACATCCCCCTGCTCGCCGCCCACTTCCTGCAGATCTTCGCGAGACAGGGGGGCCGCAAGGCGTTGTCGCTGTCGCGCGAGGCCACCGACCGTCTGGTCTCGTACGCCTGGCCGGGCAACGTCCTGGAGCTCGAGAACGTGATGCAGCGGGCGGCCATCGTCGCCAGCGACAACACCATCATCGCCGCGGATCTGATCTTCGTGGCGCCACCCGAGAAGGAAATCCACAAGCTCAACCTGCTGCACCATGACAAGGTCCGCGAGCTCCTCCGCAAGCCGATGCTGTTCAGGGCCCTTACCTGGGTGACCATGAGCTTCGTGGTGCTGGTGGCGGTCCTCACACTCTACGGAGCGACCCGCCCGACCGGACATGCCCTCGCGACGGCGACCACCAACCCCGGGATGCTCGTAACCTGGCTGTTGTGGTTCCCGTTGCTGCCCATCGCCACGGTGCTGCTGGGACGCGTTTGGTGCGGCATCTGCCCGATTGCCGGTTTCGGAAATCTGGCGGCGAAAGTCAAGCGATACAACCTCGAGGTGCCGAAGCTCTTCAAGAAGCTCGGTTTCTGGGGGTTGGTCGCGGCCTACCTGGCGGTCGACTCGATCGAGAGCCTGCTCGAGATCGACGCTTCGCCCCTCGCCACCGCGATCTTCCTGCTGACCATCGTCTACCTTGCCATCGCCTTCACGGTGCTCTTCGAGCGCCAGGCGTTCTGCCGTCACCTCTGTCCGCTGGCGCCCTGGCTGGCGGCCTACTCGACCATGGCGCCGATCGAGATCCGGGGTAACAAGAAGGTCTGCCAGACGCAGTGCGGCGAGCACACCTGTTACAAGGGCACCGACCATGTGAGCGGTTGCCCGATGTTCCTGTATCCGGCCTCGATGAGCACGAATGCCGAATGCCTGCTGTGCACCAAGTGCGTCCAGGCATGTGAGCACCGCGGGGTGCAGCTCAATGTCAGGCCGCCACTCCAGGAGCTCTGGCTGAACTCACAGCCGTTCTTCGCGCTGTCGCTGTTCAGCGTGATGCTGGTCGGGATCATGGGCTACCACCAGTTCGAGGGGCTGGCGTGGTGGGCGGCGCGCCAGGACCAGTTCGTGGCCTCCCCGGTGCTTCGCCACCTTCTCATGTTCTTCGGCTTTCCACTCGTGGCCGTGGTGGCCTTCGGCGTCTCATCCACTCTGTCGGCGGGAGCTTCTCAGGAGCGGGTGCGCGACAACACCGCCCGCTACGGCATCGCCTTCGTACCACTGGCGTTCGCAGGGCATTTCGCGGCTGTCCTCGACGAGTTCCTTCGGGAAGGTCTCTACGCCCTGCTGGGGTACATCGTCATCCTCTGGGAGGCAGTTTTCAAGGGGATCCCGATGGCAGGTCGGGAGGGGGTCATCGCACCCTTCGTCAACCCGGCCGTCATTGGCTTCCTGAAGTTCATGGTCGTGTCGGGAGGAGCCGCCGGCTCGCTCGTCGCCCTGGTCATGATCGCCCGCCGGGGCGGTCAGAAGAACGTGTTTCCCCGCGTTCTGCCTCACCTTCTGGTGCTGGGCCTGTTCGCTGTGCTGTACGTCGTGTTCTTCCTGGGTTCGCAAGCCTAGGGGAGACTCGCGCAGCCGTTGCCACGGGCGTCGGTCTTCGCCAGCCGATGGCAGGATTTCGTACCCACCATGGTGCTCCTCGTCCCGTCGGCCCACCGGTTGGTCCCGGCCGTGAACCCTCTGGGCAACTTGCTGCGTATGAGCGAGTGCGGGCCGGATGCAACTAACCCGCAGCCGGGTCAAACCGGCATGGTGCAATCCGGGAACCGCTCCATCCTTCCTCCGGTCACCGTCGCCCCGGTCAGGCGACGGTGACCATCATTTGGTATAACCTCTTCGCCGTCGCAGCGTAAGAGCTGCCAAGCGCCGACAGAAGCATGAGGGTGAGATGCTCGGCCGATGGCGGGCGGCGGCGCAAGGGTGGAAGGAGACGAGGATGGACGAACAGTCTGGAATGCAGGCGCCCATTGTCGAGCCGGCAACGCCCCGCGGCGGGCTCGCCAAGCTCATCGGCATGTTCTTCGAGCCTTCGGCGGTGCTCAAGGAGCTGGTTATCAAGCCGTCCTGGGTGTGGCCGGTGGTCGTGCTGATGGTGGTCTCGCTCGCGGCGCAGCTCGTCATTGCTCCGCGCATCGACATGGCCGGGACGATCCGCGAGCGCATGGAGCGATCAGGCCGCCAGATCAGTGAGCAGCAGCTCGAGCAGGCCGTGTCCATGGCCGAGAAGTTCACCCGGATTTCGAAGTATGCCTCGCCGTTCTTCGTTCCGGTCATGATGCTCATGCTCGCCGGGGTGTACGCCCTGGGCCTCAAGGTCCCCTTCATGGGCGCCGACGGCTGGTACGTCGACG
>DAONEV010000125.1:0-10923 GCA_035403265.1 Thermoanaerobaculaceae bacterium | reverse complement strand
ACGGGAGCCAACCCGCTCGCGCCAAGTGTGACGACCACCACCTCCGGCACCCTCTTGCTTCGTCTTGCCGCTGCCGGACCCAATGTTGCCTTCACCCAACCTGCTGGATACACCGAGGCATGGGATGCCGGATCCGGAACTGGCATGACCGCTAATAGCCAGCGCGTGTGCGGCTCTGGCGCCTGGGCGACGCAGGCAATTCCCGGATCGACCGGCACTGCCACGTTCACAGCCGGTGTGACTCGCTGGCGGACTACGACGGTAGCCCTCCGTCGTGCGTTCTCGCTGACAGCAGGTCACTGGGAAGTGCGCGTGGATCTCTCGGCAGCGGGCGGCGACGAGATCAGCGCCTTCGGCTTGCGGGCCCACGACGGCGACTCGTCCGCGGGTGGAACCGAGCTCAACGTCTACTACCAACCCTACACGCAGTACGGCACCGACGACGCCAACCAGTCCGCCATCGATCAGCGCGCTTTCGTCAACTACCCGTGGGTGACGTCGGGCTGCTCGTGCTACATGCACAACTGGGATGGTGATGGCGCCGGTACCTTCGCCTTCGACCGGCCGGATCGATCGCAGAGCCCCGCGGGTTGGGCTCAGGTCGGGAACACGATCAACGCGTCAGGAGCGACGGTCTGGGGTCACAACACGGTCACCGGCTGGGCCGACAGCTCCAATGCCACCAGCTACGGCATCTGGCGGCTGAGGCACAACTCGGTGGAGTGGTCGGCGGGGAACGGCAACATCTACACGTTCTACATGACCGACTACACCAACCCGACCAGCCCGCCGGCGCAGTGGCAACAGGACAACTCGATTCGTGTCTACCTGCCCACCGATGCCGGCACGGCTCCCGCAAAGCCGTACCTCGAGCAGCAGGTACGCTACCGCTCCGGCTCGCAGACGGTCGCCAACGCCACGGAGACCATCGTCACGGTGACCGTGAAGCTCGTCAATCCGACACCGTGGGCCATCACCTTCGGCTCGCCGGCCACCAACGCGGTCACCACCAACATCCCTGGCGGACAGGCCACGTGCTACCAGACCAACTGCGGAGGTCAGGTCAGCCAGGGCACCTTCACGACCCCGGCGGCTGGAGGCTCAGGGACGATCACCTGGAACCCCGGCACCGTACCCGCCGGCACGACCGCCATCCTTGCCTACAACGTGCGTCTCTACCCGGTTTCCGGAGGAGCAGAGCCCATCCCGGTCACTGCCGCGGCATCCCTGCCGAATGGTACGAAGGCGACCTATGTGGACGAGACGGGCAGCACCCAGGCACGGGCACGCATGACGCTCGGCCCACTCTGTCAGTTGCAGGTCAGCCGGGGCCTTCTCACTCAAGCGGTGGCCTCCGCCCTTACGACCTACCGCCACCGGGAGGGCGTGCTCGTCCGCTGGGAGACGGCGTCCGAGGCGGGTACCGCCGCTTATCGTCTCGAGCGGCGGGAACCGGGATCGAAGACGTTTGTGGCAGTGAGCGAGGAGCCGGTCGCGGCGCTGCCTGAAGCCCCACAAGGTGCGGCCTACGAGCTCGTGGACCGTGCGGCCGACTCGCGCTCCACCCAGGTCTACCGCCTGATCGAGATCGAGCGCTCGGGCAACGAGCGTGAGCTGGGTGTCTTCGAGACAGAACCGCAGGACGACCCCGAGCGCTGGGACGCCGAGGCCGTGTCCCGGGCGCCGTGGCCGCAGCAGCCGGAACCTGCCCTCCCGGACGGCCCGACATCCGATGCGGCGCACGGCCACCCGGCGGGTGCCAAGATCGCAGTACCGACTGACGGCCTGTACGACGTGAGCGCCGCCTCCCTCGCCCCAGTTCTCGGCCTCACTCCGGCCGCCGTCCAGGCGAAGATACTGGCCGGCATGGTCGCACTCTCCAATCGGGGTGCCTCGGTGGCGTGGCTCCCATCCGCATCCGGCGACCGGCTGTTTTTCTACGGGCAGGGTCTCGACAGCCCCTTCTCTGTGAACAACATCTACGTTCTCACGCTCGCGCAGGGCCTCCGCATGCAGGCTGGCGGCAGCGCCCCGCCGGACGGCCCGGGACTCCTGTCCTCGCCCACCACGAGGCACACCGAGGTCGACCTCTACCCGGTGATCAACGGCCCGCTCAACGCGGAGGGCGACTTCTGGTTCTGGGACTACCTGCTGGCTGGTGACGCGAAGAATGGCCGCAAGCCCTTCACCCTCGATATTCCTGCGGTGGCGTCCGGCTCTCTGCAGGCGACGCTCGCTGTCGCGTTGCAGGGAGTCAGCGCCACCGGCATTACGAAGGAGCATCACGCTCGCGTCTTTGTGAATGGCACCATGGTTGGCGAGGGATGGTGGGAGGGCATCACGGCCCACACGGTAACCAGCACCTTCCAGCAGTCCCTTCTCCGCGACGGGCACAACACCATCGAGGTTGAGGCCGTCAAGGACCCAGGAGTTCCCTACAGCTACATCTACCTCGACAGCATTGACGTGAGCTATGAACGCCGCCACGAGGCCGAGAGCTCGGCTCTGCTTGTGACCTCCCGGGCCGCCAAGGGCGTTACCGTCAATGGGTTCGCAGACAGCACAGTCAAGGTGCTCGACATCACCGACCACTTCCGCCCGAGGCTTTTCGGTCTCGTCCGGGTCGAGCCGAAGGATGGGGCGTTCCAGGTCACGTTTGCCGCGCCCACCACCTCCCGGGCCTTCTTCCTGGCGAGCGGCGCCGGAGTGAAGCAGCCGGCCCGGATCTGGCGCGACAATCAGTCGAGCTTGCGGACGCGCCAGAACTCGGCTGACTACGTGGTGATCACCGCACCAGAGCTGGTGGGGGCCGCAGAGGGCCTGGCGGACCTCCGGCGCGACACTGGATTGCGCTCCCAGGTAGTGGACCTTGAGGATATCTATGACGAGTTCAACTCCAGTCTGCCCTCTCCGCGGGCCATACAGTCGTTTCTCGCCTATGCGAGAGCTTCCTGGGCCCCAGGCCCGTCGATGGTCGTGCTTGCCGGCGCTGGCACCTACGACTACAAGAATCTCCTCGGCTTCGGAGGAAACCTGGTGCCGCCACTCCTGGTCTCGACGCCGGCCGGGCTCTTCTCGTCCGACACCACGCTAGCCGACGTCATCGGCCACGACGGCGTGCCCGACCTTGCCATCGGGCGCCTGCCAGTGACGAGCCCTGGGGAGCTGACAGCCCAGGTAGACAAGATCCGGGCCTTCGAGCAATCCAAGGCCGGCGAATGGGCTGGCCACGCCTTGCTGGTGGCGGATAACCCCGAGGGCGGCGTCGACTTCGGAGCGGATAGCGACGCCCTGGCTCCCTTCTTGCCCGGTACCTTGACGGCCGAGCCGGTCCACCTTGGGCCGCTTCCTCTTGCAAAGGCCCGGGCGACACTGCTCAGCGAGTGGAGGTCGGGTGCGGCCCTGGTCAGCTATTTCGGCCATGGCGGCCACGACCGCTGGGCAACGGAAGGGCTGCTGGTCACCACCGACATAGCAGACCTCTCCAACGAGGAGCGTCTACCGTTGGTGGCCTCAATGACCTGCGTCATCGGCAGGTTCGAGATCCCTGGGATCGACTCCTTGGGCGAGGCATTGGTGCGCCGGGATGGTGGAGGGGCAATTGCCGTTTGGGCTCCGAGTGGCGTCGGCAACCACCCGGACTCGAAGGTGCTGGCGCAGTACTTCGCTGCCGCGCTCATGGCAACCGGCACCCCAGACGAGGTTCGTTCAGTACCCCCTGGAGGCAACCGGCAACCGCGAATCGGCAGCGCCGTGACGGCTGCCCTTGCACGGCTGGCAAGCAACGGCGGCGACATGAGGACAGGAGTCCTCTACAACCTTCTTGGCGATCCGGCAGTGCGGCTCCGGTCCGTTCTGCCTGCATCCCCCCCACCGCTTGTCGGTCCAGGCGAGCCCTAGGGAGGAGAGTGATGAGCGAGGAGACCCCCATCGACCCGTTCGGCCCAGGCGGACCTGGCCTGCCGGCCGACAACGCTCCGTACCAGCCGCCCCAGGTTCTGTTCACGCAACCCGTGGAGTTCGTCGCCGGAACCTGTGGCAAGGCAGACTTGTTTACCTGCGCTAGCACTGCCAACCCAATAGCCTCCTAGCGCTACTGATTCGCAACCCCCGGTCCGGAGTGGCTTCCGTCGCTCCGGACTTCTATCGTCTCAGCGCTCACCTCGATCTGACCACCCGTCTACAGCCGCACCCCTCCCCCGCCAGGAGCCCACATCCGGGCAGGCACGGTCACGCCAATGAAGCACGCAGGTTCGAAGTCATCACGGCTGACTCTGCCCTGGGTGTTCCTTGTCCGAAAGTGATCGCCTTGCAGCGACCGGGTCTCTGATCCAGAGCTGCGAGCCACTGAGTCGTGACCGGTAATCGAACACAACCCACACTCCCACCGACTCGATGAAAGAACGGTATTACTTGCCCTATAAGCAGTTATGAACACCGATGAAGGTGGCACGGATCGTGCTCCAGACACGTGGCGGAGGGCAAGAAGATGCTACGGCACACCACCCATGCGAGCACCCAGGCGACCAGCACATGGCCCATGGGAGCCGTGCCAGAGCCAACCCTCTCGCCTGGAGCCTCAGTGATCAACCCCTGCCATCGCGGGGCGTGGACCTCCCGGCTGCGCGGCTTGCTCCGTTCACTGGCCCGGCCGACCAGTCTCGACCAGAAGCCCATGGGTCGTTGCCACTTCAACCCATCCAAGCACATTCCTTGGGTCGAACCGACTCAGCTATTCGATCGCATCTATCAGAGGGAGAATACCATGCGAACCGCGAAGCTCAGACTGACACTGCCATTCCTCGGCCTGCTGGCGTTCCTGATGGCGGGCTCCGTGGCTGGGGCCGGGACCCGAACCTGGGTCGGGACGGTGAGCAACATCTGGTCAGAATCGGGCAACTGGAGCGGCGGAGTGCCGGGCCCAGGGGACCAGCTTGTGTTCCTGTCGCAAAGCGCCAATAGGCACAGCACGAATGACCTGGCCAGGACCGTCTTCGGGTCGTTGAGCTTCCCTGCGGGTGGCAACTACCAGATCGAGGGCAACCCGGTCGCTCTGAGCGGTGGCATCAGCGCTCCTGCTGGTGGAGTGACTATTGTGGCCGATCTCGATCTTACGGCCTCCCAGACCCTCGCCGGCGAGTCTTCCAGCAACCCGCTCGTCCTCGCTGGGACCATCGAGGGGGGGGCGCACCTTGTGACGCTGCGTGGTGTCCAAGTTGCGGTCACCGGGAGGATCAACGGATGGGGCGGCGTGGCTGCGAACGACGTCGTGCTCGATGGCGTCAATGCCAACACCGGACCGACGGAGGCTGAGCAGTTGGCCGTCAATGGCACGATTGAGGCGAGCCCGCTCACGGCCAGGGGAGGCCCCCTGCGAGGCGTCGGGACCATCGGGTCCGTGACGTGCGACGCCATAACGCTCGGGCCCGGCCAGAGTCTCTCGGTCGACCAGCCAGGCGTCCTTTCGACCGGGGACCTATTCGTGAACGGTGGGAGTCTCCAGCTCGATCTCAACGGTCCGCTTCCCGGTCAGAGCTACGACCGCGTCACCGTCCTGGGCACTGTTGCTCTCAACAACCAACCCGCACTCGCCGTGACGCTCAGGTTCATGCCAGCTCGAGGCCAGGTCTTCGTCGTCGTCGACAATGACGGCGGCGACGCCATCAGCGGGACATTTGCCGGGATGCCGGAGGGGACGACCATTGAAGTCAACTCCCTTCCGTTCGTCATCAGCTACGTCGGCAACACCGGCAATGACGTCACCCTGACGTGCCTGTCCGGCGATCCCAACAATCAGGCGCCCCACGCGGCCGATGACACCTACGAAGCGGTTCTGACCACGACGCCTCCCTCACCGGCACCGGCGCCCAGACCAGCCGGAGATGGCTTGACCGGCTCTCACGCCGACCAGAGGCTGGGGGAGACCAGCTTGCAGATCCCGGCCCCTGGCGTGCTCGGCAACGACTCCGATCCCGACCATGACACTCTCGCGGTTGCAATGTTCAGTCCGTCCTCCGATCTCGGCGGAGCGGTCGCGGCGGAGGCAGACGGCTCGTTCACCTACACTCCTCCCCCAGGGTATTGTGGACCCGACGCCTTCTCGTACGTCGCGACCGACGGTCAGGGTGGCACCGGCCAGACCAACGTGACGATCCTCGTGCTCCCCTGCCCGCAGACCCTCACCGTCCTGAAAGGCGATGTTGGAACCGTGACCTCACTCCCCGTTGGGATCAACTGCGGATCGACCTGCTCGGCGAACTTCGACTACAACGCTGTTGTCACCCTTGCTGCCGCGGACGACCCGAATGCCCAGTTTCTCGGCTGGAGCGGCGAGGGGTGCTCCGGGACGGGACCCTGCACGATCACGACCAACCTCGCCAAGGCTGTCACGGCTTCGTTCTGCCACATCCAGACCTGGTTCGCTGATACCGACGGTGACGGCTACGGAAGCTTGGCTGTCACCACCCGATCCTGCACCCAGCCGACAGGCTTCGTTGCTGACAACAGCGACTGCGATGACTCGAGAGCCACTATTCATCCTGGCGCCCCCGAAATCTGCGACGCCCTCGACAACGACTGTGATGGCAGGGTCGACGAGCCCGATTTCGAGGGTCTTGGGGACGCAGCCCCTCTCTCTGATGGCCGATGTGGCATCGAGCTAAGCTGGGGCCCGGCGACGCCGGTGTGCAAGTCCGGGCCGCCTGTGTACACGGTCTACCGTTCCGCCGATCCCGACTTCACGCCGGATCCCGGCAACCGGCTCGCGACCTGCATCACGGACATGTCGTTCGTGGACAGCACGGCCCCGGCCGGTGAGGCCTATACCTACATCGTGCGTGCCGAGGACACCACAGGCGACGGCGATGGCGCCTGCTATAAGGGTCATGCTGATGGTAACCTCGTGCGCATCGCGAGCGAGGCAGAGTGCACCGCAACGGTTGCCAACGTCCCGGTACTCACCGCCCGGGCCGGCAGCGCGAGCGTCACCCTCGAGTGGGTCAATCCGTCTGCCCCGTACGGCACAACCCTGATCTGCGCGAGGAATGACGAGCAGCCCAGCGGTCCCGGGGACGGCGTATGTGTCAACGTCGCCGGCGCCGCGGGCGGAAAGGGGACGGTCACCCACAGCCCGAGCAACTTCGGTGGCATCGTCAATGGCACTACCTACCACTACGCCGCCTTCGTGAACCTCCAGGCTAACGGCCAGGGCCAGTGGTCCTCTGGACGGTTCTGCACCGCCCGGCCATTTGCCACGACCGGTGCCGCCAAGTGGGCCTACTCGACCGGCGCGACCGCCATGGCTCCAGCCGCAATCCGGGCCGGTGTCGGCTCGTACTCCGCGTCCAACAACCGGCTCATTCACGCCATGAAGGCAGGGGTCGGCGGCGGCACCTGGCCAACGAGCTGGAGGCCCTACGCCGGCATGAACGGTCCCGCTCTCGGCCGGCTCACCTCCCTTGGCCTCACGACCACCACTATCGGTGGCACCAAGAACGTCGTCTTCGCCGGCTCCCAGGACGGCCGGGTGTACGCTTTGAACGCCGACACCGGTGCCGAGCTCTGGAAGAGCGAGGTCCTCGCGAGTGTGGTGCAGACCACACCATCGGTGATGTTCACTGACTTCGGTGGGATCGCCAGCCTTGTCTTCGTGGGGACACGTAACCCGGGCGGGGACAACGCCGTGGTCGCCCTCAAGGCTCTTGACGGGACGGTGGCCTGGAGATTCGACAACGGTGGCGGTGGCAGCGGAATGGGCATTATCAACTCCCAGATCATCGTGGAGTACGCCACGTCCCGCCTGTACGTGCTCTCACACGCCAAGACAGGTGGCAGCGATCACACGTCGTGGTGCCTCCAGTTCACGGCCACCACCGTCGGCAAGGTCTGGTCGTGGGCACGAGGTGATGCCGACACCACAATGTCCATCCGCAACGGTGCGCTCTACTTCGGGAACAACGCCGGCTCGGTGATGGCGGTCAGCACGTCGAATGGAGCCCTCAAGTGGTCGTATGCGACAGGGGCGGGACCGGTCAAGGGGCTGTGGCGGGACACCGCATCTGCCCGCCTGTTTGCCACCACGACCAACCACGTGCACGCGCTCAATGACTTGGGTGCGAGGTACAGCCTATTCTGGGCTACTGCCGTGAACGTCCCGTCGGCTTCCTTCCCCGTGCTGGTCGGCACCAAGCTCTACGTCGGAAGTGATAGCAGCCGGCTGTATCAAGTTGACGTGCCCTCGGCAACTCCAACCTGGCTTGAGCTGGGCGACCCGGCCGAGCCCAAGACCATCGGCCACCCGGCCTATGACAGCACCACCAAGCAGATCGTCGTTGGCTCTGACCAGGGCGCCGTGTTCTCCGTGACGGCCCCGTTCTAAGGAGGCGAGTGATGAAGACCCCTGCCTTGACCCTGTCCCTTCCCCTGGTGCTGCTTGGTCTGGCCGTCTCCGCTCTCGCCCAGACCTCCCAGAACGTGACCTGTGACGGGATTCTTGTCACACCCGTGGTGGCCGGCGTGGCAAGTGACCGGCTTGGTGCAAGACAGACGTCCGTGGCAGCGACGCGAGCCGACGAGCTTGAGCTCGGGATCGTCCTCCCCCGGGTCATGGACCACGGGCCGACCTACGAGGTGCGGCTCTACACCCCGAATGGCCACCTCTATCAGGTCGTCCCGGTCGCCGTGGGGATGGGATGGGAGCACGACCAGACACGCAGCGTGGCGGGCTATTCACAACCCACTGACGTGGTGCAGCCCCGCAACGTGACGGTGGATGGCCGGAAGGTGGAGCTGGCTGGCTGGCGGCTACCGTTGGCCGGGTCGGACATCTTCCTCTCGTCGATGTACGGGACCTGGACGGCGGAGGTCTGGCCGACAGGTGCCGGTTCCCCGTGCGCGGCAACGAAGTTCGCAATCGAGCCGTAGACCTCGCCCAGACCCGGAGTGTGCCGCGCGTGGCCGTCCTCGAGGGCGGCCGCGCTCGGCGTCGGTGCTATCATCGACCTGCAGCACAATGCTCTTTGCCACAGGGGGGTGAGCATGAAGGATCGCGAGAAAGAGGATGGCAAGCCAGTAGCCCAGGAGCCCCAGGTCAAGAAACCATGGGTACGGCCGGCCATGGCCTGGGTGGAAACGTCAGCCATCCGCACCGCACTTGGGCAGTCCGCGGGGCTCGAGCCTGGCAGCGGTCAGCCGGAGTGCGGCTAGCTTCGATGTGGCCTTGACGAAACTGACTCCTACCCGACATCTTGCCTGGCAGGTGGTTGGTGAGTGCGCCATCCTGCTCGACCTTGTCACCGACGCGACCATCGGCCTCAACCTCACCGGCACGCTGGTCTTCCAGCGTCTCCTCGCGGGCGAGCACGTGGAAACGCTCGCAGCCTCCCTCGTGGACGAGTTCGACGTGACTCTCGATCAGGCTCTGGTGGATGTTCGCGAGCTCGTGGCCAGTCTCCTCGCTCGTGGTCTGGTTGAGGTCCACGTGGAATGAAGGGAGCCCCGCCGCAGGGGCTTGCGACTTGGTGGGCCGAGATGGCCCGCCGTGCGGTCCCTGTGAACGTGCGGATCGAGCTAACCAGCAACTGCAACTTGCGCTGCGGGTTCTGCTACAAGCACCGCAGCGGGAACGCCAACGCGCTCTCCTTGTCGGCCTGGGGAGAGGTCCTCGGCGACTTGCGCACCCTGGGTGCGCTCTCGGTGGCTTTCACCGGTGGCGAGCCGCTGCTCTATCCCCAGGCGATCGAGCTCATGCGACTCGCACGGGGGATGGGGTACGCAGTCCATCTCCTGACCAACGGGACACTTCTAGGCAATGACGAAGCCGACGATCTCGCCGAGATCTATCCGGCGTCAGTGGAGATCAGCCTTCATGGCGCCTCAGCACCGGTCCACGACGCCGCAACCGGAGTATCTGGCTCCTTCGACGCCGCCATGGCCGCCTGCGCGAGGTTACGCGAGCGGAGGGTCAAGCTGGTCCTCAAGACCCCGCTCACCCTCGACAGTGAGCCCGAACTCGAGGCTATCGGCGAGCTTGCCAGGGACTGGGGGGTCCCGTGGCGGCTCAGCAGCGAGATCCTCCCTGCGGAGGACGGTCACCGTGAGGCTCTCGTCCATTCGGCCTCGGCGGCGACCATCCAACACCTGGCTCAGGTGATGCCAGTGATCACCGCAGCACCTGCCGCGTCCGGTCAAGCCTGCGGGGTCGGGCGGACGACGGTGGCCATCGACCCCGAAGGCAACGTCTTCCCATGCCTGAGGTGGCGTCACAGCTCGATGGGCAACCTGCGCTTCACCTCGATCGCTGAGATCTGGCGGAACTCGGCGCTGCGCATCGAGGCGGCCGAGGCGGCCAACGCCGCCTCGGCCTGGCTGGCCGGCGACGGAAGAGGCACACCTGGCGCGCAGTTCTGCCCGGCGCTCGCGATCCGGTATGCCGGCTCCGTCTGCGCCCGCTATCCGAGCTTTGCGCTGTGGGAGCAGATACTGGGCGAACCGAAGGGCAACGACTAAGTGCTGCAGGTGCTTGGTCTGCCGTTCGACATCCAGCCTTCGGACCTGCTCTCTGCGTCGGATCGGGCCTTACTCGCTCAGATCGTTGACCGCAGGCCGACGCCGTTCGACTTCGGTACGGGAGGCGGCTTCAAGCTGCGGATTGTGACGAGCCCGGAGATCCCAGTCCCGACGCTGGAGAGACCACAGCACCAGCTCTACGGGACGGCCGTGGAGGGTGACCGCGTCGTGATGGGCAACACCAGCTTCATTGCCTCGGTCGATCCCTCCCACAGACAGGGATGGCTCTGGCGATCGACGGAGCTCTCCTACCCTCTTGCCGTGACCATTCAGACCGCTGTGTGGGCGCTTCTGCCCGGCACCGGGGGACTCGCGCTCCACGCTTCGGCAATGGATATCCGGGGAGCTGGGCTGGTG
>DAONEV010000124.1:0-10932 GCA_035403265.1 Thermoanaerobaculaceae bacterium | reverse complement strand
GCTGGCCGCCTGCCGGGCAGGCGGTCGAGGCCATCCTGGCCGCCGGCAATGGGGCCCGCGAGCTGTCGTCGGCCGTGGACGCGGACATCGCGACCGCGGTCTGGTCCGGCGTCGCGGCCGGTCTGGAAGTCATCGAGGAGCGGACACCTCGCCTACGTGAGCTGGCGCGGCAGGGGGATCCTCTCCAGGTTGCGGTCGTGGCGCTCGGGGTCGACGGCCGGATCCTGGCCATCACCGGGAGCCGGAGCGGCCAGCCCGGGGAGTTCAACCGAGCTGTCGACGCGCGCCGGCCGATTGGTTCGCTGGTCAAACCGTTCGTGGCCGCGCTGGCGCTGGAGCGCGGATGGACGGCCGCGAGCCCGGTCGAGGACCGTCCGTTGCGGGTCGAGGTTGGCACCGGGTCCTGGGAGCCACAGAACAGCGATGGCGAGTTCCGGGGCGACATTTCGCTGGGCGAGGCTCTCTCGCTCTCGCGCAACGTTCCCATGGTTCGCGTCGGCCTGGACGTCGGTGTGCCTCGCGTTGCCGACAGCCTTCGCGCGCTCGGCTTCTCCGTCGACAAGCCAAATCCCGCCATCCTTCTGGGAGCCTTCGAGGCATCGCCACTACAGGTGGCACGGGCCTACGCCTCGCTGCTGGGCAAGGGGCGGTTGCCGGCCCTGAGCTGGTCGCTCGCAGACTCCGGGTCGATCTCGACGGTCTTCGATCCACGGGCCGCGGAGGGTGTCCTCGCCATGCTGGAGGAGGTGCCCAGGTGGGGCACAGCGGCCGCTCTCGCCGGAGGGCTCGAGGGTTGGCTGGCGGCGAAGACTGGCACGACCGACGAACGCCGTGACTCGTGGTTCGTCGGCCTTCGGCCCACCCACGTGATGGTGGTCTGGGTGGGTACCGATGGCAACGCCCAGACCGGCCTCTTCGGCGCCACCGGTGCGCTCGAGATCTGGCGCGCCATCGACGCTCGCCTGCCTCGGGTCCTTCACTTCGCAACGGGTGGCCCAAGTTGAGCCGCCGAATGCCCTGGTGCCGGGCCGGATGCCTGACCGTGGGGCTGCTCGGGCTCGCTGCCGCGGTGGCCTTCGGGGTGTGGTGGGCCAGCCCGGGAGCCGACCTGGCCCCCTGGCGGCAGGGACCGCTGCCGCTGCGCTGGGCGAGCTGGGCGCGCCAGGAGGAGCTCTGGCAGCGGCAAGGCCTGCACCGCCGGCCCGAGCACGTCTTCGTGCCAATGGAGGAGCTCTCCGAGGAGCTGACCCTGGCCGTGCTGGTCGGCGAGGACATCGGTTACTTCGGACACGGCGCCGTGGATCCGCGGGCGATGTGGGAGGTCGTCGGGGAGTGGTGGGACGAGGGCCGGCTGCGAGGTGCATCCACGATCTCCCAGCAAGTCGCCAAGATGCTCTTCCTCTCCGGGGAACGCAGCCTGGGGCGCAAGCTGCGCGAGGCGCGCCTGGCGTTTTGGATCGAGCGCAGGCTGGGCAAGCGGCGGGTCCTCGAGATCTACCTCAACATCGTCGAATTCGGCCCTGGGCTGTTCGGTGCCGAGGCGGCGGCCCGCCACTACTTCGATACCGCGGCCCGCGACCTCTCGCCCAGTCAGGCCGCTGCGATCGCGGCAGCGATTCCGGCGCCAGGCCGGGACAACCCCGACACGAAAACCGGGAAGTGGGAGTTTCGCCGCGACACGATCGCGAGACGCTTGGATCATGTGGCCTGGCTGCGCAAGATCGTCGCCCGGCAGCGAGTGGCTGGAGCGGCGCCCGTCTGACGCCACTTGCCTTGTCAACGCTGGGTAACTCAACTAGAGTCGCAGACCATGGCAGGGACGCCGACCCCGACCTTTCTGGCCTCCATCGAGGATCTTCGACGGCAGCTCCGGGATGCCGAGGCCATCGCCGACGCGGCCGGCAAGTCGCTGGCCAGTCACCTCCGGGAGGAGCTGGAACGTGAATCCAGGCGGATCATGGCGTCACTCACGCCATGGCAGCAATGCCTCCTGGCCAGGCATCCAGAGCGCCCCTACACCCTCGACTATATCCGGAGTCTCTTCACGGACTGGGTCGAGCTGCACGGCGACCGAACGTTCGGGGACGATCCTGCAATCGTCGCCGGTCTTGCGAGGCTGGACAGCGACTCGGTGGCGATCGTCGGTCACCAAAAAGGCCGCGACACTCGCGATCGGTTGTACCGCAACTTCGGCCAGCCCCGCCCCGAAGGCTATCGAAAGGCCCGGCGGGTGATGCAGTTGGCCGAGCGATCGGGGCGGCCGATCATCAGCTTCGTGGACACTCCTGGTGCATTCCCGGGTCTCGACGCCGAGGAGCGTGGCCAGGCCGAGGCGATCGCGAGCAACCTCAAGTTCATGGCCGGCCTGGAGGTGCCGATCGTCGTCATCGTCACCGGCGAGGGCGGATCCGGCGGCGCCCTAGGAATCGGCGTTGGTGACCGCGTCCTGATGATGGAGCACGCCGTCTACTCGGTGATCTCACCCGAAGGGTGCGCCGCCATCCTCTGGAAGGACCAGCCGGAAGTGCAGCGCGCCGCGGATGCCCTTAGGCTCACCGCCAACCATCTCAAGGCCCTTGGCGTGGTTGACACGATCATTCCGGAACCACTGGGGGCGGCTCACATGGATCCAGCCCTGGCGATCCGAACCGCCGGTGGGGCCATCCGCAAGGCCCTGGCTGAGCTGCGTCGGATCGGGCGCGACGAGCTGCCGCGCCGACGCATGGCCAGGCTCCGGGCGCTCGGCAAGTTCGTCGAACGGTGAACGTCTGGCGCATCCTCCTGCGTCGCGGTTCGGTCATCCTCCTGCTGGCCTGGTTGACCGTGCTCGCGGCCGTCTTCGTCCAGCGCCAGCTCTCGACCCAACAGGTCAGCGAGCCCGCAGTGGCGGATGTCCCGACCAATGCGACGGGCGAGCGCCCGGTGCGCGTTCAACGGGGCGTCGAGTACAGCTCCATGGCCGACGTCGAGGTCTCGTACCGCGTTGCCGCGAGTGAGGCCGTGGAGTACGAGAGCGGCTGGGCAGAGCTGCGTGGCATCGAGGTGTCCTTCTATTCGCGGGGCGAGGTTGCTTATGGTCTCTCCGCCGACCGCGGGCGCTTCAATGTGGCCAGCAAGGAGGCCCGCACGGAGGGCGAGACGCTGCTCTCCCTGCGCGGTGGCGTGGCACTGCGATCCGACGGCTTCGTGCTGAAGGGCGCGGAGGGCCGGCTGGAGAGCGTCGGGCCCGTGGCCATGGCGGGCGCGGGGTGGGGTGGCGTCGCGGACCACGCGAAGGTAACACTGGGAGAGGATGTTCTCGAGCTGCAGGGCGGCGTGTCGATCAGCGTTCGCCCCGAGGGATCGCCTGAGTCCCTCATCCTGCTCACGCCGCATGTCCGCTACGACCGGCGTCGGGCCCTTCTCACCTTCCCTTCTGGCCTGCAGCTCGGCCGGCAGGCCATCACGGCTCGCTGCGCCGACGCCAGCTTGCAGCTCGAGAGCGCCGAGGGTCAGCCACGACGCCTGGAGCTATCCGGACCGGTGTGGTTGGGTGGATATCTCCCGGATGGCTCCCCGGTCGAGGGAGAGGCCGGCGATACGACCGTCGACCGTCTGCCTGACGGGAAACTGCAGGTCGCCGCCGCGGCGCTCCCGCGTCCGGGTTGGGTGTGGATTCACTGGTTGGATGCGACCCTGGGCTGGCAGGAGCTGACGGCCTGGCGACTGGTCGGAGAGGGAAGGACCGGGGCCTGGGAATGGCTGGAGGGGCAGGGGCTGGCTTGCGGCACGCAGCTCGGCGTGCCGCACGAGGGCGCAAGGCGCGTCGAGGGCGACCGCTTGCGCCTCGTCCTTGCCGAGGGCCGCCCCACGAAGGCGGCTGCGTCAGGCCACGTCCGTCTCGACGCAGGAGATCGCTGGGCGACGGGAGGAGGGCTCGAGACTGCCCTTGCCACAAGGAGCTTCTCTCTGACCTCGGCCGCGGACGACCGGGTAAGGCTCGGGGCACCGGAGCTGGATGGCTGGTGCGACACCATCCTGGGAGCGGACGACGGCACGATCACGGCGAAGGGCAAGGTCGGGGGCGTGCTCAGGCGGGAGCCGGGCACCGCGAACGACGGGATCCCCGTCCACTTCGCGGCTGACACGGCAGTTTTGCCCCCGGCCGCCACCAGTATTTCTCTCGCCGGTGAGACCCGGTTCTGGCAGGGCGAGCGCCTGGTGCGCGCGGACCGGCTCGACTACGACACCGCCGCGAACCTGGTGCGGGGCGAGGGCCACGTGCTCACCCGCGCGCCTCTTGCGGACAGCCAGGGGAAGGGTGAGCTGGTCGTCACGTCACGCCTGTTGACCTACGAACGCCTGGCCGGCAAGGCCGTCTACGAGGGCGAGGTCGAGGTCCGAGACCCCAGAGGAACGGCGCGTTGCGGCAGGCTGGTGGTGCACCTCGACAGCGACGGGCGGGCAACGAGCGCGGAGCTCGACGGAGGCGTGACCTTGCAGGAAAGCGGGACCGGGCGCCAGCTCACGGGCCAGCGCGGCCACCTGGACATGGCCGAGGACCTCCTGCAGATGTGGGGCAGCCCGGTCCTGGTGCGAGAGCCCGATGGCAACCAGATCAAGGGAGACCGGCTCGAGTGGCGTCGCCGCACTGCAACGGTCGCCGTCATCGGGGGGGAGGACAGTCCCAGCGAGACGCTGTACCATCCACCCGAGCAGGGATCCGCGAGGACCCCTGGGCGGAGGCGGCCATAGGGAACGTGCGACTCGAGGCGCGACAGCTCGTCAAGCGCTACAACCACCGAGCCGTGGTCGATGGCGTGTGCCTCGACGTCCATGGTGGGGAAGTAGTCGGGCTGCTGGGGCCCAATGGAGCCGGCAAGACGACGACGTTCTACATGCTGGTCGGGCTCATCCAGCCTGATGACGGCAGCGTCCTGCTCGGTGACCAGGACGTTACCTGGCTCCCCATGTTCCGGCGGGCGCGCCTGGGTATCTCCTACCTTCCCCAGGAGCCTTCGGTGTTTCGCCGCCTGACCGTGGAGGAGAATCTGGCCGGGGTCATGGAGCTGCTGGGCACTCCGAGGCAGGAGGCGGCGGCGCGCGTCGCCGAGCTCCTGGAGGAGTTCGGTCTCGAGAAGCTCCGCCACCAGCGCGCCGACACCCTCTCGGGCGGCGAACGGCGCCGGCTCGAAATCGCTCGCTCCCTCGTCGCCTCGCCGCAGTTCCTGCTCCTCGACGAGCCGTTCGCTGGCATCGATCCGATCACTGTCATCGAGGTTCAGAAGCTCGTCCGCCACCTTCGCGACAGCGGCTACGGCATCCTCATCACCGACCACAACGTCCGTGACACCTTGAAGATCACCGATCGCGCTTCTATTATCAAGGACGGCAAGGTTTTTGCTAGCGGCGGTCCCGAACGACTCGCGAAGGACCCAATGGTCAGGCAGGCGTACCTCGGAGAAGGATTCGAGCTCTAGGTCATGGCGCTGGAACAGAAACTCCACCTCAAGCTGGCCCAGAAGCTGGTGATGACACCGACTTTGCAGCAGGCGATCAAGCTGCTGCAGCTTTCGCGGCTCGAGCTCGAGCAGGCGCTCGCTCTCGAGGTGCAGGTCAACCCGCTGCTCGAGCTGGCCGAGGAGGCGCCGACCGAGGATGAGACAGCCCCGCCAGGCGAGGACGGAGCCCGCGAGGAGACGGGACCCCCACTGGGCGACGAGGGCGAGGCACCGGCCAGCTCCGAGCTCGCAGGAGCCGACGGCGAGCCCGCGGAGGAGCCCGTCACCACGGTGGATGCCTTCGGGGAGGTCGAGCTCGAGTCACTCTTCGCCAACTACCTGCACGACGTCCCGGCCGTCGCCGCAACGTGGGAGGACGACGAGAACGGCCCCCTTGAGAACACCTCGACGGCGGATCTGAGCATGTACGAGGCGCTCTGCGAGCAGCTCCGTCTGCTCGATGTCCGACCCGAGCTGGCGCTGGTGTGCGAGTTCATCGTCGGCAACCTCGAGCCCAGCGGGTACCTTCATGCGGAGATCGACGAGCTGGCGAGGCAGCTCGGAGTCGAGGTCTCCCTGGTCGAAGAGGGGCTCGCGCTCGTGCAGCGTCTGGAGCCCGCCGGCATTGGCGCCCGCACCCTGCAAGAGTGTCTCATGCTCCAGGTCGAGCGCCTGCAGGCCGAGCACCCGGATCCGTTCATGGCCCGCGTCCACGAGATCTTCGAGGTGGCCTTCAACGACGTCCTCAACCAGCGCTGGGATGTTCTCGAACGCCGGTTTTCGATCACCCACGAGGATGTCCGACGTCTCGTCGCCGTGATGCGGCGACTCACGCCGCACCCCGGTGCGGCCCTGGGCCCGACGGGGAACTCGCCGGTGGAGCCGGACGTGGAGGTTCGCCGGATGGATCTCGAGTGGCGAGTCGGGCTGGTCGACGACGGGCTGCCCCGGTTGCACCTGTCCTCGCGCTACGCCCGGATGCTGCAGAGCCGCGGCCTCGACAGTGAGTCGCGGTCCTACCTGCGGGAGCGCATGCGCTCCGCACTCTGGTTCCTGCGGTCCGTGGAGCAGCGGCAGAGCACCATCCTCAGGGTTGCTCAGGCCATCGTGCGCCGTCAGTCGGAGTTCCTCGAGCGCGGAGTTGCCCACCTCAAGCCACTCGTCCTGAGGGACATAGCCGACGACATCGGGATGCACGAGTCGACGGTCAGCCGGGTGGTCGCCAACAAGTACATCGCCACACCCCGGGGAGTGCTACCCCTCAAGTTCTTCTTTCACTCGTCCATCTCCTCGGCCGTGGAAGGGGACATCTCCTCGATGGCCGTCAAGGAGCGCATCAAAGAGCTGATCACCAGCGAGGACGCCGGCAAACCGCTCTCCGACGCCCGCATCGCCCGGCAGCTCAATCGGGTGGGGGTGCGCATCGCCCGTCGGACAGTGGCGAAGTACCGGGAGGAGCTTGGTATCCCGTCCTCCGAGCAGCGGCGGCGCGCATTCCGATGAGGCGCGGTACAATAGGCCGTGAGATTGACCGAGGTGGGAAGAAGGGGGATCCATGGAGCTTGAGTTCATCGCCCGGAACACGGAGCTGACCGAGCAGCAGCGCGCCCTCGCGCAGAAGAAGTTCGCCCGTCTGGCCAAGTACTTCAACGCCATCCTGGAGGCCAGACTGACGATGAACCAGGAGCGGCACCGGATTGGCGTCGAGGGGTTCATCCGAGGCAAGGACTTCGAGGTGGCCGCTTCCGCTGAAACCCCGGACTGGGCGACCTCGCTGCAAGAGGTGGTGGATCGGCTGGAGCAGCAGGCCAGCCGCCACAAGCAACGCCTCACGTCGCGCAAGCGGCCGCGGGAGAAGGGTGTCGGCGAGGCCTGGCGTGTCGAGGTGGTGGAGGCTGAGTCCATCAAGCGCGGGACGCCGGAGGTGGTGGAGACCAAGCACGTGCCCGTGGTGCCGATGTCGGTCGAGGAAGCGGCGCTGCAGCTCGAGAGCTCCGGCGAGGATTTCATCCTCTTCCGGGAGGCAAAGTCGGATCAGATCAGCGTGCTGTACCGACGACGCGACCGCAGCTACGGGCTGGTCACGCCCGATTTCTGACCTGTGATCCGGGCGGACAACCCGTGAAGCTCAGCTTCCTGCTCAAGCCGGAACACGTCTTTCTGGACATCCCGGCACACACCCGGGAAGAGGTTCTCGTCCACGTGACTGATCGCCTGGCCCAACAGGGCGCGGTTCGCAGCGGCCAGGACCTCGTGGACCTTCTCCTCGACCGCGAGCGTCTTGGCGCCACCGTGGTCGGCGACGAGGTGGCAATCCCGCACTGCAAGGTCCCGGGCCTCAAGTCGATCGTCACGGCGTTCTGCCGGTTGTCCGAGGCGATTGCGTTCGGGCCGGCCCAGGAGCACGCGCGGCTGTTCTTCTTTGTGCTCTCGCCCCGGGAGCAACCGGCCGCACATCTGCAGATCCTGGCTACGATCGCCCGGCTCCTTCGCAACCCGCATGCGCGCGAGGCATTCCAGAGCGCCCGTGCCGCCGACGAGCTGCTCGTGACGCTGGCCAGGATCGAGAACGCCTCATGATTTCCCGGCCGGATGGGGTCCCGGTCGAGCGCCTGCTTCAGGATTCCCGGCTCTCCCACCTGGGGTTGCAGGTCGTGGCTGGATCACGCGGTCTTCAGCGGCCGGTCGTCAACCCCAGGCTACAGAAGCCGGGGCTGGGACTGGCCGGGTTCCTGACGTCGGTGAAGCCGGGGCGGGTCCAGGTGATCGGCTCGGGCGAGGCCGACTTCCTTGCCACGCTGGCACCGGTCGTGGCGCAGGACCGGATTCAGGGACTGGTGGCACTGGAGCCTCCTCTCATTGCGGTCAGCAAGTCCATGGAGCATGTGGTCGGTCAGTTTGCAGACACCTGCAACACATACGGCGTCCCGCTGGCCATGACTTCCGCAACGACCTCGCTCCTCATCGAGCGCATGGCCGCCGTGCTCGAGCTCCTGCTGGCGCCCCGCCAAACCCTGCACGGGGACCTGCTCGACGTCTTCGCGATCGGCGTGTTGCTCCTTGGCGAGTCCGGCTCGGGGAAGTCGGAGTGTGCCCTCGAGCTGGTCTACCGGGGTCACCGCCTGGTCGCGGACGATGTCGTCGACGTCTTCCGGCTGCGCAACGACGACCTCTTCGGACAGGCACCGGATGCCGTGCGCGGGCTCATGGAGGTGCGCGGACTGGGGTTGATCTCCATCGAGCAGCTCTTTGGTGTTGTGGCGGTCCGAGACACGAAGCCCATCGATCTCGTCATCAATCTGGTCTTTGGCTCCGACGGCCCCCTGGAGCGCCTCGGCCTGGGCGAAAGTACCGAGGAGATCCTTGGTGTCCGACGTCCGTCCCTCACGTTCCCGGTGGCGCCCGGGCGGATCCTCTCGCTGATGGTGGAAAGTGCTGCCCGCAAGTACCTGCTCTACCAGCGTGGCCTGCCGGATGCGGCGCGCGAGTACCTGCAGCGGCACGATCAGGAGCTGCAGCGGCCATGAGCGCCGTCACTCCGCGCGGTGTGGTAGTGACCGGGCTCTCCGGTTCCGGCAAGAGCGTGGTGACACGCTGTTTCGAGGATCTGGGCTACCGGTGCGTCGACAACCTCCCACTGGACCTCATCGAGCCTCTGTTTGCCCAGGTCTGGCCGAATCCGGCGCCGCCCTGGGTCGTCGTCGTCGATGTCCGGGTGCCAGGCTTCGCGGCCGGCGCCCCGGGCCTCATCTGCCGGCTCAAGGAGCGCTATCCAGAGCTGCGGGTCGTCTTCGTCGAGGCCAGCGACGAGTCGATCGAGCGGCGGTTCTCCGAAACCCGGCGTCCTCATCCGTATCGCTCGTTGCCACTCCGCGAGGCCATCGCCGTCGAACGGGCAGACCTCGCGGGCGTGCGCGCTGTGGCCGACGAGATCCTGGACACCAGCGGGCTGACTCCTCACGAGCTACGCGCCCTCGTGGCCGCCCGGTTTTCGTCCACCGAGCTTGCCCTGCCCCTGGTCGTGCGGTGCGAGAGCTTCGGGTACAGGTACGGTCTGCCTCCCGACGCCAACCTGCTCTTCGACGTGCGCTGTCTGCCAAACCCCCACTTCGTCCCCGGCCTGCGTCCCATGGCAGGGGACGACCAGCCGGTCAAGGAGTGGCTCGAGGCGCAGCCGGAGGTCGAGGAGACATGGGACCGTATCTGTAGTCTTTGCGACCTCCTGGTGCCGGCCTACCGCAAGGAAGGCAAGAGCTGGGTGCTCATCGCCTTCGGTTGCACCGGCGGGCGCCACCGATCGGTCTACTTCGCCGAGCGCCTGGCCGCCCATCTTTCGGCCAACCAATGGGCTGTCACGGTGCAGCACCGCGACCGGGACCGGTAGGTCCAGCACATCAGCGAATCAGGAGATCAGGCAGTCAGCAGTGCGGCAAGTCAGCGGATCAGCATGTCGGCTGGTTAGCACGTCGGGCAGGACCTGGCGTCGTTTCTCGTTGCCGCAGCGCCGATTTCCTGATCTGCTGATTGGCTGGGCGGTTGCGGTAGGGGGCGGAGCCTGGAATAATCCGCCTCATGGTCGGTGTCCTGGTGATCTCGCACGGACGCTTGGCGGCTGAGCTGCTCGCCGCGGCTCGCGCGATCGAGCCTGCACTTGTGGAGCAGGCGCGCGCCATCACCCTGGAGTGGAACCTGGATCCCGACGCAGCCCGTCGGGAGATCGCGCGCGCCTTGCAGGAGCTCGACACAGGCGGGGGCGTGATCGTGCTCACCGACATGTTCGGTGGTACGCCGACGAACCTCTCCCTCGGGTTCCTGGACCCGGCTCGTTCCGAGGTCATCACCGGTGTGAACCTGCCGATGCTCATCAAGGTCGCGAGCGTCCGACGCCAGAGCGGGCAGCCGTTGAGACAGCTCGCTCGGGTGGTAGCGGACAAGGGCCAGAAGAGCATCTATGTGGTCAGCGAGATCCTCGAGCGCCGGCCATCAGGGGGCGGGGGTCATGGCGCAACTTGAGGTTGAGCTCACCAATCGCCTGGGTCTGCATGCCCGGGCTGCCGCGAAGTTCGTGCACACCGCCAGCCTCTTCAAGGCGCACGTCATGGTGCTCCACAACGAGGAGGAGGTGAATGGGAAGTCGATTCTCGGGCTGTTGCTCTTGGCCGCGCCCTGCGGTACCCGGTTGACGGTCCGGGCCACTGGCGATGATGAGGTCGAGGCTCTGAAGGCGATCGAGGCTCTCGTCCGGGACCGCTTCGGGGAGGGGGAGTAGTGGATTACTCCCGCATGCTGGTCGGGCTGGGCGTCTCGCCCGGCATCGCGATCGGTCCTCCCCTCGTCGTGGAGAACCGTTCTCAGCCGGTTGTCTGCACGGTGTTGAGCGCCGAGCAGTTGGAGCCCGAGATCGAGCGGCTCCGCGAGGCATCGAGAAGGGCGGCGGAGAGCCTCGCGGACC
>DAONEV010000123.1:0-10992 GCA_035403265.1 Thermoanaerobaculaceae bacterium | reverse complement strand
CCGGAACGCCATCTCGAACGTCGCCGGGTCCTGGGAGCCGTTCGCCACCCCGGAGCCGAACGCGATCACCTTGCCGGTCCCGGAGGTCACCTCCACCGTCAGGCGCGCGTTGTGCGTCGAGATCGACGGAAACTCGTCCTTGAACCCCTTCTGCATCTGCTCCCACTGGTGCACGGTGTAGGTCTTGTTGCCAAACTCCACCCCGGTCCAGTCCTTCACCGTCACCTTGACCTCGCAGGTGCCGGTGCCGGTCGTCTCGACGAAGCCGAAGTTGTACCGGAAAGTGGAGTCGGCCGAGGGAGTCGTTCCGTACACGCCCAGCAGCTCGGTCGACTGGCCCAGACCGATCGCGAACGAGGCCGGGGTCCCGGCGAAGAACTGCCCCACCGAGTCCTTGAGCTCCCCGGACTGGGAGTAGATGCGAGAGCCGGCGAGGACCTTAATGTTCGAGGCCAGCCGGATCGCCCCGAACGTCTGCTTGTTGAACATGAGCTGCACGGCGTTGTCGTACTTGGTGGTGTCGCCGGGCTGAATGACGTCCGTGAAGCTCAAGGGGGTTGGGTTGGCCTGCCGCTCGAGCAGGTAGAAGGTGACGTTCGCCGCCGTGGCGTTGGGGTTGTGGACGTACACCGTGGTGTACCAGATGGCGGGTGCCACGCCCGGCCTCGCCCCTACCGACGGCAGGAAGAGGTCGGTGCCGGTGAACGAGGCCCACAGCGGCGTCGCGGCAAGCAACAGAATGAGGCTCCCGAGCAACTCGTGACTCCTTCGCATCGTGACCTTCCCTTCTTCCAGACAGACGCCGTGCGCCCGCTATCTTTCCCAACAAGCAATCTTGACGCCAAGGCCACCGTACTCCAGGAAAGTGCCCATTCACATGTGCTTGCCAATCCAGCTTTGACCTGGCGAGCGCCGTTGCCAGATGAATGCCAATCAGGTTGGCGGCCGCTGTGCCCACCAACTTGGCAGTCACTCTGGGTGCCAGGTGCGTCACAGTTGACGCTCTCGATGACGAACATTAGTCGTCCTACCGCAACAGGGAACCGGTCAGGCGGCCTATACTCGCACCCCTCCGCACGCCGGCGCCTTCTCCCGGTCGGGGCTGCGGTCCGGAGCGACACGTGACGATGGGTCAGGCCAAGCGAATCACCTTCGTCCACCCTCAGGGGGAGAACTGGATCGCGGGCACGAAGGACATCGTCCGCATCGCCAACGTCATGCCGCCCCACGGCCTGCTCATGCTGGCCGCCGTGGCCGAGCGGGCTGGCTTCCCCGCCACCATCCTCGACTTCTTCGCCCACCCGCTTCCCGAGGACCAGGCTGTGCAGGCCGTGCTCGCTACCCAGCCCGACGCCATCGGGTTCTCGGCCACCACCGCAGGGTTCATGGGCGGCTATCGGCTGGCCGTCCGGCTCAAGCAGGCACGACCCGATGTCCCCATCCTCTTCGGAGGACCCCACCCGACCTCGTTGTGGTCACGACTCCTGCGCGAGTTCCACGCGTTGGACATCATCGTGGTGGGTGAAGGGGAGGCGACGCTGCTGGAGCTCCTCCAGGCGGACCTCGTCCCCTCCCCGGACATTGCGGGGCTCGCCTACCGCGGTCCCGAGGGCGAATCGGTCTTCACGGGGCCAAGGCGCCCGCTCTCCGATCTTGACCTTCTGCCCTATCCCGCCTACGAGAAGCTCACGGGCTACCCTGCCGCGTATCCCCTGCCCATCTTCAACTATCCCCGCTCACCGGCCACCACCTTCATCACCAGCCGCGGCTGCCCCTACTCGTGCAGCTACTGCGATCGGTCCGTGTTCGGCAGCTCGTTCCGCGCCCACAGCGCGGAGTATCTCGTCGACCACCTGGCCTTCCTGGGAAGCCGCTATGGGATCCGCCACGTCAACATCTACGACGACAACTTCACCCTGCAGAAGCCCCGGGTCGAGGAGTTCGTGGAGAAGCTGCGCTCGCGGAACCTCGGCATCACTTTCAACTGCATCGGCCGTCCCAACCACCTCGACAGCGATCTGATCCGGACCCTCAAGCGCGGGGGATGCTGGATGATCAACCTGGGGGTGGAGTCCGGGGATCAGGACCTCATCAGCACGCACCGCACGCGCAGTGACCTGGAAGAGGTCGCAGAAACGGTGCATCGTCTGCGCGAAGCGGGCATCCGAGCCAAGGGGCTCTTCATGATCGGCATCCCCGGCGAGACGGAAGAGTCGATCGCCCACACCGGCGCCTACGCCCTGCGACACCCGTTCAGCGACGTCAACCTCACGAAGTTCACGCCGTTCCCGGGCTCCCCCATTTACCACACCATCCTCGAGCACGGCGAGTTCGACGAGGATTGGGAGAAGATGAACTGCGCGAACTTCGTGTTCATCCCGCGGGGCTTCACCAGGGAGCGGCTCGAGGAGCTGTACCTCCGGTTCTACCGCGCCTTTTACAAGCGCCCGGCCGGCGTCCTGAACTTCGTGAGCATGCTCTGGAAATCGCCAGAGAGCTGGCGCCGCGTCCTGGGCAATGCCGGGGCCTTCGCAGGTGCCGCGCGGCAGATGAAGCTCCGCGCCACACCGGGGGCGAGCAGCACTCCCCGGCCGGGCGCCTCCACGGCCGCCCGATAGGCCGGTTCGACGGCTTCCCGCCCCGACATGACTCGTGTGGCAGGCCGGTCGTGGCCTGACTCCAGGCAGCAGCGCGGGCATCCGAGGTCGACCGCACGCTGATCGCCGCAGCCCACGGCCGCCGACCGGTCGGAGGCGCTATCAGAAAAGAAACGCTCATGCTGAGAGTCGGAACTCAGGCGGAGGTGACCTTCATCTGGCCGCCCAGGCGCCACGGCAGAGCACCTGCAACGACGGGTCCTGGGGAAACCGTGCGAGGCCCCGGCGACATGCCTCGATCGCCTGCGGCAGGTCGCCGCGTGCCCTGTACGCCTCGACGGTGTTGACGTGCGTCTCAGGCAGCTCGTTCCCCTCCCGGATCAGCTCCTCGAGCATGGCCAACGCCTCGGCCAGCTTGCCGGTCATCCGATAGAGGCACGCCAGGTTGTTACGCGCCCGCTGGTCACCCGGCCAGCGTGTCGAGACCACCGACTCCATCACCGCCATGGCGTCGGGAAAGCGGCCCTGCGCAGCCAGCACCTGGGCCTGGGCGAGACGCACGGGCTGCTCTTGGCGGACGACCTCCGGAGCGTTGTTGAGGACGGCGGCGGCGCGGGTGAAGTCCGCCCGCTCGACGTAGGCATTGGCGAGATTGGCAACCACGGTTGGGGAGTCGGGCGCATCGCGCAGGGCCGCGGTGAAGAAGCTCACGTCGTCGTGCCAGTCCGGGATCCGACCGACGATCATCGCCGACCACCAGGCCACCACGACCAGCGTGACCGCGACCCCCAGGACACGCCGCACCCTGGCCGAGAGCAGTTCACCCACGCTCGCGGCCAGAAGCGCAAGCAGCGCGAGAAACGGCAGGGACGGAAAATAGAGGAAGCGCTCCGCCATCACGAGGCCCATGTCGGGTGGACTCTTGATCGGGGCGACGTGGAAGAGAGGCGCAAGTGCAAGCAGCGACATCGCTCCCATCGCAAACATCGGCCGCGACCGCTTCCACGTCACCGCGAGACCTCCGGCCGCGGCAGCCATCACCACCAGCCCCAGGACGACGCGGATGCTGGCCAGCGAGCTCACTGGCGGGTTCTGGACGAAACCGTGAAGGCTCGTCGGCAGGACCAACCACGACAGGTAGCGCGCCAGGGTGGCCGGCAGGGTCATGAGCACCTGGGAGAGTCGCACCGAGCCGGGCTCCGGCAATCCGATCCCGAGCACGAGCAACCGCACCGTCAGATAGGCGGCAGTCACCAGCACGAGCGGTGTGACCAGGGCCGCGCTCTGCCGCCAGCCTCGCCGCTCGACGACGAGGTGAATCACCGCCAGCCACGCGATCATCACCACCGCCATCTCCTTGGCGAGGAGTGCGAGGGCGAAGAGCACGACTGCCATCGCCTGCAACCATCGACCGCGATGCATCTCCACGCGTTGGGGCGAGTCGGCCCTCCGTGAACCCACGAGGTGCGAGAGCATCGCGAGCCCTCCCATCAGCGCCGCCACGAGATCCGTGCGTCCCGACACGAACACGACGTTCTCGACGTGCATGGGGTGGAGGGCGAACAGCACGCCGGTCGCCAGCGCCGGCCACAGGGTCGAGGTGATGGTGCGGACGAGGAGCACCGCCAGCACCGCGCAGGCCGCGTGCAGCAGGAGGCTGGTCAGGTGATACCCCCACGGCCTCAGCCCCCACACCGCCCGGTCGAGCGCAAAAGACAGCGTGATCAGGGGCCGCCAGTATCCGGCCGCTGAGGGATCTCGGCCGGCGGCGAAGAAGTCCTGACCGAGCCGGTGCCAGACACCATGACTGGAGCCGAGCTCGTCGTCGTGCACAATGAGGTTGAGGTCGTCCCACACGAAGTCGTTGCCCAGCGCACCCAGGTACGGGGCAATCGCGGCGACGATCACCGCCAGCACTCCCAGCACCACGAGGCGCGTGTCGACGCGGCGCGGGCTGGTCGCTCCCCGCCTCACCCGTACAGGCTCTCGTGTCGGCTTTGCCGGTCGCGCCATGCCGGAAGGGTAGCCCAGCCCCGGCAGGGGCGATAGCCTGACTGGACATGCGCCTGATGGGCGTTGGGCAGATCGGGGAACTCGCCGTCCACCGCGATACCCAGGCCATCCAGACGTAGCGCCACGACCGAACCTGGCGGAGGGGTGTCCCGATTCACCGGGGAGTGGGCCACGAGGTGGCCCCGCGCGCTCCCGCCATGACGACGTGACGACCGGAGGCACGGGAGCTGGTGCCGGAACACCACGAGAAAGGTGAGGATGGCGTACCCGAAATCACAGACGATGGCCGCCGTGGTGTTCGTGGGCCTCCAGCCGGATCTCGACGGCCTGGATGGACTGCCCCTCGCCAGCCGTCCCGGTGGCGGCGCCATCCGCGGCCCACTCCGACCAGCCCGCTCCGGACACGAACACGCGGTAGCGGATCGAGGCGTCGGGGACACCATCGATCTCGATGCGGATGGCCTCCAGTCGCCGGCTCTCCCCTGTCGTCCCAGCCACCTCTTCAGGTCCAACCCAGGGCTGCCAGCCCTGCCTCTGCACCTGCGCCTGCACGCGCAGGACGGCGTCAGGCGCCCCGTCGAGCGCGACGCGCAGGGCCTCCACCCGGGCCCCGCCCCGCGGATCGCCCGCCGTCTCGCCGTTGGACCGCCACTCCTCCCAGCCGGTCTCGGCGACGTGCACCTGGTAGCGGAGGACCGGCTGGACCCCCTGCCTGGGCTCGAGCTGCACCTGGATCGCTTCAACCGGCAGCGACAGGCCGGTGGTCCCGGCGGCCTCGCCGTCGCGCGCCCACTCGCTCCAACCCTGCCCGCGCAGGTAGACGCGGTACGCCACGCTCCAGCCGGGGAGCTCGGCCAGCTCGACACGGATCGCTTCCACACGCCGCTTCTTTCCTGTCGTACCTGCCATGGCGCCGTCCTCGGCCCACTCGGTCCAGCCGGTGCTTCTGACATGGACGCTGTAGCGGAGCCTCCCGGGCGTGCGCTCCATCCGCAGCTTGACCGCCTCGACTTGCAGCCCCTCATCGGGCGTCCCCGCGACCTCGCCGCCGCGGACCCAGGGCTGCCAGCCCCGCTGGCTCAGGTGGACTTGGCACGCCAGCGGCGGCACCCGCTCGCGACCCTCCAACGCGGGCACCGCGGCGGTCAGCGAGGCGAGCAGGAGCGGAACGAGCATCGAACGGGACATGACGGTCCACCTTTCCAGTTGTACACGGGCACAGGGGCTCGTCTCGGGTGATGGAACGAGGACGGGCATCATCCGCCCACGCGAAAGGCGAGCGGCGGACCGGCGAGCCCACCGCCCGTCAGCCAGATGCTCAGTCCAGGAGGTCCTTGGGCACGTTGCCGCCGTTGGCGGCGATGCGCGCAAGCACGGTCTTGTGCAGCCACATGTTCATCTGTGCCGAGTCCGCCATCAGCCCTGCGGGGCAACCCAGCTCCTTGGCCATCTCCTTGCGCGCCGCGAAGCTGCTGTCGATGTCGAGCAGCTTCAGCAGGTCGACGATGGAGACCCGCCAGTTGAGCTTCTGCGGGTTGGCGGCGGCGAGCTGCTCAAGCTTCGCGACGACATCCACGACCGCGATCGGGGTCGGCGCCGGAGGAGCAATCGGTGCCGCGACCGGGCTCTCGGGCGGGACATAGGGCGTTGGGACAGGCGTGGGGGCATTTGCGGTCCCAAGGCCCAGCTTCGCGAGGATGTTGTTGAGGAATCCCATGACGATCTCCCTCTCTGGTCGACACCACGGCACGCCCCAGCTTGATTGCAGCGACGCGCCGTCTTCGGCTTGACCTGAGTATATTCCAGTGCGGTAGGCTGTCGGGTCACCCCGGGCAAGCAGGGAATGGGGTCAGCGGACGAGGTCCCGCGCACAGCGGAAGCCGCCGCCGTCGCCGATCGGGCGGCGGACCGGCTCGTCCCCACCGCGTCTCGAGACGCGGAGGCTTACCGGATCGCCGTACCAGCAGCTACCTCGCACTACCCGGAGGCGGCCCGACGGCGGGCCCTTGGGATCGACTACCGGGGACCTCGCATAGTAGCCGGCGTCGTACCGGTCCGCCACCCACTCCCACACGTTGCCGGCCATGTCGAACAGGCCGTAGGCGTTGGGCGGAAACGAGCCGACCGGCGCGGCGTAGACGTAGCCGTCGTTGTAGCCGTCGACGATGGTCAGATAGGGGTAGGCGCGTCTTCCGCTGATGTCCGCCATGTTGGATGCGGGCCGACCTCCGAGGTGCGGCATGGTGGCGCTACCCCAGACAAACCGGTCTCCGACCCGCCCCCCGCGTGCCGCGTACTCCCACTCGGCCTCCGTCGGCAGCCGGCCACCTGCAGCGGCGCAGAAACCGCGGGCTTCACCCCACGTGACATCCACGACCGGCTGGCGGTCGCCCGTGCTCCACATCGGCTGCACCGGCGGCGGCGCCAGGCGCCGGTACATGCCCACCGTGACCTCGGTCGTCATCAGCAGAAAGGGCCGCGAGATTCGTACCGGGTGCCGAGGCAGCTCGGAGGTCGCGCACTCGTCGTCGTCCGGTACACACCCCATCTCGAACGTGCCGGCCGGGATCATCACCCAGGTGATCCCGAGCTGGTCGGTCTGCGGGACGGGTGGCCCAGACGGCTGGTGGACCTGCCCGTCGCGCGTCGCTGGCGCCCCGGCCGGTGGCGGAACGGCGGCTGCCGGCCAGACGACGATGAGCAGCACGACAGCAACGCACCTGCGAATCACGACGACCTCCATCGCTCGAGGTGAGTACGTCAGGAGAACGTCTCTGGTTATCGATACGGCACCTCCCGGCCAGATCGAGCCCGGCGCCGGGCCCGCCGATCGACTCGGGAAGGCCGGGCCACCAATTCCGTGAGCTCCGTCATCTGCACTCGCTCGTCACGTTGGAGGAGCTCCGTCCGGGATCCGATCCGACATCTCGACCATGTCGGCGCAGGTGGGGGTAGTGCCCGAGAAAGCCGCGGGTGCGACGGGGCAATCGGCTACACTCTCAGCGTGGCGCAGCCGGTGCCAGCATCACGTCACGTGTCATGCAAGTCTATGTAAAGGTAGTAGTTATATGTCATGGCCACAAAAAGGAGAGGTCCACCGTGCATGTCGAGTCGCACCGCAGCGACCGGATCGGCTGGCTGCGCGCCGCCGTCCTCGGGGCCAATGACGGTCTCATCTCCACCAGCAGTCTGGTGGTCGGCGTCGCCGCCGCCGAGCCAAGCCACGCGGCGATCCTGCTCTCCGCCGTCGCCGGGCTCGCGGCCGGGGCGCTCTCGATGGCGGCCGGGGAGTACGTCTCGGTCAGCTCCCAGGCGGACACCGAGCGCGCCGACCTCGCCCGCGAACGTGCCGAGCTCGCAGAGGCTCCAGAGGCCGAGCGCGCCGAGCTGGCCGGGATCTACATCTCCCGCGGCCTCGACAAGGATCTGGCCTTCCAGGTGGCCGATCGACTCACGGCCCACGACGCCCTCGGCGCCCACGCCCGGGACGAGCTGGGCATCCACGAGCTGACCAGGGCACGGCCCATCCAGGCGGCGCTGGCGTCCGCAGCCGCCTTCGCGAGCGGCGCGGCCCCACCCGCAGTCCTCGCCGCGCTGTTGCCGTCCGGGATCCTCACACCGGGCGTGGTCGGCGTGTCCCTGGGACTCCTCCTCGTGCTCGGCACCGTGGCGGCCCGCCTTGGGGGCGCGCCACCCGCCCGAGGAGCGTTGCGGGTCGCTTTTTGGGGTTCGGTGGCCATGGGGTGCACGGCGCTGGTCGGGCGTCTCTTCGGCGCGGTCGTCTGACCCGCCTCCCTCACCGCAGCTTGTGACCGCCCATGCCTGGAGCCGGTTGCTGGGGTGCGCGCCCGCTCCTTGCCTACCGGATGTCCGTGAAATCGACCGCGATCCGCTCGTGGCCGGGAAACCCGGGAAGCGGCAGGCGGCTGACGACTCGAGGGTGCCCGTCGAACACGTACGGTCGCAAGAGCGGCGTCGTGCCGGTCGGCACGGCGAAGTAGAGACGCGCAGGCGTCCCCTCCAGCGCCGCCGTCGTGATGTAGCTGACGAGGGCATGCTCGGCCGAGTGGTAGCCGTTCTTCCACTGCTGCGCCTTGCTGAAGTGCCTGGCCGGATCATCTGGGTCGGCGAATCCCCAGACCTCGCCGTGCTCGTGGTCGACGAGACGGGCCTGCCAGCACGGGTAGGTCCGTGCGAGCCAGCCGGTGGCCCGACGATCGACCAGTGCGAGCGTGGCCGCCATCTGGTCCAGCTCGGCGAATGTCCACCACGTCAGGCCGCGGTCGAGCGAGCCGTTCCCTTCGACCCCGGAGGCCCAGCAGCCAGCATCAGCGCGAAACGCCCGCACCAGCACCCGCGGCGCGTTTGTGCGAGCAAACCGCACCAGCGCCGCGTCACCGACAAGCAGCCCAGTACGCTCGATCATCCAGAGCGACTTGATGGTGTGGCCGAAGTCGGTGTGTCGCGTGCCGTAGAACCCGGGCTCGTGAAGCGTGCCGCGGAACATGCCGTGCTCCTCGCTCCAGAACCGGTCGATGATGAGGTGACACAGCCGCGCCAGCTCCGCGCGCCAGCGCCCACCTTCCGGCTCGGGCTGGATCGGTGCAAGCAGCAGCATGTAGGCGTTGATCTGGTCGAGAACGGCGACCAACTCCTGTCGCTCCTCTCCCTCGCCGCGCGCCACCCAGCGCAGGAGCCCCGATGACGGGTCAGCGTAGGCGGTGAACACATGGTCCTTGAGTCGGCGGGCGTCGGCCATCACCCCCTCGTCGCGGGTGAGGTTCGCGTACGCCGCCAGCGCGAGGTTGGCATAGGCCAGGTCCTGCGATGTCCTGGCAAGTGCCGGCGGACCGGCGGGCTGGCCATGCTCGAACCAGCTCACCGCGCTGCCGGAGGGCTCCAGCGCATGCCGGCGGATCCACTCGACGCCGTCGCGGGCGTGGCGAAGCATCGCCGCCTCGCCGGTGAGGTTGAACGCCACACAGTAGAAGGACACCTGACGGGCGCGCATGCGGGTGTACTCGCGCCCCAGCTCACTGCGGATCCACTCTGGCGCCTGCCCCAGCTCCGGGCACGGCCGCGTCGGGTCCCACTCCTGTCCGTCGTTGCAGCGGAACGTCGGGAACTCACCCGGCGCCGGCCCGAGCGCCGCTGCACTCGTCCAGAATGGCGCCAGGTCGCGGGTGAGGCGCTCCACCCAGCTCCGTGCCGGCGGCAAGCTCGCGGCCCCCGGCATCGGCGCCGCTGCAAGCTCGGCCAACCCGGCTCGACGCGCCGCCGACGCAACCTCGGCGTGCCGGCATCCTCCAGCGACCACCGCGACCGACAGCCCCAGCGCCGCGATCCACCGCGATCGAGAACCCTCCGTGCCCTGCATTTGGACCTCCAGACCCATGATACCGCCCGTCTTGAGGCGCCATGGTGCCGGGACCAGGCAGGACATGGCCTGACTCGGTGCGCCAGGCAGTATGCTGACGTATGCCCACGACACGAAGGTTCGAGCGAACGATCGAGAGGATGTCGCCATGAGTGACGTGGCGGACCAGATCCAGGCCATGGTCGACCGCGAGACCGAGGCATGGAACCGACAAGACGCCGAGGCCCTGGTTTCCCTCTTCCACCCGGACATGGTGTGGCCCTGGCCTCCTGATGACGGAAGCCACGATCCCCAGACCTGGGTCTTCCCCCTGGGCCGCTACGACAGACACCGGTGGAAGCAGGGCTGGGAGGACCTCTTCTCGAGCCACGAGCTCGTCCACAACCACCGCCGGACCGTCCGCATCGCCGTGTCCGAGCAGGGTGATGGGGCATTTGCGGTCGTCGACGTGGACACGCTCTGGCGCCATCGTGCGTCCGGCGAGCTGTTCCACTGGCAGGGGCGAGCGTGCAAGGGCTACACGAAGGTCGGCGACCAGTGGCTGCTCATCCTCCACACCGGCTTGCTCCGCTACCTGAAAGGAACCACGTCGACGTGACCGGGCGCCGCGGCCGGTGCACCGAGGTTCACTCGTCCACGTACCCGTCGCGGACCTGGACCCGGAATCCGGCGCCTTCGACCGGGCCGCGATCCACGTTCACCTTCACCTTCCGCCAGCCGCCGTTGTGCCGGAGCCCGCTCGGGTAGTAGCCAAGGACGTACTGCTCGCGCAGCTCGCGGACGACCTCCGCGATGGCCTGCGGGACCTGCTCCGCACGCCCAAGGCGCAGGATCCGGCCGCCCGTGACGTCGGCCGCCTCCTCGAGCAGGCGGAGCTGTCGCTGGTACCACGGCCCGTCGTGCCATGGCGAGACCAGGGCGCCTCGGAGCGTCGGGGCGTCGTCTGGCTCGACGCGGATCCAGTAGACCAGGGCGCGGCTTTCCCGCACCTTCCGGATCACGTCG
>DAONEV010000122.1:0-11002 GCA_035403265.1 Thermoanaerobaculaceae bacterium | reverse complement strand
CGACGGCGTCGGCGCGGCTGCGGGCGGCCACGTCCAGGAGCTTGCCGATGTGGAGGTAGCTCTGGGTGGCCGGTGACGGGCCGATGAAATAGGCCTCGTCCGCGAGGCGCACGTGCAGCGCCGACCGGTCCGCCTCCGAGTAGACAGCTACCGAGCGTAAGCCCATCTCGCGGCACGCCCGGATGATCCGCACCGCGATCTCCCCCCGGTTGGCGATCAACACCTTCCTCATCGGGAGGCCTCGTGCCCCGCCTTGCGGTGCCCTGACCTCATAGCGGCAGGTTCCCGTGCTTACGGGCCGGGTTGCGGTCCTGCTTGTTGGCGAGCACCGACAGGCCGGCGATCAGCCGCCCTCGGGTGTCCCGCGGGAGGATGACCTCGTCCACGAAGCCCATCTCGGCCGCGGCGTAGGGCGAGGCGAGCTTGGCCTCGTAGGCGGCGATGAGCTCGGCGCGTGCCTGGGTGGGGTCGTCGGCACCACTGATCTCCTTGCGATAGAGGACGTTCACCGCGCCCTGGGCGCCCATGACGGCGATCTCGGCCGTGGGGTAGGCGAAGTTGAGGTCGGTGCGCAGGTGCTTGGAGGACATCACGCAGTAGGCGCCGCCGTAGGCCTTGCGGGTGATCACCGTGAGCTTGGGGACGGTGGCCTCGGCGAAGGCGTAGAGGAGCTTCGCGCCGTGCTTGATGATGCCGCCGAGCTCCTGCTTGACCCCGGGCAGGAACCCGGGAACGTCCTCGAAGGTGACGAGCGGGACGTTGAACGCGTCGCAGAAACGCACGAAGCGGGCGCCCTTCACCGACGCCTCGATGTCCAGGCACCCGGCGTGGTGTAGCGGCTGGTTGGCGACCAACCCGACGCTGCGCCCTCCCAGCCGCGCGAGGCCGATCACGAGGTTGCGCGCGTGATGGGGCTGAACCTCGAAGAAGTAGCCGTCGTCCACCACCATGCGGATCACGTCCTTGATGTCGTAAGGCTGGGAGGGGTCGGCGGGGACCACCTCGTCGAGCCGCTCGTCGGCCCGGTTGGGGGGATCCGAGGTCGGCTTGGTAGGTGGGTCCTCCATGTTGTTGGCGGGCAGGAATGACAGCAGCTCGCGGATCGCGAGCAGGCACGTCTCGTCGTCGGGATAGGCGAAGTGGGCGATTCCCGAGACCTCGCTGTGGGTGGCGGCGCCGCCGAGGTCTTCCTTGGTGGTCTCCTCGTGGGTGACCGCCTTGATGACGTCGGGGCCGGTGAGGAACATGTAGCTCGACTTCTGGACCATGAAGATGAAGTCGGTGAGGGCGGGGGAGTAGACGGCGCCTCCGGCGCACGGCCCCATGATCGCCGAGATCTGGGGGATGACGCCGGACGCCAGAGTGTTGCGCAGGAAGATGTCGGCGTAGCCCGCGAGCGCGAGCACGCCTTCCTGGATGCGCGCCCCGCCCGAGTCGTTGAGACCGATCACCGGGCAGCCGGTCTTCTGGGCGAGGTCCATGATCTTGCAGATCTTGCGGGCGTAGGCCTCGCCCAGGGAGCCGCCCAGCACCGTGAAGTCCTGGGCGAACACGTAGACCGGCCGCCGCTCGATGGTGCCGAACCCGGTGATCACGCCGTCACCCGGGTAGCGTTCCTCGTCCATGCCGAAGTCGCGGCAGCGGTGAGTGACCAGGCGGTCCAGCTCGCAGAACGAGCCGCCGTCGAGGAGGAACTCGATGCGCTCGCGGGCCGTCAGCTTCCCGGACTCGTGCTGCCTGCGGACGCGGTCCGGACCGCCCCCGGCGACCGCCAGGCGGTTGCGCCGTTCAAGCTCGTGGAGCTTCTCGTGGCCTGCCATCAGCATCTCCCGCGGCCGCGCTGACCCGCACTGGCCGTTCGGGCAGGCCCCATCTGTGCGATCCCGGTCACCGGCGGGAGGCGCTGGGGGGTGACTGCACGCGGCCTTGCGAGGGTGACATCATCGCGAGCTTCGCCGTCGATGGCTGAACCGTCTGCAGAAGGGTCGAATTCCCGAGCGTGGGTTGGTTGCAACGAGGACGTGGACGTGGACTTCGACCCGAAGCGCAAACTCCTTTCGCGCGGTAACCGGTCGAGGGTGGGGGCTGGTTCCTGGTCCGGATCCCGGTCCATCTTCACGCCTACGTCCAGGTCCAAGTCCAGGTTCATGTCATGCGGGTCGTGGGCGGGTGGCTGGAAATGAATCCCGGGAACGGACGTTTCAATAAGTCGCAAGGGGGGCCAGGGATGTCCAAGGACAGCGTGACCATCACCGACAACCGCACCGGGCAAAGCTACGAGCTGCCCATCGAGCACGGGACCATCCGTGCGCTGGACCTGCGTCAGATCAAGGCTGCGGACGACGACTTCGGGCTCATGACGTATGACCCGGGGTACATGAACACGGCATCGTGCCGCAGCCGCATCACCTTCATCGACGGTGACAAGGGCATCCTGGAGTACCGCGGCTACCCGATCGACGAGCTGGCCGAGCACTCCAGCTACCTCGAGGTGGCGTACCTGCTGTGGACCGGCGAGCTGCCGGCCCGGGACGAGCTCGAGCGCTGGTCGCACGGCGTGCGCTACCACACCATGATCCACGAGTCGATCAAGAAGTTCCTCGACGGTTTCCGCCACGACGCCCATCCCATGGGCATCCTCGTCTCCACGGTGGCGGCCCTCGCGACGTTCTACCCGGAGTCCAAGAACATCCAGGACCCCGAGACGCGCCGCATCCAGTTCTACCGCCTCATCTCCAAGATGCCGACCCTGGCAGCGTTCGCCTACCGGCACAGCATCGGCATGCCGTACGTCTACCCCGACAACAACCTGGGCTACGCCGAGAACTTCCTCAACATGATGTTCCACGGGCGCGAGCCGGTCGGCTCGCTTAATCCCAACTCGCACCACAGCCCGGTGCTGGCGCGGGCGCTGGACGTGCTGTTCATCCTTCACGCCGACCACGAGCAGAACTGCTCCACGAGCTCGATGCGGATGGTCTCGAGCGCCTTCACCGACCCCTACACCTCGGTGGCGGCGGCGGCCGCGGCGTTGTACGGCCCGTTGCACGGCGGCGCCAACGAGGCCGTGCTGCGTATGCTGCGCGAGATCGGCGACATCAAGCACATCCCGGAGTTCATCGCGGCCGTGAAGCGGGGCGAGCGCAAGCTCATGGGGTTCGGACACCGCGTCTACAAGAGCTACGACCCGCGGGCCAAGGTCATCAAGTACTGGGCCGACCGGGTCTTCGAGGTGACGGGGCGCAACCCGCTCATCGACATCGCCCTGGAGCTCGAGAAGATCGCCCTCGCCGACGACTACTTCATCTCGCGCAAGCTCTACCCGAACGTCGACTTCTACTCCGGGATCATCTACGAGGCGATGGGCTTCCCGACCGACATGTTTCCGGTGCTGTTCGCCATCCCGCGCACGGCGGGTTGGCTCACCCAGTGGAGGGAGAGCCTCGAGGACCCGGACCAGAAAATCGCCCGCCCGCGCCAGATCTACCTCGGTGCTGGCCGGCGGCCGTTTGTCCCCGTCGACCAGCGGCCTTCGTCCGCCCAGGTGAACGGCATCGTCTAGTCCTACGTCATTTTCCTTCAGCCATCTCGCGAGGCCGCCACCCGGGCGGCCTCGTTTGGTCTGGGGCCATGAGCGTGAGGAGCCCCGATCCGCGTCGGGACAAGTCTGGGCACCCGCAGGCTCGGCCTTGCGGACTGCGAGATGTCTCACAGTGTCTCTGGTCTGTCCAGACGGTCAGACACGACATGCGCGCCGACCGTCCCGGCGAGGATTGCCCGGGGGAGACGTAACACAACCACTTCTCCGGGGTGTTGGTTCCATCGCCCGGAGAGCGGTGGACGGTGCTGTTCCGTCTCAGGCCCCGGCGACGATCGCCGCGGCAGATTTGGAGCCCGCGTCGAAAGATCATTCAGGTCAGTGAGTTGCTCCATCACGAGGAGACTTGTGCCATCTGGCACAAGCCTTGCTGCGACCGTGAGAGGATATAGGTGAGGCGCATACGGGGATCTGAGCACGGACCGAAAGGCAGGTGGGTTCCGACGTGCCGAAAGGGCGCGTCGCGACCGTGGCGAGCGAGAGCGAAGGTGAGGTGGGTATGAGCAGGTCGATGCGGATGGCGGGCCTCCTGGTCCTGGCGGTGCTGGTGGTGGCCGGGCCGGCCGTGGCGGTCAACGGGGGCTACACGCTCGTGGGCTGGAACAACCTCGGTATGCACTGCATGGACCCCGACTTCTCGGTGTTCGCGCTGCTGCCGCCCTACAACACGATCCACGCCCAGCTCACGGACGCACAGGGGCGCCTCGTCACCAGCCCCGGGTCGATCACAGTGACCTATCAGGCGGTGGCCGACCCGTCGGGGTCGATCAACTCCACCTCCCAGGGCAAGACCAACTTCTGGCAGTTCGTGGCGGCGCTGTTCGGAGCCTCCCCGGCCGTCGACGTGGGCCTGGCCGGGAAGGCGATGCCGGGCAGCAGCAACACTCCGCAGGCGATGGCGTTTGATACCGCCAACGGCTGGTTCATTGCCGAAGGCATCCCGCTGACTCCCGTCGACGACGCGGGCGCCCACAACGCCTATCCGATGATGCGCCTCGTTGCCCGGGACGCCCAGGGAACTGTGCTCGCCTCGACCGACATCGTGCTTCCGGTGTCCGACGAGATGAACTGCTCTGGGTGCCATGCGACCGGCGGCGACCCCGGTGCCCAGCCGTCGGCCGGCTGGGTCAACCTCTCCGATCCGATCAGGGACTACCGGCTCAATATCCTGCGCCTGCACGACGAGCGCCGGGCGGGGAGCCTGGTGTTCCCGGCGGCGCTGGCGGCGGCCGGCTACAGCGCGTCCGGGCTCTATGCCACGGTGGTCAGTGGCGGCAAGCCGGTGCTGTGCGCGGCCTGCCATGCCTCGGCGGCACTCTCGGCGGCGGGATACGCCGGCGTTCCGGCGCTCACCAGGTCGATCCACACCCGGCACGCCACGGTCATGGACGACGCCACCGGGATGCCGTTGGAGTCGCTCTCCAACCGCCAGGCCTGCTACAACTGCCACCCCGGTTCGACGACGCGCTGCCTGCGCGGAGCCATGGGGCGCGCGGTGGCGGCGGACGGCACCATGGCGATGCAGTGTCAGAGCTGCCATGGCACCATGATGGTGGTGGGTGCGGTGTCCCGCAGCGGCTGGCTCGACGAGCCGGGCTGCCAGAGCTGCCACACCGGGACCGCCACGGTGAACTCGGGGCAGATCCGCTACACCTCGGCATATGACGGCACCGGGCAGCGGCGAGTGGCGGCCAACGCGACCTTCGCGACCAACGTCGACACTCCGGCCGCGGGGCTCTCCCTCTTCCGCTTCTCACGCGGGCACGGTGGCGTCGCCTGCGAGGGCTGCCATGGCTCGACCCACGCAGAGTTCCCCAGCACCCACCCCTCCGACAACCTGCAGAGCGTCGCGCTACAGGGCCATGCCGGCACCATCGCCGACTGCACGGCCTGCCATAACACGGAGCCCACCACGGTCAACGGCGGCCCCCACGGGATGCACCCGGTGGGCCAGTCCTGGATCTCGGCGCACCGGTCCGCCGGAGGCAACGAGGCCAACTGCGCGCCGTGCCACGGCGCCGACTACCGCGGCACCGTGTTGTCACGGACCTTCGGCTCGCGCAGCTACCAGGCCGGCGGGACCAAGACGTTCTGGGCTGGCTTCCAGATCGGGTGTTACACCTGCCATCGGGGGCCCAACGATGACGACAGCACCTCGAACCACGCGCCGCAGGTGGTCGACGCCACCGTGTCGACGGCCCGCAACGTGGCGGTCGACATTGCACTGACGGCTGTCGACGCCGATGCCAACCCGCTGACGCTGTGGATCGTGTCGCAGGGAGGACACGGCACCGTGGCGCTCGCCGGGAGGGCGGCCCGCTACCTGCCCGAGACCGGCTTCACGGGCACCGACTCGTTTACCTTCGCAGCCTGGGACGGCAGCACCAGCTCGAACCTGGGAACGGTCACGATAGCGGTCCAGGCGCCCACCTGCAGTCTGGACGCCGAGGGGCCGACGTCGCTGACCGGGACCGCGGGTGTCGCCATCCAGTTCTCGGCGACGGTCACCACCGCCTGCCCTGGCACGGTCGCCTACGACTGGGACTTTGGCGACGGTTCCGATCATTCGGCCGAGATGTCCCCGAGCCACGTCTACGCTGCGGCCGGGACCTACACCTACACCCTCCTCCTTGCCGCGAACGGCCTGACCGCAGCGGTCACCGGTCAGGTCGCCATCGCCGAGGCACCTCCAAGCTACCGGTATGTCCTGTTCCTGACCCACAACCCGGGCTCCCTGGGTACGAGCTGGAGCTCGGACCTGGCCGCGCTCAACGCCTCGTCTGGGAGCGCCGACGCGACCCTGACCTTCCACGGCCCAGGAGGTGACATCTCCAGCTCCCTGACGCTGGCCTCCGGTGCCGAGGCCGAGTGGGTCGATGCCGTGGTCTCGTTGTTCCACCTGAGCCAGGATGCCCAGGGACCCGTCACCGTGGTTTCCTCCGCCCCGCTGATGATCACGTCGCGAGTGGGTACGCCGTTTTCCGGCGGCACCGTGGGCCAGTCGTTCCCGGCGGTTGCCGCCAGCGACGCCCTCCAGGCCGGCACCGACGGCTTCCTTCCGCAGCTTCGTTCCTCGGCGTCCTTCCGGAGCAACATCGGGCTCGTCAATGCGTCCGACGTCGAGGCCGTGGTCACGGTGATCCTGCACGGACCCGACGGAGTGGCGCTCGGAAAGGTTCTGGGGGTCCGGGTCCCCGCCGGCGGATGGAAGCAGCTCACAAACGTCTTCGCGCTCGCCGGGGTTCCCTCGACGCCTCTGGGATGGGCCAGGATCAAGGTCTTTCCGGCTGGGGCGAAGATCTGGGCGTACGCCTCGGTCATCGACAACGTCACCGGCGATCCCGCGACGGTGATCATGCAGCGGCCGTGAAGCAGCCCGGCGCCTGCGATCGGCGGCATCGAGGGCAGGCCGGAGCTCCTCGCGCCGGGGAGGTGAGGTGAGCGGCGCCTCGCGGGCCCGAGCCCCACGTCCTGGGGTGCCACGACCGGTGTGCGGCGGCGTCACCGTCGCGGGCCCGTCGTTTGGACAAACGCAACGAGGGCGGGCCGAGCGACCCGCCCTCATGGAGCTTCGGAATCGACCTCTTAGTCGGAAGTCCGGATCCCAGGCCCCGGATCCCGCGGCTACGACTTCGACGTGCTGCTGTCCTTGGACATCGGGCAGGTGTGTCCCTTGCCCTGCTCCTTGCCGGTTGCGGCTTCGCCGTGCTTGCAGCCGGCCTTGGCGTCCTCGCCATGCTTGCAGCAGCTCTTGCCGGCTGGCTCGCCGCCGCAGCCCTTGGCGGCGTGCTCCTGCAGCGCCTTGACCTGCGCCGCGTCGGCCGAGGTCGCGGTGACGACGGCGCCGTCAGCGGTGTTTTCGACGGTGCGGGTGACGCCCTTGGCGGACATCGGGCACTCGCCGGCGCAGCCCTTGGCAGCCTTGGCCTGGATCTCGGGGACCATCGTCGGATCGCTGCAGCTCATGGTGACCTTGACGCCGTTGTCGATGTTGGCGACGGTGCGCTGCATGCCCTTGGACTTCATGCAGCCGGCGTGGTCCTCGGCCATGACGGGCATGGCGGCCAGGGTGACAAGCGCGAGAATGACAAAGAAACGCTTCATAGGGTGTGTTCTCCTTGACGAGGTGGTTTGGGCTGCGCGGGTTTGGCAGTGGAGACCCCGGCGGCCGGAGATTGGGCGCAGCACCCGTTTCCGGACTGGTTCCAGGGGCACAAGTTGCGTTGAAGCTCGTGGAGGAGTTGGGCGCGCTCGGTCTCGGGGGCGCCCTCGCAGCGCTGGAGCCAGCGTTCCACCGCCACGCTGAGGCGCTTCTGCCGCAGACCCTCGAGGCGCGCCAGGGCGGCCTGAATGGCCTGCCGGTCCGGCTCGGAGGCGCACAGACCCCGGGTCAGCTCCTCCCTGACAGCCCGTTCCTCGGCGCACGGCGCATGGCCGAGGAGCTCGCCGGGTTGGCCGACATGGCTCGCGCCGCGAGCGCGCCACAATGCGGTGCCAAAGGCGAGGTTGAGGGCCAACGACACCGCGCAGGCGACGATCAGCCACCGGGTTCTCATCGGTGCACCTCGGATGGCGTTCCGGCTTCGATGGCCGCGAGCTCCGGGACCGCCAGCGACGAGGCGAGCTGCTCCGCCGGATCGGGTTGGGGCTGGAAGGCCGCGCCGAGCTGCCACCCCAGGACCGCCGATCCCAGCAGCAGGGTGGCGAGGGCGGCGCGCCAGGGGCGTGAGAGCACCAGCCACCAGAGCGGTGCCACGGGTGCGTGGGAGGCCGTGACGCGGGCACAGGTGCGGGCGACGAAGCCTGGCGGGAGGGTCGGTTCCGGCGCGGCTACGGCTTCGCCGAAGGCTCGCCAGGTCTCGACCTCGGATTGGCAGTGCGGGCAGGCGGCGAGATGCTCCGCCACTGCGTCCGCAAGCTCTCCGCTGGTCTCGCCGTCGAGCCAGCGGGCCAGGGTTGGGGCGTCGAGGTGCGGGTTGCGGTCGCTCACTCCATCTCCTTCAACCCCGGCTCGGGGGTTTCCCTTCGCCCGCAAAGGGCGCGAGGTTCGGGCGCAGCCTGGCGCGGGCCCTCGAAAGCAGTGACTCGACCGCCGCGGCGGTGGTGTCGAGGGCGACGGCAATCTCGTCGTACCGGAGGCCGCCGACCAGCTTGAGCAGAAGGGCTGTTCGCTGGTTGGCGGGAAGCGCCCGCAGCTCCCTGGTCATGGCGTCCCGAAGCTGGGCCGAGGCCGCGAGGCGCTCGGGATCGGGCCGGGGGTCGGGGATCGGGCGAGAGACCCCCTCGTCGTCGACGAGCGGTAGGCCGGGCGGCCGCCGTCGCCATCCACGGTGCCGGTTCAGGCAGAGTCGGCCAGCGATCGTGAAGAGGTAGGTTTGCACCGTGGCCGTCGGCTGCCACCGGTGTCGCGCCCGCCACAGGCGGACGAACGTCTCCTGCACCACGTCCTCGGCCTCGTGGCCGGAGGTGCCCAGGGAACGCCGCGCAAAGCCGAGCAGGGCGGGACCGAGGGCCGCCACCAGCGCGGCAAGCGCCTGCTCGTCGTCATCGGCGACGCGTTGCATGAGCTCGGAGTGTGGGTCGATGGGCACCAGAAAAAGGGCTGGAGGTGACGGGCGGAGTCGAACCGCCGAATGGGGGCTTTGCAGGCCCCTGCCTTACCACTTGGCTACGTCACCGCCACCGGGAGATTACCGTGCTGGGCGCTCCACTGTCAACGAGGGAAAGGGAAAGGGTGGGGACGGGTCCCGGGCTCCAAAGTCAGGACCGGGCGGGTGAAGGGCCGGCTATACTTCCGGGCGCCGGGGCGCTTGACGGCCGGCGGGTTGCGGGGTACGGTATGGAAACAGCCCCCGGGCTGCTCCCTCCACGCCACGCCCCACGGGAAAGGATGTCGTCATGTCTGAGTACAGTCAGGACAAGATGAAGGCCCTGGAGACGGCCATGGTGCAGATCGAGCGCCAGTTCGGCAAGGGTTCGATCATGAGGCTTGGACAGCAGGAGGCGATGGCCGTGTCGGTCATCTCCACCGGGTCGATTGGCCTCGATGCCGCCCTGGGCGTGGGTGGTGTGCCGCGCGGTCGCGTCGTGGAGATCTTTGGTCCGGAGTCCTCCGGCAAGACCACGCTGGCGTTGCACGTCATCGCCAATGCCCAGCGGCTGGGCGGGTTGGCCGCCTTCGTCGACGCCGAGCACGCCCTCGATCCGGAGTACTGCGGCAAGCTCGGGGTGGATGTCGAAAACCTGCTCGTCGCCCAGCCCGACAACGGCGAGCAGGCCCTGGAAATCGCCGAGACCTTGATCCGATCGGGCTCGGTGGACGTGGTGGTGATCGACTCGGTGGCGGCGCTCGTGCCTCGCGCCGAGCTCGAGGGTGAGATGGGCGATTCGTCGATGGGCCTGCAGGCGCGCCTGATGTCCCAGGCCCTGCGCAAGCTCACGGCGATCGTCTCCAAGTCCAAGACCTGCGTCGTCTTCATCAACCAGATCCGCGAGAAGATCGGTGTCATGTTCGGCAATCCCGAGACCACCACCGGCGGGCGCGCCCTCAAGTTCTACTCCACGGTGCGGCTCGACATCCGGCGTATCGGTGGCATCAAGTCTGGCGAGGAAATGGTCGGCAACCGTACCAAGGTCAAGGTGGTCAAGAACAAGGTCGCGGCACCCTTCCGCTTTGCCGAGTTCGACATCCTCTTCGGCGAGGGCATTTCCCGGGTCGGCGAGCTGCTCGACCTGGGCCTCGACCAGCGGTTGCTCACCAAGTCCGGCACCTGGCTGTCCTATGGCGAGACGCGCCTCGGCCAGGGGAGGGAGAACGCCCGGGCGTTTCTCAAGGAGCATCCGGAGGTGGCCTCCGAGATCGAGGGCAAGCTGCGGGAGATGGCGCCGAGCCTGAACCGGACTGCGGCTGGCTCTGACGAGGGGTAGCGCGGGCTCGGATCGATGCGCGCCTGGCAGGCTCCTCGCTACGGGGGTCCCGAAGTCCTTCGCCTCCACGACCTCCCCGAGCCCCATCCGGGTCCCGGGGAGGTCGTCGTTCGAGTTCGCGCGATCGGTCTGAACTTCGCCGACTGCATGGCTCGGCAGGGGGTCTACCCGCAGGTGCCGGCCCCTCCTTTCGTCCCGGGCATGGAGGTGGCGGGCGAGGTGACGGCGGTGGGCGACGGCGTCGCCGATCCGCGACCGGGCGCCCGGGTCGTGGCCGTGCCGATCTTCGGTGGCCACGCCGAGGCGGTGCGGGTGCAGTTGGAGGCTTCGCTCCGCGCGGTGCGAATCGATGCCATAGACCTTTACCAGTTTCACTCCGGGAACGACTCACTGTTTCTGCAGGAGGATCTTTGGGAGATGCTCCGAGAGCAGCAGCGAGCGGGCAAGATCAAGCATCTTGGGGAGTCGATCACCTCC
>DAONEV010000121.1:0-11298 GCA_035403265.1 Thermoanaerobaculaceae bacterium | reverse complement strand
CTGCTCCCTCGGTCAGATCACCCAGGCGCTCTACGAGGTCGGTGGGGCGTATCGGCGAAATATGTAGGCTGTGCCGCCCCACCAGCCCCGCGGTAGCTTCCCGGTCCCACCGCGCGCCGCGAGCCTTCGTCCGCGGCTGGGTGCTGTCACCCAAGGCCGATCACACCCTGATCTTCTCGTTGCCCTTTTCAGCATCTGGGGTTTGGGAGCGCCCCTTCACACCGGACACGCACGTCTCGTCGAATACCGGCTCTGGCCGCTCGGACTTCAGCCAGCAGTGGGCTGCATCACTCTCTCCGGCGGGCCGGACGTAGGTCCACGCCTGGCATCGGCCATCCCGGTTGCACGCTCTCTGACAAAGCTCCGGGTCGGGGCTCTCCAGAGCCAGATCCCGGAAGTCGCCGCCAGGCCGGTTGGTGTTGGGCTCCAGCCCTGCCTTGTCGGCGATGCCGGCACGCCGCACCCCCGAGGTGCACTGCTCGTTCTCCGCCTGATCGGTGACCTCACTCTTGAGGAAGCACCGCGCCGCCTCGCCCGGTGCCGACGGCGCCAGGTAGGTCCAGGCCAGGCATCGGGCCTCCTTCTCGCACGCCGACCGACAGAGTGCCGGATCGGCCTTGACGAGGTCCATGTCGGAGTAGTCGCCTCCCGGACGGTCGAACCCCACCTCCATCTCCTGCGCCTGCGCCACGGCACCCGGCAGCATCAACCCGAGCACCAGAGCCAGCGGCACCCACGTCATGCCAAGTGGTCTTCGCTCCATGTCGCCTCCCGTTGATCGCCACGTTTGACCTTTCGAGTATGGACCATCTACGCCCACAAGGTCCCCCCACATGACAGGCGGCTCTTCTTGCGTTCCCCACGGGACGGTTCCTTTCCGATCGGACACTCGACCGTAGCGGCGCAGGAGTGGCTTGCGCCCTCCAGGCAGCGCTTTCCTGGCGTAGACTGGTGGCAACTTGGAGGGACCTCCCATGGACTTTCAGCTCACCGAGGAGCAGCAGCTCATCCGTGACACGGTGCGCGAGTTTGCCGAGAAGGAGCTGCTCCCCGGCGCCCTCGAGCGCGATATCCACAAGACGTTCGCCCGCGAGCAGTGGGAGGCATTCGCCGCCCTCGGCTTCGCCGGCATGACGATCGAGGAGCTTTACGGCGGCACGCCCCTCGATGCGGTGAGCGAGGCGATCGTCATCGAGGAGCTATCACGCTGCGATGCGAGCTTCGGCGTGCTGATGGCGGTGCACTCGGGGCTCACCGGCGCTTCGGTCACGACCTGGGCAACCCCCGAGCAGAAGCAGCTCATCGCCCCCAGGATGGCCTCCGGCGAATGGATTGCCGCCTATTCCCTGTCCGAGGCCGGAGCCGGCTCCGACGCCACTGCAATCACCTGCAAGGCACACCTTGACGGCGACGCATGGGTGCTGGACGGCAGCAAGCTCTGGGTCACCAACGGCAGCGTGGCCGGCGTCTACATCATCTTCGCCCGCAGCCATCCCGACGCGCCCAAGAAGGCCCACCAGGCCAGCGCCTTCATCGTGCTCAGCGATACCCCTGGCCTGCGCGTCTCCAAGGTCGAGGACAAGCTCGGCATCCGCGCCTCCGACACCGCCGAGCTGGTGCTGGAGGGCGTCCGCGTGCCCCGCAGCATGGTCATGGGCGGCGAGGGCAACGGTTTCAAGGTCGCCTTCAACGCCCTGGACATCAGTCGCATCGGCATCGCCGCCCAGGCGCTCGGCATCGCCCAGGGCGCCTTCGACTTCGCCCTGCAGTACGCCCAGCAGCGCGTCACCATGGGCCAGCCGATCATCCAGCACGAGAGCATCGCCAACTACCTGGCCGACATGGCAACGCGCATCGACGCGGCACGACTGCTCGTCTACCGCGCCGCGTGGATGAAGCAGCAAGGAATGGTACACACCAAGGAAAGCTCGATGGCCAAGCTGTTCGCCGGCGACACCGCGATGTTCGTCGCCGACCGCGCCGTGCAGATCCTCGGCGGCTACGGCTACACCAGGGACTTCCCGGTGGAGCGATACTTCCGGGACGCCAAGATCACCCAGATCTACGAGGGCACCCAGGAGATGCAGCGCCTTGTCATCGCCCGGGCGCTCGCCGGCACCGTCAAGGGCGTCGCCGCCAAGCTCGCGTGATACGGTGGCCCACCTGACCACATTCGCTGGCGACTGCGGCGCCCTGGTAGGCGGGGTCCTTCGGGCCGCGCATCGCCGGTTGCACGGTGCCGGCATTGGGCGGGCTTCACCTTCGAAGGCGGCCCGCGCATTCCGTGCGCGGGATCGGGGCGGTCGCGCCCACCTTTCGAGCCTGGCGACACAGACGGGAAGACCACGACATTGACGACCCAGAGCCTGCAGGAACGGTACGCACCCGGCACGCGCTGCTTCGGGTGCGGCCCGGCCAACGACAGGGGGCTCCGCATCAGGAGCTTCCCCGAGGGCGACGAGGTCGTCTGCACCTGGATGCCCGAGCCCCATCACGAGGCGTTCGGCGGCGTCCTCAACGGCGGGATCATCGGCACCCTCTTCGACTGCCACTGCAACTGGGCGGCGACCCACTTCCTCATGCGGCGCGACAGCCTCGACGCCCCGCCCTGTACGGTGACCGCCGACTTCCATGTCGTCCTCAGGCGCCCGACCCCGAGTACCGGCCCGATCCACCTGCGCGCCCGGGTCGTCGAGTCCACCGCCGACCGCGCCACGGTCGAGGCCACCATGGAGGCCGGGGGCAAGGTCACCGCCACCTGCCGGGGCAGCTTCGTGGCGGTCAAGGAGGGCCACCCGGCCTTCCACCGCTGGTAGGTCGTGCCCATCCGGCGGCCGGGGCACGGTTCGTGGCAGAATGGGACATGCCACGACGAACTTCACGACTGGCGTTCCTGATCCTCGCGACATGTGCGTCCGTCGGCCCGGCCCAAGCGCAGCGGACCCTGAGCTGGCGTGAGCTGGCGGTCACGGCGCGTCTCGACGCTGACGGGCGCTTGCACGTTCGCGAGCTCCACGCCATGGTCTTCTCGGGCGACTGGAACGGCGGCGAAAGGGTCTTCGCGCATAGACTCGGACAGAAGATGGAGCTCGAACGGGTGTCCCGGATCGACCCGGTGACCGGCGAGCGTCGGATCCTCGAGAAGGGTGACCTCGACAAGGTCGATCACTTCGGCTGGCGCGACAACAGGCTTCGCTGGCGCAGCCGCCTCGCCGGCGACCCGCCGTTTGCGAACACCGAGATCGACTACGAGCTGCAGTTCGTCGTCTCCAATGTCCTGGCGGTCAAGGGCGATCGCTACGTCCTGGACCACGACTTCGCCTTCGCCGATCGCGAGTGGCCGGTCGAGCGCTTCGTGCTGGACCTGGAGCTGGACCCCGCATGGGAAAGCGAGCCGAGGGTGGCCGGGCACTGGGAACCGGGAGCGCTGGCTCCCGGCCAGGGATTCGTCGTCACAACCCCCTTGCGCTACCTGGGAGCCGGCCGGCCCGCCGGCGTCCTGCACCCCACCGCCCCCTGGTTCGGCCTGCTCTTGCTGGCCACTCTGGTTGGGGTCTCGCTGGCGCTGGTGATCCGCTTCGCCGTCCGGGAGGAGCGGCCGGGCCGCTGGGCTCCCCTGCCGCGCACCCCCCTGGACCCGCGCGTCGTGGAAGCCAACCTGCTGGCCGTTCCTCCGGAGGTGGTGGGAGCGCTGTGGGATCGCAGCGTCGGCGCCCCCGAGGTCGCGGCCACGCTGGCGCGCATGGTGAGCGAAGGCAAGCTCGCGAGCACGGTCAGGCCTGACCCGGGCAAGCCCCGCCGGCCTGGCACCCTCGAGCTACGTCTCCTGGTGGCGCCGGCCGCGCTCTCGGGCTACGAGGCGGAGTTGGTCGGCAAGCCGTTCGTGGATGGCGACGTCACCGATACCGAGAAGGTGCGCGCCCACTACAAGGACTCGGGCTTCGATCCGACGAGCTTGGTGTCCGAGCCGCTCTACCGCGAGGTCGACAGGCTCCTGGGAAGCCGCCCTGTCCCGTGGCAGCGCGAGTGGAGGCTGCCCTTCGCGCTGACTACCCTCGGCGTCCTGCTCCTCGCGCTGGGCGGCATCCTGCGCTCCTTCGCCTGGCCCGCGGTTCTGCTGGGCGGCCTTGGCGTGGTCCTCGCCTGGGGATGGGCGCTCGGGATGGCGACCGTCGTGGCGCGAACCGTCTCCAGCCTGGCCTGGAAGCTGGCTGGCACGCTGCTGATTCCCTCCGCCGCGTTCGCCGGCTACGGTTGGCTCGTCCTCTCCGGTCTGCCGGTGGGGGGGCTCGTCCTGATCGGCTTCTGGGCGATGCTGGTGGCCGCCTGGACGTCGACGCTGTCGGGCTGCCGCGGGCGGGACAGGGGCGCAGCTCTGGTTCGGCGACGCCAGCTCACGGCTCTCCGACAGACGCTGGCGCGCGAGCTCGCGAAACCCTCCCCGACACTTTCCGACGCGTGGTTCCCGTGGCTTGTGGCACTCGGGCTTGGACCCCAGGTGGAGCGCTGGGCACGGGCCTTTGCGGTCACGGCGCACGGCTCCGACCTCGGGACCTCGGCCGGCAGCTTCGGAGGCGGAGGGTCGTCGGGCGGCGGCTCAGGCTGGACCGGTGGAGGCGGGTCGTTCGGTGGTGCCGGCGCGTCGGCCTCGTGGACGGCCGCAGCCGGCGCCATCTCGGCGGGAGTGGCCTCGCCCAGCTCAAGCGGAGGCGGAGGCGGCAGCTCCGGTGGTGGTGGTGGTGGTGGCTGGTAGCCGGCGCCGGGGCAGGAATGCCCATCCTGCCGCGTGGCGGCATGAAAGACCCGGCGGCCGAACGAGCCGGCCGCCGGTATGCAGAGAGCGGAAGACCTGCAGGTGTCAGCGCTTGACCAGGCGGACGCCTCCGGACAGGGTCTTGACGTAGACCTGGGCGCTGCCATTGCCGTTTGAGAACTCGAGCTCGCGGCCCGGCCCGTACTGGCTGGTGCGGCGGGCCTCGGGGCCGAAACTGTTGTGAATGTCACCGGAGAAGGTGTGAATCTCGAAGCCGGCGCCCACCGTGGCTGGAAGCCGCAGCTCGACGTCGCCGCTCACTGTCTGGGCCTCGACGCGACCTTTCGCTGCGATCTCGGCCTCGATCCGGATGTCGCCGGAGACGCTCTCGAAGTCGCCTTCCTGCAAGGTCGGCAGCGTCGCGGTGAGTGTGCCGCTCACGGTGTTGGCCTCCACGCGTGGCCCGGCGGCGCGGATGACGACGTCCCCGCTGACGCTCTTGGCCCGCAGGCTGGGGCCGCTGGATGAAACCGTGACGGTGCCGCTCACCGACTCCAGGCGCATCTCGCCGCTGAGCTCACCGGCTTCGATCTCGGCGCTCACGGCCTTGACCTCCAACCGGCAGCCCGCCGGAACGCGGATCTCGAGGTCGGCGCCGCCACACTGGTGGCAGTCGTGCGGGTAGATGACACGGATGTCCAGACGGTTGCCCGACTGGGAGACGTCGACTTTCTCGAGACCGCGGCCGAGGGTGCCGCTGACCTGCACCTCGTTCCTGCTCCAGCCCGTCAACTGCAAGGAGCCGGAGATGTTCTCGACGGTCACGGTGGCGTCGGCGGCCACCTGACGGGTCTCGTCCACGCGAACCTGGGCGAGGGCTGGAAACGCCAGCGTGACGATGAGCAGGGCGAACAGGGTCTTCTTCATGGTGACTCCTCTCAGCTCGTGCGAGCGAGCTCGGTAGCGGTTTGCAGGAGGTCGATCTTGCGCGCCCAGGTGGCCGTCAGCAGGGTGACCAGCGCGCGGTTTCCCGGATCCTCGCGCACGGCGGTCTGCAGCCGACCGAGGGCAGCGTCGATGATCGCCAGATTCTCGTCCACGACCTTGAGCGTGGCCGGGGAAAGCTGGCTACGCCGGCTCTCCAGGGCGGTGCGGAGGGAGGAGGCGGCACGCTCGAGCTCCGCATTGGGAACCTCAAGACCGGTGGTGATGACTGCCGGCGCGATACCCGCCGGGGTGCCGGGGTGGACGGCCGTGTTCTGTGCCCGCAGGTCCATGAGGCGGGTGGTGACCAGCACGGTGCCCGTGACCAGCAACACGCCCGCGGCCACCAGGCCCGACCACACCTGCCAGCGCGGGCGGCGCTCCCTTGTTGGTCCGGCAGGCTGTGCACACAGCCTGCTCGCGATTCCAGGCCAGAGATCCCGGGACGGCTGGATCTCGCGGGGCAGCGACGCCACGGCACCCAGGAGCTCCCGCCGCCGGTGCGCCTCGCACCTGCACTCAGGGCATGCCTGCAAGTGGGCGCGCAGCTCGAGCTCCAGCGCCTCGCCGAGCTCACCGTCCACGAGGTCGTCAAGCCAGCGGCGGGCCTCGTCGCAGGACATCATCGCAGCACCTCCCGCAGCAGGGTACGGGCGCGATGCAGGTGCGCCCGCGAGGTCCCCACCGCAATCCCGGCCAGACGCGCGATCTCGTCGTGCCGATGGCCTTCCACGTCGTGCAGCACGAACACCTGGCGGGCCCCGGCCGGCAGGGCCGCGATGGCCCGTTCCAGGTCGAGCCCCAGATCCGGCCGAGGTGCCGGCGGCCGCGGCTCGCAAGCGGCCGGGTCCTCGGTGAGAACCTCCCGCCTCGCGTCCGGACGGGACCGGCGCTCGCTCACCGCCAGGTTGAGGGCAAGGCGGTACAGCCAGGTGCCAAACGCCGCCTCGCCCCGAAACTGATCGAGCTTCCGCCAGGCCCGAACAAACACCTCCTGGGTGAGGTCCTCGGCAGGAGCCTGCGCCCCTGTGAGCCGGAGCGAGAGGGCGTGGATCCGGCCGGCGTGACGGCGGTAGAGCGCCTCGAACGAGGCCACGTCGCCGCGCTGGGCGGCACGGACGAGCTGCTCCTCGGACGCCTGGCTGGCCATGGTTCGTTCGGCTCCAGACTCCAAGGTAGCGCACGCGGCGGCAATCGTCCTCACGACCGCTTTGACGCCGGCGGGGGATAGAACGTTTAGAGGCTATCGGCTATCGACGGCCCGGCTCGTCCTCTTCGCGCAGGTCGCAGGCCAGCATGACGGGCAGCAGGACGCTGAACGTGCTTCCCAACCCGGGCAACGAGTCCACCAGCACCGTGCCGCCGTGCAGCTCCATGAGGCGGCGCGCCAGCGGCAACCCCAGGCCGGTCCCCTGGAAGCGCCGGCTGGCGCCCTCGTCGAGCTGGCGGAACTCCTGGAAGATGACCTCCTGGTCCTCGAAACGGATGCCGATCCCCCGGTCCACGACGTCAATGCGGAGCGCCTCGACGCCCAGTGAGGAGTCTTCCTCGGCCACCACCTCGGCCTGCACGACGATCGTGGAGCGCACCGGTGAGAACTTCACCGCGTTGGAGAGCACATTGAACATCACCTGCTTGAGCTTGATGGCGTCGGCCATGACGAGCGGCAGGTCCTCGGGGATCCGCACCTCGATGTCGATCTCGTTCTCTGCCGCCACGCCGCGCATGAGGTTCTCCATCTCCGAGAGGATCTCGCCGATCCGAAGCTCCTCAAGGTGCAGCTCCATGCGACCAGCCTCGATCTTGGAGAGGTCCAGGATCGTGTTGATGAGCCGCAACAGGTGCTCGCCGGAGGTGTGGATGTTACGCAGAAAACGGGCGAAGCGCGGGTCGATCTGCCCGTCGAGCCTGGCCATGAGGATGGCCGCGAAGCCGATGATGGAGTTGAGCGGCGTGCGGAGCTCGTGGCTCATGTTGGAGAGGAAGATGCTCTTCGCGCGACTCGCCTCGAGCGCCCGCTGCTCCGACTCGACGGCAAGCCGCTTGGAAGCCTCGGCCTCGTCGACCTTCTCGGCCAACGCGCGGTTCGAGCTTTCGACCTCGGCGGTGCGCTCCGCGACCCTCGCCTCGAGCACCCGCGTCCGGCCCTGGAGCGCCCTGATGCGTAGCCTCACGCCCAGGGCGATCGAGCCAGCGGCCAACCCGACGTAAAAGAGATACGCCCACCACTGCGTCCAGAGCGGCGCGCGGATGACGAACGCCCAGGACGCCCCGGACTCGCTCCACACACCGTCGTTGTTGCAGGCCAGCACCTGGAACCGGTAGCGGCCCGGCGGAATGCTGGTGAAGTAGGCCGACCGGCGGCCTCCCGCTTCCACCCAGCGCGGGTCGAACCCTTCGAGGCGGTAGCGGAACTGCACCTTCTCCGGCGCCATGAAGGAGAGCGCCGTGTAGTGCAGCTCCAGCTCGCGCGTCCCCGGGGCCAGCTCGCGCCCCGGCGTGGCCTCGATCGGGCTGCGGTTCACGACCACCTCTTCGAGCAGTACCGGCGGAGGCAGCGGGTTGAAGCGCATCCGGCCCGGGTTGACCACGGCCATGCCTTCGGCGGTCGGAAACCACAGCTCCCCGCCGCGCGTGCGCCAGCCGGCCGGCTGCGAGCTGCCGTTGCACTGATTGACCCGCAAGCCATCCGAGCGGTCGAACCCCTGGACGTCGAGCCGGCCGAGCCTCCCGGCCGCGTGGGCATAGAGCTGGTCGAGTGGTACCCGGGAGAGCCCGCGGTTCGAGCTCATCCAGATGTAGCCCGCCCCGTCCTCGAGGATCTGGAAGACCTTGTTGTCGTAGAGGCCGTCGTCGATGGTGAAGGCGGCGGTGTGGCTGGGCTCGACGAGGGCAAGCCCGCCGTCGGTCCCGACCAGGAGGTTGCCCCGCTGATCCTCGGTGATGGCAAAGACGATGTCATTCGGCAGCCCACCGGTCGTGCGCATGACCGATCGGACGCCGTTTTCCCAGCGCACCAGGCCACCGTAGGTACCAATCCACAGCTCGCCATTGCGGCCTTCGTGGAGCGCCCGGATGTCGTTGGACGGCAACCCGTCCGCAACCGTGAAGGTCTCGACCCGGCCATCGTGGATGCGGTTGAGGCCACCACCCTCGGTCCCCACCCACACGACACCCTTCCGATCCTCCACGACCGCCCGCACGAGGTTCGAGGACAGCCCGTCGACGGTCGAGAGGTTGGTGAAGGCAGAACCATCGAATCGCGAGAGGCCGGCTCGGGTGCCCACCCAGAGCACGCCATCGCGCCCCTCCCCGAGCGCCCGCACCGAGGCGCTCGGCAATCCCTCGGCCGTCCCAAGACACGCAAACTGCCCGCCGCGAAAACGACACAGCCCGCCGCCGTCGGTGCCGATCCAGAGATCGCCCTTGGCGTCCTCCATGACGACGCGGGCGAAGTTGGCGCCCAACCCTTCGCGTGTCGTGTAGGTCGTCAGCTTACTATCGCGGAGCTGGTTGAGCCCGCCGTTGGTGCCCACCCAGAGGTTGCCCTCACGGTCCTCGTAGATCGACCGCACGTAGTTGTGGATGAGCCCATCGCGATCCGAGTAGGTGGAGATCGTCCCGCCGGCCAGCCGCGCCAGCCCGCCCCCTTCGGTGCCGATCCACAGATTGCCGTCACGATCCTCACACAGCGCCGCGACGAATCCGTCCGGCAAACCATCGGCGACAGTGAGCACCCGGGTGTCGCCTGCCTTCTGCCTCACCAGCCCCGCGCTGGTCGCCACCCAGAGCACGCCATCCCGCGCCCGCAGCACCGCCCGGCAGAGATTCGACGGCAGGCCGTCGGCGGTCGTGAGCTGGGTGAACCTGTTGCTACTCCACCGGAACAGCCCCTGGTCGGTGCCGATCCAGACCGAGTCCTCGCCGTCGGGCACCAGCACCTTGATTCCTGTCGGCTGGGGCCCGGCGGCCGCGATCGGCCGGCAGGCCCCGTCGAAGAACCGGCACAACCCGCGGTCGGTCCCGACCACGAGGGAGCCGTCGCGGTCGGGCAGCACGGCGGTGACCACATCGCTCGGCAGCCCGTGGACGATCGTGAAGGTCCGGAAGTGGCCGTTCTCGCGAACTGTGAGACCACCGTTGGTGGCAATCCAGAGCCTTCCGCTGGAGTCCTCGGCGAGGTGTACCACAGACGTCCCGCGCAGGTCCTTGCTGCGCGCGGCGTCGAAGACCACAAAGCGGACTCCGTCGAAACGCACCAAACCCTCGTAGGTTCCGAACCAGAGGTAGCCGTCCCGTGTCTGCAGGATGGTGTGGATGGTGCTCTGCGGCAGCTCGTCACGCCAGGACGAATGGGCGAGCTGGGTGATCGCCTTCTCGGGATCCAAGGCCCATGCCGCCGCAGCCCCCAGCAGTAGAGCTGCCGCACACCGCCAGCACCGGTTCGCGCTCGCCCGCATTCGCCCGACCTGTGTTCATTGTAGCGTCACGGCCTCCAGCTCCCGGGCCAGGAGGGCCTGGCCGGCTCGGAAACACCCGACGCTCCCTCGCGAGCGGCGTAGAATTCGAGCTCCAACAGCGACGGTGCGAGTCCGCACTGGCAGGAGGTCGAAGATGAGGCGTCTGTTCGTACTGAAGGTGGCTTTGGGAATCGTCGCAGTCGCGACAGTGGGGATGGTGGCATGCGGCAACAAGGGCGTGACGCGCGAAGTGAGGGTTGCGGGCTACTCGGCCTGGACCGACACCGGCCTCGACGTCCAGGCCCAGCAACGTCTGACCGTCGACGCCTCGGGTGAGGTCGCAGCCAACCCTGAGAACAAGACATCACCAGATGGCTTCTCCGCCAAGCCCGAGTGGCGCAAGTACAACGTCGTGCCCGATGTGCCCCACATGGCGCTGATTGCCAAGATCGGAGAGTCGGGAAAGGGCTTCCTGGTTGGCGCCGCCTTCCGCGGGCCGGCTCCAATCAGCGGGCGGCTCTTCCTCGGCGTCAACGACCGGGATACCCGGAACAACAAGGGTAGCTTCAACGCCGTGGTCACCGTGAAGTAACGCGGCCTTCCCGGCGCGACCACCAGACGCCCTTGTGCGGCGCAGACGATGCCGGAGAGGGTCACTCCTCCCCGGCCAGATCGTCCGCCCTCGGCAGTGACAGAAGGCAAGCCAATCGCGAGAGGCATGCCGTTCCTGTGTGGTTGTCGTGGTCGAGATCGGGGAACCCTTACCTGGTGGCGACGAGGACGAAGTCACGGGGCGCGGAGAGCCAGGCGTCCAGACGCTCGGCCAGCTCGTGGACCTCGACCGTCTGACCGGCGCGCGCCAGCCGTTGTTCGGTTGGGAAGTCGTGAGCGAAGCGCACCTGCCGTACCTCGAGGCCGACGGCGCGGGCCACGAACGCCAGGGCATCCGGGTGCACAGGCATCTTGTGGGTCGGGTCGATCCAGAAAAGCCCGGCGCCGACCCGCAGCGATTCGGGGTTCGGGCACTCCACCAGCAACACGCCACCTGGGCGCAGCGCCCGGGCCGACGCCTCGACGATGCTCATCCAGACCGCCGCGGGG
>DAONEV010000120.1:0-11330 GCA_035403265.1 Thermoanaerobaculaceae bacterium | reverse complement strand
TGCTGCTCTCCGCCGATGACCAGATGCGGCAGGTCGTGCTTCCCAAGGTCGCCACCGGCGAGTGGATCGCGGCGTTCTGTCTGACCGAGTCCGAGGCCGGGTCCGACGCTTTCGGGATGCGCACCCGGGCGGTCAAGGATGGCAGCGAGTACGTGCTGAACGGCACCAAGCAGTGGATCACCAACGGCGGTGAGGCCGACTTCTACACCGTCATCGCCATCACCGACCCCTCCCGGGGGGCTCGCGGCGCCTCGGCGTTCCTGGTGGAAGCCGATCGCGCGGGCCTCTCGTTCGGCAAGCGCGAAGACAAGCTCGGCATCCGCGCCTCCTCGACCCGCGAGGTGGTCTTCGACGACGTGCGCGTCCCCGAGGCCAACCGCATCGGTCGCGAGGGCACCGGGTTCATCGTCACCATGAAGACGCTCGAGCGTGCCCGGGTGGCCGTGGGCGCCCAGGGTGTCGGCCTGGCCGCTGGAGCTCTCGACGCGGCCATCTCCTACGCCAAGGAGCGCAAGCAGTTCGGCAAGCCGATTGCGTCGTTCCAGGCGGTCGGGCACCTGCTGGCCGACATGGCGGTGCGCATCGAGTCGGCACGCGCACTGCTTTATGCCGTGGCCCGCCATATCGACAGCGGCGCCGCGGAGTACGCCATGGAGTCGTCGATGGTCAAGGTCCTTGGCTCGGACGTGGCGATGTCGGTGGCCGTGGACGCCGTGCAGGTGTTCGGCGGCTACGGCTACATGAAGGAGTACCCGGTCGAGAAGATGCTGCGGGACGCCAAGATCCTGCAGATCTACGAGGGCACCAACCAGATCCAGCGCAACGAGATTGCCCAGGCGCTCATCAAGCGCTCCTCGCGGGCCGGGCAGTAGGAGGCGAGCATGGGCAAGGTCGCCTTCGTCTTCCCGGGTCAGGGTAGCCAGTTCGCCGGCATGGGCCGGGACCTGGCGGGGCGGTTCGCCGAGGCTCGCGAGGTCTTCGAACGGGCCGACCAGGCCTTGGGCGAGCCGCTGTCCAAGCTGTGCTTCGAAGGCCCTGACGAGCAGCTCAGGCTCACCGCCAACACCCAGCCGGCCATTCTGACGGTCTCGCTTGCCGCACTGGCGGTTCTGGAGAGCCGCGGGGTCCGCTGCGACGGTGTGGCAGGCCACAGCCTCGGCGAGTACTCGGCGGTGGGCGCCGCCGGTGGCCTGGCGGTCGAGGATCTGGTATGCACCGTACGCCGGCGAGGTCAGCTCATGCAGGAGGCGGTACCGGTCGGGGTCGGGGCAATGGCGGCGGTGGTCGGTCCAAACCGCGAGGTGGTCGAGACCGCCTGCCGGGAAGCCAGCGTTGCCGGCGAGGCGGTGGTCGCAGCGAACTTCAATTCGCCGGAGCAGACGGTCATCGCCGGGCATGCGGCGGCCGTCGGTCGCGCCGGGGAGCTACTCAAGGCGCAGGGCGCGAAGCGCGTGCTGCCGCTGCCGGTTTCGGCGCCGTTCCACTCGCCGCTCATGGTGCCGGCTCGGGAGGGCCTGCAGCCGGTCCTTGCGGCCCTGGTCTTCGCCGACCTCGCCATGCCGCTCTATACCAACGTGGACGCCTCGCCGGTGACGGCAGGGAACGTGGTGCGTGAAGGCCTCGTGCGGCAGGTGGATGCGCCGGTGCGCTGGGTGGAGCTGGTACAGCGGATGGTCGCCGACGGCTTCGACACCTTCGTGGAGATCGGGCCTGGGAGTGTGCTTTCCGGCCTCATCCGACGGATCGCGTGTGACGTGAAGACGGTGCAGGTTGGCAATGCCGACCAGGTGGACAGACACCTGGGCTGACGGTCGGCTGGAGGGGGTTCCAATGGCGGGAGTGCTCCAAGGCAAGGTGGCTCTGGTTACGGGTGCGGCGACGGGGATCGGCGCGGCATGTGCGCGGGCGCTGGCCCGCGAAGGCGCGGTTGTGGCCTGCACGTCGCTGCCGACCGACCCGACCCAGCAGGTGGTGGACGGGATCGTCGCCGCTGGGGGGCAGGCGAGAGCCTATCCGCTCAACGTGACCGACCCGGAGGCCGCGGCGCGCGTCGTGGAGCAGGCCGCGAGCGAGCTGGGCGGGCTGCACATCCTGGTCAACAACGCCGGCATCACCGACGACCAGCTCATCATCCGCATGAAGCCGGAGTCCTGGCGACGGGTGCTTTCCGTGAACCTGGACGGGGCGTTCAACGTCACGCAGCCGGCCGCCAGGATCATGCTGCGCCAGCGCGAGGGCCGGATTGTCTCGATCTCCTCGGTGGTCGGGTTGATGGGAAACCCCGGGCAGGCCAACTATGCCGCCTCCAAGGCCGGGATCATCGGCCTGACGAAATCCCTCGCCAAGGAGCTGGGGGGCCGCAACGTGACTGTGAATGCCATCGCGCCCGGGTTCATCCAGACGCCCATGACCGAGAAGCTCAACGACGAGCAGCGCAAGGCCCTTCTGGCCAACCTCTCGATCCAGCGCCTCGGAACCCCGGAAGACATCGCCAACGCCGTGGTGTTCCTGGCCGGGCCGGCCGGCTCCTACATCACGGGAGAGGTCATCAACGTTTCCGGCGGCCTGTACATGTAGGGGATGTGGCCGGGGTCCGGTGACGGAGCGGATCGACGACGTGACGGCGAGGCGACGGCAGCGCACTCCGGGCGCCGGGCTGCCGGCTCCCCAAATGCCGCGGCGCCGCGCGGGTGCGCGGCGCCGGGTCGCTAGGAGGAGAGGAGAACCGCTGTCACCAGGGTATACGCTCCCTCGGCCCGCGGTGTTTAGGCCCTCCGGCGGCACGGCTCGGTAGGCAGGACAGTCGGGGGGAACTGCCTCAGATGCCGGAGCTTCCCGAGGTCGAGACGGTGCGGCGCACGGTGAGCGGCGCGCTCCTCGGGTTGCGCGTCGAGGCGGTCGAGGTGGCGGCCGTGAAGATGCGGCACCCTCTGGACGGGGACAAATGGCGGCGGCTCATCACCGGCAACCGGCTGGAGTCCCTGGATCGGCGCGGGAAGTACCTCCTGGCTCGCTTCGGGCAAGCTGGTGCCGTCGTGCACCTGGGGATGAGCGGACGGCTCCTGGTTGCCAGGCCCGGACAAGCCCGGCTGGCCCACACCCACCTGGTGCTGCACTTCGAGAACGGGCTGGACCTGCGCTTCGTGGATCCGCGCCGCTTTGGCTTCGCGGTCGTGATGGCAGCGCAGGAGCTCGAGACCTTCCCTCCACTTCCCGAGCTCGGCCCTGACCCGTTGACAGGGGACGTGGAGGGGGCACTGGCCGCCGCGGGGCGCCGCCAGCGCGCTCCCGTGCGGAACGTCCTGCTGGACCAGCGGGTCCTTGCCGGAGTCGGCAATATCTACGCGTCCGAGGCGCTGTTCCGGGCCGGGATCCACCCCCAGCGGTCCGTGGCGGCGCTCTCCGCTCGGCGGCGGGCGAGGCTGGCGACGGCGATCCGTCAGGTGCTGGAAGAATCGATCGCCGCAGGCGGCACGACTCTGGCCGATGGCGGATTCGTGGCCAGTGACGGGCAGGCCGGCTACTTTGCCGTGCAGCTTGCGGTCTACGACCGGGAGGGCTCGCCGTGCCAGCGCTGCGGAAAGCCGGTGCGGCGGCTGGTGCTGGCGGGGCGTTCGGCGTACTACTGTCCCTCTTGCCAGCACTGATGACCCGGTCCGACCGACCGCGAGGCCGAAGCACCGCATGAGTCGCCAAAGACACCGCGGGCCACCTCGGAAGGTGGCCCGCAAGGTCTTCAGGTGAAAGGTCTAACGATGTCGATCGCCATGACCTCGGTCGCCACCGCGCCCATGACCTCCACGGGAGTCGTCGTGACGACGCGGGCGCTCTCCCTCGTCCTGCGGCTCGTCGCCGGTCCGCTCGGGAGCCGGGAGGAGTGCCCGCCGGGAGAGCTTGATGCGGTCGTTCTGGTCGATGCCGATGATCTTGACCTGGATCTTGTCGCCGAGCTTGAGGACGTCGGAGACCTCCCGGGTACGCTCGTGGGCGATCTCGGAAACGTGCAGCAGGCCGTCCTTGTTCGGGAGGATCTCGACGAACGCGCCGTAGGCCTCGACGCGACGCACGGTGCCCTCGAAGACCTCGCCGATCTGCGGCTCGCGGGTGAGGCCCTCGATGATCTGCACGGCGCGGTCGGCCGCCGCCTCGTCGGAAGTGGCGATCTCGACCCGGCCGTCGTCCTCGATGTTGATGCGGGCGCCGGTCTGCTCGCAGATCGCCCGGATTGTCTTGCCGCCGGGTCCGATGACCTCGCGGATCTTGTCGGGGTCGATGTGCATGGTGATGATGCGCGGCGCATAGGACGAGATCTCCGTGCGCGGCGTGGCAAGCGTGGCTTCCATGGTGTCGAGAAGGTGAAGCCGGCCGCGCCGGGCCTGCTCGAGCGCCTGCTCCATGATCTGCCGCGAAAGCCCCGAGATCTTGATGTCCATCTGCAGGGCGGTGATGCCGTCGCGGGTTCCGGCGACCTTGAAGTCCATGTCGCCCTCGTGGTCCTCCTGGCCGGCAATGTCGGTGAGGACCGCGAAGTGCTCGCCGTCGGAGACGAGACCCATGGCCACGCCGGCCACAGGCGCGGTGATCGGCACGCCGGCATCCATGAGCGCCAGGGTGCCGCCGCACACGGTGGCCATCGAGGAGGAGCCGTTGGACTCGAGGATGTCGGAGACCACCCGCAGGGTGTAAGGGAACGCGTCCTTGTCCGGAATGACCGGGGTCAGCGCGCGGCGGGCCAGGTTGCCATGCCCGATCTCACGCCGGCCGGGGCCGCGCAGGAACTTCACCTCGCCCACGGAGAAGGGCGGGAAGTTGTAGTGCAGCAGGAAGCGGTTCTGGCTCTCGCCTTCCAGCGCCTCGATGGTCTGGATGTCCTCGGAGGTCCCGAGGGTGCAGGTAACGAGGGCCTGGGTCTCGCCGCGCGTGAAGAGCGCCGAGCCGTGGGTGCGGGGCAGGAGCCCGACCTCGCAGGTGACTGTGCGGATCTGATCGAACGCACGCCCATCCAGCCGCTCGCGCTGGCCGAGCAGCGCGCTCCGGAACTGCTTGCCGACCATCTCGTGGAGGATGGTCTTGACCCAGCCGCCCTTCGCCGCCCGCGCGTCTTCCGGCAGCGAGGCCACTGCGTCGTCGATGACCCCATCGATGGCAGCGTACTGGTTGAGCTTGCCACGAGTGCGGAGGGCTGCGTCCAGCGGTCCGGTGAAGCGCTCGCGCACGCCGGCTTCGAACTCCGGCGGCCAAGGCGGCACCGGAGCCGCAAACGGCGGCTTGGGCTTGCCGACCTTGGCTTGCATGGTTCGCTGGACGGCGATGATGGCCTTGATCTCACGGTGGGCGAGGTCGATGGCGTCCAGCACCTGAGCCTCGGAGACTCCCTGCGCGCCGGCCTCCACCATTACCACGGCGTCCGCGGTGCCGGCCACGATGATGTCGAGCTTGGCCTCGGGGCGCTGCTGGTGGGTGGGGTTGACGACGAGCTGATCGCCGACCAGGGCGACGCGAACGGCGCCGATGGCATTGTCAAACGGCGCCGAGGAGAGCAAGAGCGCCAGCGAAGCACCGTTGATGGCGAGGACGTCCGGGTCGTAGATGCCGTCAGCCGACAGCACGGTGCCGACGATCTGTGTCTCCTGGGTGTAGCCCTTGGGGAAGAGCGGGCGCAGGGGACGGTCGATGAGTCGGCTGGTGAGGATCTCCTTTTCGGTCGGACGACCCTCACGCTTGAACCAGCCTCCGGGGATGCGGCCCCCGGCGTAGGTGTTTTCACGGTAGTCGACGGTCAGGGGGAGGAAATCCACGCCCTCGCGCACGTCCTTGCGGTAGCACGCGGTGACGAGGACGAACGTCTCCCCGAAGCGCACCAGGCAGGACCCATCGGCCTGCTTGGCGATCTTGCCGACGTCGAACTCCAGGCTTCTGCCTTGAATGTCAATCTTCTCAGTAACTTCCATTTTCTCTTCCTGGGTGCTTGCCGGACTCTACCGACGCAGCCCGAGTCGCTCGATAAGCGACCGATAGCGCGCCAGGTCTTTCTGGCGCAGATACTCCAGCAGGCGCCGACGCTGGCCAACCAGCATCAGCAGGCCACGCCGGGAGTGGTGGTCCTTGACGTGGGTCTTGAAGTGCTCCGTCAGGTACTCGATTCGCTTTGTGAGCAAAGCCACCTGCACCTCGGGAGAGCCGGTGTCGTACGAGTGACGCCGGAAATCCGTGATGACCTGCTCCTTACCTGCCACATACTCGCGTTCAGTCATTGCGTTGCTCCAAACCTATCCTCCGGGGCGAAGGAGGCGTTGTCATGATAGCACCCAAATCAGGCCTTCTCAACCTCGCTGACGACCATGCGGGGAGCCACAGAAAGGGTGCGGGCGCGAGGTAGATGTGTCACGGCCGTGCCGATTCCCACCAGCTCGCCTTCGCGGTCCCGAACCGCCACGTGGGAGCCGGGAGTGAATGTTCCATCGACCTCGCGGACCAGGACCTCCTGGCCGTGAGCAAAGTGGGAGAGGGCGGTGGGGTTGAGGTGTACCTCGCCGAACGGAAGCCGGGCGTCCCGAAGCGATAGCCAGGCGGTGGCCGGGATCTCGTCCGGCTGGTTGGCGAGCAGCTCCGCCGAAACGGCCTGGGCGGCCAGCCACGGGCCGATGCTGATCCGCCGCAGCGACGCCAGGTGCCCGCCGCACCCGAGGATCTCGCCGATGTCGTGAGCCAGGGAGCGCACGTAGGTGCCCGAGGAGCATGTCACCGAGAACCACAGGCGATCGGGCAACCGGGGGAGGAGCTGCAGCTTGTGGATGGTCACCGTCTTGGGCTCGCGGGGTACCACTTCTCCGGCCCTGGCGAGCTCGTAGAGCTTGCGTCCGGCCAGCTTCTTGGCGGAGTAGGAGGGCGGAAGCTGCTCGATGGTGCCCGAGAAGCGGGCCACCAGGGATGCGAGCATCTCCTCGGTGATGGGCGGGACCGGCAGCAGCTCGCCCACCATCGTGCCTTCCGTGTCGTAGGTGGTGGTCGCGAATCCAAGCGCGATCTCGCCCTCGTAGGTCTTCTCCCAGCCCAGCATGAACTGCTGCAGCCGCGTCGCCCGACCGATGCAGAGCAGCAACAATCCCGTGGCCGCGGGATCGAGGGTGCCGGTGTGACCAATGCGTCGCTCCCGGAGGGCTCGACGGGCCGTCTGCACGATGTCGTGGGAGGTCGGCCCGCTCGGCTTGTCAACCAGCAGGAAGCCGTGCTCGAAAGGGATCATGGCACCTCCACCTGGTGCAGGAGGGCGGCGAGGATGGTCTCACGAACCTCGGCAAGGGTGCCGGGCACCGAGCACCCGGCCGCGGCCCGATGGCCGCCACCGCCAAAACGGGCAGCCACCGCCTGCACGTCAACGCGGTCGCGGGAGCGCATGCTGACCCGCACGGTGCCGGAGTCGAAGTCCTTGAGCAACACCGCCACCTCGACGCCGTCAATTCCCCTGGGGATGTTGATGAGGTTCTCGGTGTCCGATGGAGCCGCACCGGTCCGCTCGAGCGTCGCCCGGTCGCAGGTGATCAGGGCGATGTGGCCACCGGCCAAGAGCTCGAGTGTGGACAGGATCGCGGCGGTGAGCCGGATCACCCTTGCCGGTGTGTGTCCCCACAGACCCTCAGAGATCTCGCTGGGGCGGGCTCCGGCCTCGACCAGCCGGGCGGCGGCGGCGAAGGCGCGCGGGGTCGCGTTGGAGTAGCGGAAGTCCCCGGTGTCGGTGACCAGGGCGGTGTAGAGGCACGTGGCCATCGCGGCCGTGGGCGCCACGCTGGCGGCGTCGGCGACCCGCAGAACCATCTCTCCCACGGCCGGGGCTTCGGCGTCGAGATAGTTGATCTCGCCGTAGGCTTCGCTGGTGAGGTGGTGGTCGATGCTCAGGATTGGCCGCTCCCGGAGCATGGCGTCGAACCCGGTGCGGTCCAGGTCCGGGCATTCGAGGACGACGACGAGGTCATAAGCATCCGGCCAGTCCCTGGGCATCGTGGTTTGCGCGAGAACGCGGTCGAGGCCTGGCAGGAACGCCAGCGAGGAAGGGAACGGGTCGTGGCTGAGGACCACGGCCGAGCCGCCGAGGGTCCGGATCATCTCGGCAGCGCCGAGTGCGGAGCCGATGGCGTCGCCGTCCGGGGCGGTGTGGGAGACCACCAGCGCCCGCTTTGCGGTGCGCAGGCGCGCCGCGACGACCGCCGGGTCACGCGTGACCTCACCCATGCTCGTCGTCCTCAGCCGACTCCTCCGAACCCTGGCTCCCGGCGTTCGTGCCGGCCGGAGTCCCGTCGTCCTCGGCAGGCGGGATGTCGAGCTGGTCGAGAATGCGCTGGACCCGGTCGGCGCGCTCGTACCCCAGATCGCGGCGGAACTCGAGGTCGGGAGGGTTGTGGGTCCGCAGCCGCCGTGCCATTTCGCGGCGCAGGTAGCCGTGGGCCTGGCGCAGGCCGTCCTGGGCCTGGCGCTCCCGCTCCTCGTCGCCGTAAACGGAGAAGAAGGCCCTGGCCAGCTTGGTGTCGCCGGTGAGCTCGACCGCGGAGATGACGACGCCGTGGAGACGCGGGTCCTTGGTCTCCTTGAGCAGCAGCTCGGAGAGGATCTCGCGGATAGCATGGGCCAGGCGCTCGTGGCGCAGTCGGGCGTCGCGCATGTTCTTCTCCTATCGGACCTGTTGGACCTGCACCTGCTCGTGCAGCACCAGCCCGAGGCCGCTTTCGTTGACGACGTCGAGGGCACGTTCGACGGTGCCGCGCGCCGCCTCGGCGTCGCTGGCGAGCGACGCGATGGCGAGGCCGGCGCGCTGGTGGAGATCCTGAAAGTCCGACTCCACGACCAGCACCTGCAGGCGGTGGCGGAGCCGCTCGATGATCGACCGCAGATCCTGGCGCTTGTCCTTGAGGGAGCGGGCTCCCGGGAACTGCAGCTCGACCTCGGCCACCGCCACGAACAGCGCCGCTTTCCCGCTCACCGCCACTCCTCGGCGAGCCGGCGGTCCACACTCGAACGCCCAGCACCCCCTGCCCGGTTGTGGAGGTCGGGGGAGCTGTCGACCGTCGACTTTCGACCGGTGACTCGTTCTCGTCTCATGCCAGGCGGGCCACCTCGATCATGCGGAACGACTCGATCATGTCGCCCTGCTTGATGTCCTGATAGCGCTCGAGTCCGATGCCGCAGTCAAACCCCGTCTTCACCTCGGCCACGTCGTCCTTGAATCGCCGCAGGGAGGCCAGGCCGCCTTCCCAGATGACGACGTTGTCGCGCAGGAGGCGGATGCGCGAGTTGCGCACGATCGACCCCTCCCGCACCATGCAGCCGGCCACCGTGCCGACCTTGGTGACGTGGAAGACCTGAAGCACCTCGGCGCGGCCCAGCTCCTCTTCCTTGATGGTCGGTGCCAGCATCCCCACCATGGCCTTCTGGATCTCCTCGGTGAGGTTGTAGATCACCGTGTAGAGCCGGACGTCGACCTGCTCCCGCTCGGCCAGCTCCTTGGCCGAGCGCTCGGGACGCACGTTGAAGCCGATGACGACCGCCTGGGACGCCGACGCCAGCAGGATGTCGTTGGCGGTGATGGCGCCCACCGAGGCGTGCAGGATGTTGACCGCCACCTCGCCGGTCGAGAGCTTGCCCAGGGTGTCGCGCAGCACTTCGATGGAGCCCTGGACGTCGGCCTTGAGTACGACGTTGAGGGCCTTGACCTCGTTGGCCTTGATCTTGTCCATCAGGCCCTCGAGGCTGACCTTGCGGCTCCCGGCCAACTGCTCCTCGCGCTGCTTGGACTGCCGGTGACCGGCCACCTCGCGGGCCCGGGACTCGGACTCGACGACCTGGAAGGTGTCACCGGCCTCCGGGATGTCCTCGAGGCCCATGATCTCGACCGCGTCGGAGGGCTTGGCCGCTCGCACCGGCTTGCGGTTGGTGTCCAGCATCGCCCGCACGCGCCCGTAGGTGGCGCCGGCGAAGAAGCAGTCGCCCTGCTTGAGGGTGCCCTGCTGCACCAGGACCGTGGCGACGACGCCGCGGCCACGCTCCTTGCGGGCCTCCAGGACGGTGCCGCGGGCCATGCCCTCGCGCGCCGCCTTGAAGTCACCCATCTCGGCGACCAGGAGGATGACCTCCAGCAGCTCCTCGATGCCCTGCTTCTTGGTCGCGGAGACCATGGCCACGGGCACCTCGCCTCCCCATCCCTCGAGCATGACGCCGCGCGCGGCCAGCTCCTGCTTGACGCGGTCGGAGTTCACGCCCGGCTTGTCGATCTTGTTGATGGCGACGATGATCGGCACTCGGGCCGCGTTGGCATGGTTGATCGCCTCGATGGTCTGCGGCATGACGCCGTCGTCAGCCGCCACCACCAGCACGACGATGTCCGTCACCTTCGCGCCGCGGGCGCGCATTTGCGTGAACGCCTCGTGGCCAGGCGTGTCGATGAAGACAATGTGCTTGTTGTTGTGGACGATGTGCGACGCGCCTATGTGCTGCGTTATTCCACCCGCCTCACCAGCCGCGACCCGCGTCGAGCGGATCGCATCGAGGAGCGAGGTCTTGCCATGGTCGACGTGGCCCATGACCGTGACAACGGGGGGCCGCGGCTCGGGTTTGGCGGTGGAGACCGCCGTCTCTTCCTGCTGGAGGTCGATTTCCTCCTCGAAGCTCACCACCATGGCTTCGACGCCCAGATCTTCGCAGATCTGCTCGGCGAGCTCCTGGGGCAGCGCCTGGTTGGCAGTGACCAGGATCTTCTTGGAGATCAGGTACGCCATGAGGTCCTTGACCAGGATGTTGAGCTTCTCGGCCAGCTCCCGGACCGTGGCTGCTTCCGAGAGGTAGATCGGGCCGGCTGGCTTGCCGCCGTCCCGGAACGCGACGCTGACCGTCCGCGCCTCGCTGCCGGCCTCGAGGCGGTCACGCTTGGTGCGGTGCATGGTCCGGGGTCGGCTGGTTGTCGTCACCGGAGCGACTGGTACGGGGGCGCCTTCGGCCTTGGCCCGTACCCGCGACTCCTCGAACTTGGCGAGGAGGTCGCGAATCTCGTCGGCGTCGGCAGCGGCCTTGGCCTTCTTGGAGGCCTTGCCGCGCAGCGGAGTGGACGGTTTCTCGGCTGGCTTGGCCGCCGGGGCCGGAGCCTTCTTGGCGGCCAGGATGCGCTGGCGTACCTCCTCATCGGAGAGCTCGCGTAGCTGCGACTCCAACGGGGTGCGTGCCGCCGGCTTGCGGGCCGGGGCCTTGACAGGCGCCTTGGCAGGTTCGGCCGGGGCCGCCGTCGCCGCGGCGGGCACTTGCTTGGCCTCGCCTTCGAGCGGCGCCGGAGCCGATTCGGGAGGAGT
>DAONEV010000119.1:0-11466 GCA_035403265.1 Thermoanaerobaculaceae bacterium | reverse complement strand
GCGGAGGACCGCTTCCAACTGCCTGTCGATGATGCCTTCGCGAACTCTGTCAGGAGCGATCAGGCGGGCGCCACGTTCATCCTCCAACCGAGCGCGCGAGACAAAGCCTGGCAGACGCTAACCATAATTGTTCAGACGTTCTTTGAGGATATTGAGAGTCGTGACAAGGAATCCGGCTATCTGCGTACGGCCTGGAAGCTGACGAGCTTCCCCAACTGTAGCGTTCGCACGAGGGTAATCGTAACCTTGACGGACCCCAACGTTCCCCGGTTCCGCGTACAGGTGGCGAGCGAGTACTCGACCGAGGGCGGGGTCTCGGTGAGGTGCGACGACTGCTTCAAGCCATGGGACCGCACCCTCAGGGAATATGTCGACATGATCAATGAGCTGAAAGCGCGGATATCTTAGCCGCTTTCAGCGCGATGACCGCTACGGTCAATGCTTCGGCGCCAGGAGATGGCCGGTCAACCTGCAGGCGGTGGCAGCTCGGACGTTGTCAGGCGGCCCTCCGGGAGAGCTGGCTCATCGGGCGCCACTCGATCCGGGGTGAGCGGTGCTCAGGTGTTGGCCGAAATCGCGTCCCTTTCGGCGCATTACTACCTCCCGCGGCGCATGTCGAGTGCCATGCCGCTCTATCTCTGTGACGTCGATGGTGCCTTGAACAGGAAATGCGCCTTTCTTGAAGTGGCGGCAATATCGGCGTAGGCTGGCCTCAGCCTCATGCGTAGAGCTGTGTTGCACTCCACTTGTTTCGAGGGTATGCGGCGGTGGGTCACGGTGATCAGGAGGTAGACCGATGTTCTGCGAGTTTTGCGGGAACCAACTCGTTGACGGGAGTGGAGTCTGCAGGTTCTGCGGCACCAGCCAGGTCTTGGATGCCGCCCCACCACTGGCGGCTACGGGCGCCCTTATGGCCAGGGCTGCGCGGGCCGAGTTCCTGCGTTTTCGTTTAGGGGAACGGCTGATCTTGATCGGGGCGGCGTTGGCAGCCGTGTCGTTCTTCTTGCCATGGGTGAGCGTGCCGGGCGGGGCTGAGCCGTGGCTGCTCGCAGCCATCGGTTCCAGTAGCATCGATGGGCCAGGCGTGATGAAGATCTGGGGCGGTGTCGTGGTCCTGTTGTTACTACCGGTGCTCTCCTTGGTGCTTCTCTTCATGGCAAAGTCGGCATCGCTTGAGAGGAAGATCCTCCTCGCGGGTGTTCAGGTCTGGATAGGGACCGTGTTTGGACCACAAATCCTCATAAGTATGCTCCTTGTGCCAATGGCGATGCGGGTCCTTGCACTTGGGGCCTGGGGTCTCGGGATGGGCTACTCCTGCATCCTCGCGGGAGGGCTGGTCGCCTTAGCTGACCTCGGGCATCAGAGGGAGGCCAGTCGCCTAGCTACCGACGGGTCACAGGCTGGCGTCCAGCAGGGGCAGGGAGTCTCGTTGACGCCCAGCGACTGGTACCCAGACCCGACTGGGCGATTCGAGCTCCGCTTCTGGGATGGCAAGGTCTGGACGGAGCATGTAGCTAACCAGGGGAAGCGAGGAGCGGACCCAATCAGGAATGGGTAGGCAGGGCCACCCTAGAACGGTGCCAAGTCGTGTGTCGGTCGCAAGCGAGGACAGGAATGAATCTTGCGTGACGACAGGACATTTCTTGGTGTCGCGGGGCATGATCTTCCCTCCATGATCGCAAAGCTGCCCGGAAGTCTATGGCCCGTTGCCCAGGGTCACGAGGCCGTTTGCATTCTCCACAAGGGCACCAACGGCCCTTGAAGTCTCAGGAGGGGTGCCAGGCACGCGGTTGCGGGTCCGATTGCGGATCGATCCGCCGTTCGGGGCATGCGGGCAGAGTCCAACTGGCACCCAAGCGGGCAACACCCTGCACGTCTGAATCACAACCGCGGCAAGCGCGAGCGTGGCACCCATCCAATCCATCCTCACGGATGTGGTGGACCAGCTCGACACCACCGGCACTGGCGCCCTCGATGTCGTCTCTGATCACGGCGTCGTGGCCAGCTCCCGGACTTACACTCGAGCGCCCGGGACCGGGGCGTGCACGCCGTCGGGGACGTTCGGCCAGGACTACGGCGGAGTCGGCGCGAGCGAGCTGCTACACAGTGGGGACATCGCCTACCTGCCGCAACTGCGCGAGGACGCGGCCTTCCGGACCAATATCGCAGTCACCAATGCCGGCGCGACCCCAGCCTTGGTTTTGATCGACCTCTTCGACGGGGCCGGCACCCGCCTGAGCACCCTCGTCCTGGCGCACCCCTCGGGGGCCTACGCCCAGGAAAGCCGCCCATTCGCGTACCGTGCGGGCCGGACCGACCTCGATGCTGCCTACGCCAGGCTCGCCGTCATCTCGGGCAGCGGGCTCCTTGTCTCCGCGTCGGTGGTGGCCAACGCCCCAACACCATGCCGATGCTGCGGTGACCAGGCGTTGGGGGGCTGTCCGGTTGCGGGCCACGGGCGCCCTCGACCCGTCGCTGACCATCTTGCCAGATTCGGAGAGTGACCCTGGACGATGATGGCAAGCTGCCGCTGGCCGAGACCTTCACGGTCGTGCTTGGCATCATCCACCTTTCCTGGCAGGTATCGGCGCCGCCATGAGTGTCGGGAGCGTGCGCCGCCGGCTCTCCCGATCGTGTACGTCCGCATCAGTGGGGTGTTGCCCGTAAGCAGCTTCTCCGGCCGCCGCTGCAGGGTGCAACCCCCCAAGGTCACTCTTCGTACCACAATCTGGTGCCTCGGGCATTCCTTGCGAGCCTCGACGGTTTCTTGCTGTGTCCGGCGTCGCAGCTCCCCGGGGACGTCGGCTGGAGAAATCCGTGGCTCTTCGATCCGCTCGCGCCGTTCTTGCCACAGCAGCGCTGACACTGGTCTCGATTCCGGCGATCCGCACGCTCACCGCCATGCCCCTGTTGCCCCATGCGGGCGAGCGGAGGCTGGCGCTCGAGAAGCTGCAGGTCCTCGGGTCGGTGCTCTACGTCGGCGCCCATCCCGACGACGAGAACACCGCCCTGCTGGCCTACCTCGCCAAGGGACGCCGACTCCGCACCGGGTACCTCTCGCTGACGCGCGGCGATGGCGGCCAGAACCTGATCGGCACCGAGCAGGGCGAGACGCTCGGGGCCATCCGCACCCAGGAGCTGCTGGCGGCGCGGAGGGTGGACGGCGCGGAGCAGTGGTTCACCCGCGCGGTCGACTTCGGCTACTCCAAGACCCCGGAGGAGACGCTGCGTATCTGGGGGCATGACGCGGTGCTGTCGGACATCGTCCGGGTGATTCGGAGCTTCCGTCCCGACGTGATCATCAGCCGCTTTCCGGAGAACAGCGACGGCGGGCACGGGCATCACACCGCGTCGGCGATCCTCGTACGAGAGGCCTTCGTGGCCGCCGCGGACCCGAAGCGGTACCCCGAGCAGCTCGCACAGATGCAGCCGTGGCAGGCCAAACGCCTGCTGTGGAACGCGTGGCGCCGCGACGAGCCGGCACCCACGTCCACCCTTCCCCGGCTGGTGGTGGACCTCGGCACCTACGACCCGCTTCTCGGCCAGGCCTATACCGAGCTCGCCGCCACTGCCAGGTCGTTCCACAAGAGCCAGGGGTTCGGCGCCGCGCCGCGCCGCGGCCCGGTGCCCAACGACTTCGAGCTGGTGGCGGGAGAGCCGGCGTCGGCCGACATCATGGAGGGCGTCGACACGACCTGGCGGCGGGTCCGTGGCGGAGACGCCGTGCAGAAGGCACTCGACAAGGCGCTCGCCGCCGCTGACGAGGAGGCGCCACACCTGGCGGTGCCCGCCCTGGTGGAGGCGCTGGGGGTTCTGGACAGCCTGCCCCCCGACCCCTGGCTCGCCATCAAGCGCCGGGAGCTCGTGGCGGCGATCGCTGCAGGCTGCGGTCTGTGGCTCGAGGCGACCGCCCCGGACCCCGGCGTGACACCGGGTAGCGTGCTCAAGGTCACCGCCACGGCCATCAACCGCTCGCCGCTCGAGCTGCGGCTCGTGCGCCTGCTTCCGCCTCTGACCGGGCCCGACATCGAACGGGGCATCGCTCTGGGATCCAACGTTGCGGTCGCGACCGAGATGCAGGTCCCGGTGCCGTCTGACACTCCGCTCACGCAGCCGTACTGGCTGCAGCGACCGCGCCGCGGCGGCCTCGACGAGGTTGTCGATCCGCGCCTGATCGGTCTGGCCGAGGCGGCCGCGCCGCTGCAGGTCGGCTTCGTGATCTCGGTCGCTGGCCGTGACGTGAGCTTTGACGTCCCGGTCGAGAACCGCGTCACCGATCCGGTGGAAGGGGAGAGGGTGCGCGCCGTCGCCGTGGTTCCCGAGGTCACCGTGACGTTCGAGGCCCCGGTGCTGGTGCTGCCGGACGCCGCACCTCGCCCGGTTCGCGCCATGGCGCGGGCGTTTCTCGCCGGGGCCGTGGCGAGCGTCGGTTTGCAGCCGCCTCCGGGCTTTCGCGTCAGCCCGGAGTCCGTCGAGGTGCGGTTCGAACGCGCCGGCGACGAGAAGGAGGTGAGCTTCACCCTGACGCCGCCGGCGGCCCCAGCCGCGGGCGAGCTGACCGCCATGCTGCTGGCACCCCGGCATGAAGCGGCCAGGAGCGTGGTCAGCATCGACCATCGGCACATCCCGCCGCTGCTCCTTCTTCCGCCAGCGGTTGTGAAGGTCGTGCGCGTCGACGCCTTGGTTCCGGTGCATCGGGTCGGCTACATCCCCGGGGCGGGAGACGAGCTGCCGGGGATCCTCCGCCAGCTCGGAATGGAGGTCACCCTGCTGGACGAGACCGCCCTCGCCGGGGCCGACCTCTCTCGCTTCGAGGCCATTGTCACCGGCGTGCGCGCCTACAACACCCGGCCCGACCTGGTGGCGGCGCAATCAAGACTGCTCGACTTCGTGGCCGGCGGCGGCACCCTGGTGGTCCAGTACAACACCGACCGAGGGTTGGTCACGGATCGGCTGGGACCCTTCCCCTTCAAGCTTTCCCGCGACCGCGTCACCGACGAGACGGCGGCGATCCACCTCCTGCTTCCAGACCATGCTCTCTTCTCGACTCCCAACCGGATCACGTCCACCGACTTTGCGGGTTGGGTCCAGGAACGGGGGCTCTACTTCGCGAGCTCCTGGGACCCAGCCTTTGCAGCGCCCCTGGGAATGGCCGATCCGGGGGAGAAGGAAAGCGCTGGCGCCCTGCTCGTCGCGCGACACGGCAAGGGTACCTACGTTTACACCGGGCTGGCGTTCTTCCGACAGCTCCCGGCCGGGAACCCCGGGGCGATCCGCCTCTTTCTGAATCTGCTGGGGCCGGGGCGAGGTCGTGGCTGAGCCCGTCCAGCTTGCACCTACCGGCGAGGCGCCGCCTTTCGGTGGGAGCTGGCGGCGGATCTACATGCTGGTGCTCGCCAATCTGGCCTTCTGGATCGGCGCCATGTCCCTGCTCACATGGGCGTTCGGATGAGCCATCTCGACTGGGGCGTCCTCGCCGCGGCGCTGGCCGGCATGGTGGGCTGGGGGGTGTGGCGCGGGCGCGGCCAGCGCTCGGGGGAGGGATTCCTGCTGGCGAGGGAGATGCGCTGGACGACGGTTGGGCTCTCCATCATGGCGACTCAGGCGTCGGCGATCACGTTCCTCTCGACGCCCGGACAGGCTTATGCCGACGGCATGCGCTTCGCCCAGTTCTACCTTGGCCTGCCGCTCGCGATGATCGTCATCTCGGCCTTCTTCGTGCCGCTGTACCATCGGCTCAAGGTCCACACGGCCTATGAGTTCCTGGAAAGCCGCTTCGACCTCAAGACGCGCACCCTGACGGCGTTGCTGTTCCTGACCGGACGCGGGCTGGCGGCCGGGTTGACGATCTTTGCGCCATCGCTCATCGTCTCGGTGATCCTCGGCTGGCCACTGGCGCCCACCATCGCCGTGATCGGCCTCGGAGTCGTCGTCTATACCACAACCGGCGGCACCAGGGCGGTCACCCACACCCAGATGCTGCAGGCCGCCATCATCCTCGCCGGGATGGCGACGGCGTTCGCCCTCCTGTGGGCGCGGCTGCCGGACGGCGTTTCACTTCTTGACGCCTGGCAGGTGGCGGGAGTGGCCGGGCGCATGAACGCCATTGTCGTCTCGGGCCACCTGAACGACCGCTACACGCTGCTCTCGGGGCTCATTGGCGGGGGGTTCCTGGCTCTCGCGTACTTCGGCACCGACCAGTCCCAGGTCCAGCGCTACCTGACCGGGCGGTCGGTTGCCGATTCTCGGCTCGGGCTGCTCTTCAATGGCCTGCTAAAGGTACCGATGCAGCTCGTGATCCTGCTTCTGGGCGTGACGGTCTTCGCCTTCTACCAGCTCACGCCACCGCCGGTATTTTTCGACCCCGTCGAGGTGGCGCAGGCGCGAACGGGTCCCCATGCGGAGGCATTCGGGACAGCCGAGGCCGGGTTCGCCAGGGCTGCCCAGGATCGGGCGGTCGCCGCCGCGGCTCTCGTGCAGGCTCTGCACGGCAGCGACCCCGCACGGCGCGAAACGGCGAGGGCCAGCTACCGAGCCGCCTCGGCGGCCACCGACGCCGCGCGGCGGAATGCCCTTGTCCTGATGGGTGGTCGCACCCCTCCAAGCGACACGAACTACGTCTTCCTCCGGTTCGTCGTCAGCCACCTGCCGGCAGGAGTGGTCGGTCTGGTGCTGGCCGCGGTCTTCGCCGCGGCCATGTCAGCCTCAGCGGCCGAGCTCAATGCCCTCGCCGCCACCACCGAGGTGGATATCGTGCGCCGGCTCTTCCACGCCAACGGCTCCGATCGGCGGACGTTGCGTGCAACCCGTCTGTGCACCGTGGGTTGGGGCGTGTTCGCAACCGGCTTTGCCGAGCTGGCCGGTGGGATGGGTTCCCTGGTAGAGGCCGTCAACGTCCTTGGCTCGCTCTTCTACGGCCCCATCCTCGGTGTTTTCCTGGCTGCGTTCTTCGTACCCCGGGTTGGGGGGACGGCTGTCTTCCTGGCCGCGCTCGCTGCCGAGGTTGCGGTCCTCGGCTGCTACGCCCTGACCGGGATGTCATTCCTGTGGTTCAACATGATTGGTGCCGCTGGGGTCGTCGGAATCTCGATCGTGGTCCAGCCGCTCCTCCCCCGTCGCGCCGCTGCGCCGGTGGGAGAGGCAGCATGAAAGCAATGGCCGGCACCCGGTGTTGTCGGGGAAGTCGGTACTCTTCAGTCAACCGCCAACGTGCACGATACCGAAGGGAGAGAACATGAAGCACAGCATCATCACCGTCGCCGTCCTGCTGGCCCTGACTTTGGCCGTCGGTGCTGCGGCCCCGGCTCAGCAGCTCGACCTGCCGCGCGTGAGCCCAAAGGCCACAGTCTCGCAGACCGTCGGGCTCACCGACATCTCCATCTCCTACTGCCGCCCGGGCGTCAAGGGGCGCGTCATCTGGGGGGGCCTGGTGCCGTACAACGAGGTTTGGCGCACCGGCGCCAACGAGGCCACGACCATCACGTTCTCCGACCCGGTGACCGTCAACGGGAACGCGGTGGCGGCCGGCACGTACGGTCTCTTCACCCTCCCCGGGAAGGACGTCTGGACCGTCATCATCAACAAGGGCGCCAAGCTGTGGGGCGCCTATGAGTACAAGAAGGAAGACGACGTGCTGCGGTTCGAGGTCAAGCCGCGGGCCGCCGCCGCGCCCAAGGAGTGGATGCAGTTCCGATTCGAGGCGCTGACCAACGACACGACCGAGGTCGTGTTGGCCTGGGAGAACCTCGAGGTCCCGTTCACCGTCAAGGTCGAGGTCACCGAGCGCGTCCTCGCCGCCGCGCGCAAGGCCATCGCCGAGGCCAAGGCCGACGACTGGCGGACTCCGTACCGGGCCGCGGCGTTCTGCATCGAGAACGGCGTCAACCTGGAAGAGGCGGCGACCTGGGTTGAGAAGTCGATCACCATCAAGCCCGGATACTACAACTTGCTGAGCAAGGCGAAGCTGCTGGCGGCCAAGGGCAAGAAGGCGGAGGCCATCGACCTCGCCAAGAAGGCGATCGAGCTGGGGCTTGCGGCTGACCCTAAGGCCGACGTCGTTCCCGCACAGAAGTTGATGGAAGACTGGAAGTAGGTCGCATCCGTCCCCGCCGTTGGAGCGGACCGGGGCTTTCGCCCCGGCCGCTCAACGTCGACTCCAACCTCTGGAGCCCACGGCGTCCTGGCGTGGCGGGCGTGCGGTCAGGTCGCTCAAGGCCACTCAGAACGGCGGGCGCCGGGAGTGGTGCCGGGGCGGGCGACCAGGACACGAGTGCCGGACATCGAGCCCGGCACTCTCCCTGTTGACGAGACCGCGGGCCGCTCAGCCGAGTGAGAAGTCTCCGGCCTCCAGGACCTGCTTGACCCTGGCCATGAACTGGTCGGCGGTGGCGCCGTCCACCAGACGGTGGTCGAAGGACATGGCGATCATCACGACGCTGCGGATGGCGATGGAGTCGTTGCCATCGGCGTCAGTGACGACGACAGGACGCTTGTGGATGCCGCCAATCGAGAGGATGGCCACGTTCGGCTGGTTGATGATCGGCAGGCCGAATAGCCCACCGTAAGAGCCGGGGTTGGTGACCGAAAACGTCGAGCCCTGCACGTCCTCGGGCTTGAGCTGCTTCCCGCGCGCCCGCGCCGCCAGGTCGGTGACGGCGCGTTGCAGGCCAATCAGCGAGAGCTCCTCGGCGTGCTTGATCACCGGCACGATGAGACCGTTGCCGAGCGCCACGGCCACGCCGAGATTGACGTGGCGGTGGTGGACGATCTCGTTCCCGTCGATCGAGGCATTGACGATGGGGAATGCTATCAGACCCTCGACGACGCCGGCCAGGAAGAATGGCGTGTAGGTGAGCTTCAGGCCGTGGCGGCCCTCGAACGCCTTGCCCTCCACCTCTCGCAACCGAACGAGCTTCGTGACATCGACTTCGAAAACGGTGTTGACGTGGGGCGAAGTGCGGCGCGACGCCACCATGTGCTCGGCGATGCGCTGGCGCATGATCGACATGTGCTCGCGGAAGGTGTCGCCGACGAAGTCCGGGGCGGGAACCGGCGCCGCGGAGGCCGGCGCGGGGGTGGGGGAGTGGCCTGCCGTCAAGGCCGGGCCCTGGATGGCGGGTATGGCAGGCCCGGTCTGCCCCCGATCGATGAAGGCGAGGATGTCGTCCCTGGTGACCCGGCCCTGGATCCCGGTCCCCGGCACCTGTGCGATGTCGATGCTGTGCTCACGGGCGATGCGGCGCACGAGTGGCGAGGAGCGCTGGCGCAGCAGCTCGCCCTCCTCGTCTTCCGGCGCTGGTGTGGCGGCCAGACCAACGGGCGGGGCGGCCGCGGCTACCGGGGCTGGAGCAGGCGCAGGTGGCTCCGGGGCTGCAGGCGGAGGGGGAGCCGGCTCAGCCGGTGGAGCAGCGGGTGCCGATCCCAACGGCTCACCGGGCAGGGCAATGACCGCGATCAGCGACTCCACGGCCACGGTGGTACCGGGCCCGTGGAGGATCTGGGTGAGGACGCCAGTCGCCGGGGCCGGCACCTCTGCGTCCACCTTGTCGGTCGAGATTTCGAGCAGCGGCTCGTCCTTGGTGACCTGGTCACCGACGTTCTTGAGCCACTTGACGATCGTTCCCTCGGTGATCGACTCGCCCATCTGCGGCATCAGCACGTTGTTCGGCATCGCCCTGACCTCCTACGCCCTGCCTCATTGTGAATCCCGTCTCACGCCCACCCATTCCCCGCCACGAGTCAACTCTCAACTCCCGCCGTCAAATGTGGATCGCCGCTCCGTGCACGGCTTCCGCCGCCTCGTGGATGGCCTCCTGGAGCGTCGGGTGGGCATGAATGGTGTGGACCAGCTCCTCGACGGTGAGCTCCCCGGCCAGGGCCGCCTCGGCCTCGCCCAGCAGCTCGGTGGCGTGGGGCCCCACGATGTGCACGCCCAGGATCTCGTCGTACTTGCCGTCGGCGACGATCTTCACAAAGCCCAGGGACTCTCCCAGGATGGTCGACTTGGCGATAGCGGAGAACGGGAACGTCCCGACCTTGACGTCGGCTCCCATCTCCCTGGCCTGCTCCGCCGTGAGACCGATCGACCCCACCTCCGGGTAGCAGTAGGTGCACGACGGAACGCGCCGGAGGTCGATGGGCCGTGGGCTCAGCCCGGCGATGTGCTCGACGGCGATCACACCTTCCATGGAGGCCACGTGGGCCAGCCAGGGCGTGGCGATGAGGTCGCCGATGGCGTAAATCCCCGGCTGGTGGGTGCGGCAGAACTCGTCCACGACGATCCGGCCGCGCTCGATCTGCACCGTGGTGTTCTCGAGTCCGATGCCCTTGAGGACGGCGACACGGCCCACCGCCACGAGAAGCCGGTCGGCTTCTACCTCGATCGTCTCGCCCTTGGGGTTGGTCCCCTTGATGCGCACGACCTGGCCCTCGACCTTGACCTCCCCCACCCGTGTCCCGGTGTGGACCGTGATCCCTTGCTTGCGGAAGGACCTTGCCACCTCGGCCGAGACGTCGGCATCTTCGATGGGCAGCACCCTTTCGAGGAGCTCGATCACCGTGACCTGGGAGCCGAAACGAGCGAAGATGGAGGCGAACTCCATCCCCACCGCTCCTGCTCCGAGCACCGCGAGCCGCGACGGCACCTCCTGGAGCTCCAGGAGGTGGTCGGAGTTGAGGATGCGATCGCCGTCCGGGATGATGTCTGGCAGCTCGCCGCAGCGTGAGCCGGTGGCGAGGACGATGTGCTTGCACTCGATCATGGCTCTGGCACCATCGGCCTTCGATACCTCGACCAGCCCCGGCTTGAGCACGCGGCCCGTGCCCTGCACCCAGGTCACCTTGTTCTTTCGGAAGAGGAACTCGACGCCCTTGGAGCTCTTGGTCACCGTCCGTCGCTTGTGCTCGTGAGCGGCGGCCAGGTCGAGGGTGACCTCGCTGCACCTCACGCCGTACCTGCCACCCTCCCGGGCGTGCTGGAGCAGGTCGGCCGTGTGCAGCAGCGCCTTCGTCGGGATGCAACCCCGTTGCAGGCAGGTTCCTCCCAGGAACGGGTCCTTCTCGACCACGCATGCGTTGAGCCCGAGCTGCCCGGCGCGGATCGCCGCCACGTAGCCTCCGGGTCCCGAACCGATGATCACGACGTCATGCTGCATGTCCGCCATGCTGGATCTCCCCTCCGCCGTCTGGGCGGTGAGCAATTCTAGCCTGCATTCCACGGTGCAGGACATCTCAGGAACCAGGTGTGGGTAGCACCGCCGGAGAGGGGCACGAAGAGGGTCGCAGGCTGGACGCGGGGCGGGTGCGCCCAAGGGGGCGGCGGGCGGATAATCGACCCGTGGTCTCCCCGAATCGGAGCTCGACGGCTCTCGACCTGGTAATCCTTGGCTTCTCGGCTGCCATCGCCCAGGCAGTTCTCGTGCGCGAGGCGATGGGCACGCTGGGTGGCTCCGAGTTGGCGTGGGGAAT
>DAONEV010000118.1:0-11519 GCA_035403265.1 Thermoanaerobaculaceae bacterium | reverse complement strand
GGCGGCGGCCGGGCTCGCGGCCGGGCTGCTGTTGACTGCAGTTGCCTATGCGCTGCCGCTGGTTCCCCCGGCCTACGATGACGCCCCGGCGCTGATCGCCGAGCTGCAGGGCCGTCAGGGTCCTTTCTCCTTCGGAGGTTTTTGGGACCATCGGGAGAAGGGGCGGGTCGAGCTGTACCTGCTGAACCGGTTTGCCGGGGAGCCCTCCCGTCTCCAGCCACCGCCGCCGCAGGCCCTGCTGGAAGGTCTGGCGGCGGCAGGTGGGCCGCGTGGGGAGGAGCTCGCCGAGCTCCGTCATGCGATGCGCAACGGCACGGTCGTCATCGGACCCCCGGAGCGCTTTGTCGCCGCCGCGAGACAGGTGCAGGGCATGGGCTACCTGGTGCGGCCGTGTGCCGGGGTGCCGGCCCGCGCGTGGTGCTTCGAGCGGTCCGAGAAGTCCCCCGACATGCCCCTGCGGCCGGTGCCGGTGGGACCGGAGATCTCGCTCGGCGACCTGACGCCGATCGAGACCGCCTTCGGGTTCGAGCCTCCAAGGATGGACCACGCCTGGGCCGGTGGGCCGATCCGGCTTGCCGGCGTGCCCTACCATCGAGGCATTGGGATGCACGCCTGGTGTCGGGTGAGCTTCGCCGTTCCCGAAGGGGCCGTGGCCTTCCGGAGCCTGGTGGGAATCGACGACTCGGCGCGCCCGTGCGACCGTGCGCTGGTCATGGTGAGCGTGCTCACCGACGATGACGCGGTGCTCTACGAGAGTGATCTGATCGGCCTCTCGACGCCGCCGCTAGAGGTTACAGTCGGAGTGAAGGATCGCCGCCGCCTGACCCTGCTGGTCAACGAGGGGGGCAACGGGCGGGACTGCGATCATGTCTCCTGGGCGGAACCGGTGTTCGTCCTGGGGGTGCCTTGAGCCAGCCCCGCTCGTCGCCGCTGGGCGCGCGGTGGCCGTCCTGGCGTGCCTGGCGTCGCCATGCCGTCGCCGCCGTGCGCCAGTTGGGGGAGGGCGTCGGCCCGGCCGGCTGGCGATGGGGTCTGGGAGCACTGGTGCTGGTGGCCGCCGTGCTGCGGCTCGTGGGGCTCGAGCGGGCGCCACTCCCAGTCAACCAGGACGAGCTGTCGAACCTCTACGACGCCACCTGTATCGCCCAGACCGGGGCCGATCGCTGGGGCGCCCGGCACCCGGTATTGCTGCGGGGGTTCGGGGATCTCGACTACCGGCCGGCCCTGCAGGCGTGGCTCACCGCCCTGCCGATGGCGCTGGGCGGATTCTCGGTGGGGCTGGGTCGAATGGTCTCGGGGGTGCTCGGCACCCTTACCGTGCTGCTGCTGGCGCTCGTGGCTCGACCGCTGCTGGGGCGGGGCGGAGCGCTCGTGGCAGGTCTGCTGGTGGCGCTCTCGCCCTGGCACCTGCTCTACTCGCGCCTGGCACACGAAGGAGCGGCGCTGCCGCCGTTCTTCGTGGCGCTCGTCCTCTGGCTTTGGCAGCGCGCCAGAATCCGGCGCTACCGCCCGGCCGCCATGCTCGCGGTTGGCCTCGCCCTGGGAGCGGCCACCAACGCCTACCAGGCCAGCCGGCTGGCGGCCGTGCTGCTTGGCGGTCTGGTGGTGGGGGAGCTCGCCCTTGGCGTGTGGCGGCTGCGGGCCCGCTGGCGCCGCCGGGGGCTCGGCTTCTTGGCACTTGCTGGTGGCGCGGTGCTGGCCGCCCTCCCGCAGGTGTGGGCCGCATGGGCCCAGAGCGAGCACTTTTTCGCGCGGGCCAGGGAGCGTTTCCTGCCGGTCGCCGGCTCGGTGGAGCTCGCGGTCCAGGTGACCCGCAATCTGGGGGCGAACCTGGCGCCGCACTACCTGTTCTTCTCCTCCGGGAGCTACAACAACCTGTCCATGGGACGGGCGTTGCCGGTGGAGGCGCCGTTCTTCTACCTCGGCCTGGCGGCGGGATGGTGGTGCCTGCCTTGCGGACGGCGACGGCAACTCGCGCAGCTCCTTGCCGTGCTGATCGCGTGCGTGTTGCCGGCTGCGCTGACCGACACCGAGCCCCACGCCTTGCGAGCCTCGGGGGCCTCGATTCTGATCGGTGTCTTCTCATGTCTCGGAATGCTGGTGGCGGTTGGCGGAGCCTGGGCGGCGACCGGACGCCAAACGATCGGTGGTCAGCTCGCGTCCTCCCGGCGGCGGCCCTGGCGAGCCGGCGGCATCCTGGTCGCCGCCGCCACCGGTGCTGCGATCTGCGCTGCGGTGCTCATCGTGGGGTACTGGCGCTCGGAGCGCCTGCGCGACGATGGCCACCAGCATCTTCTGGTCCTCATGGGCCGATGGCTGGGTCTCCACGCAGGGGAGTGGGATCGCGTCATGGTCGACCCGTCCGGGATCCAGCCGTACCTCTATGTCGTGGCGTTCGGCGGCATGTCGCCTCGGGAGTTCCAGGCCGCCCCGAAGGAGGTCGAAGGCGGCGGCTGGTACGAGGTCCGTCGCGTCGGCCGGTTCGCGTTCCTGGGGTTTGGCGAAGCCCTCGACCGATGGCGCGCCGCGGGCTCCCCTCGGTGGCTGGTGGCGCTTCGCGACGCGCGACCCCAGCACGGCCGGGTGGTCGGCGAGATCGCTTTCGGCGGGCACCGGGTGGTTTTCGCGTCGCTGGAGCAGGTGCCTGCCGTCCCCGGCGAGGTTTCGCTGGGCGGGCTACCGATGGAGGCCGAAAGCTGTGCGTTCGCCCCGCCGACGGCGGGTGCGGCGTTCAACGGCGGTCCGCTGGATCTCGGCGGCGTGCGCTACGGGCGGGGCATTGGCATGCACGCGCCGTGTCGGGCTCGCTTTCGCCTGCCTCCCGGCGCGTGGCGGCTACGTGCCCTTGGCGGAGTGGGCGACTCGGCCAGGCCCTGTGAGCTGGGGCTGGTGCGGCTGGCCGTGCTGGGCGATGGCGGCCGGCACCTGGCCGAGTCGGGGACGCTGAGGCTGGGGGACAGCCCCTGGCCGGTGGATCTCGACCTCTCAGGCCAGTCGACCGTCACCCTCGAGGCGGGCGACGCCGGCAACGGCATCGACTGCGACCACGTGGTGTGGGCCGACGCGGTCCTGGTTCCTGTCCCGGTGGTCGCGGGCTCACAGCCCGTCGCCCGATCGCAGTAAGAAGACCGGCTCCCCCCACACGGCATGGTCGCAATCCCGGCCGTTGCGGCCTTCGAGGGCCTGCAGGGTGATGCTGGTGACGCTGTTCAGCCGCGTCCGCAGCACCAGCGGCCGGCTACCGGCCTTGAGGAGGCCGGTTTCCGCCAGCACCCACCCCCGCTGGTCCGTGACCCGGAACAGGACGTCGGCCTGGGGGCAGCTTGAGGCCGATTCCGCCAGCCCGACCACGGTCTGGAAGAACGCCGCCTCGGGGGGTACGTCGAAGGTGAGCACCGTCGTGGCGTGGACGCCGAAGCCGAAAAGGAAGCCGACACCACCCGACCGGAGCTCACCGCCCACCCATGCCTCGTTGACCTTGGCCGGCGAGAAGCTGAACTCCTGGGCCCGGATCGGCAGCGTGGTCAGCTCGATGTAGGGCTCCTGGATGAGGGGCTTGGTGAAGGTGAGGTGGACGCCGCCGCGGGCGGCCGCCGACATTCCCAACCCCGCCATCCCCACCAGCGCGAGCCCGCACACCGCCCACGATCTCCGTCCCAGGCGCTGCACCCGAGCTTCCCAGGGCAACGGCTCGCCCTGGCCGGAGCTCCACAGCCTCCACACCGCGACCCAGAAGATGGCCAGAAGCGGCACGGCGATCAGCCACGGCGGGATGGTGCGCACCGCCCTGGCGAAGATGGTGGCGCCCAGGATCTGCTCCAGGTTGAGCAGGAAAGCCCCCGAGAGCAGCAGGTACCCGGACCACCGTCCGGAGAGCATCGCGTACAGCCCGAAAAACGCCACTGCCGGGTAGAGATAGCGTTCGTGCATCTGAGTCGGGAAGAGGAAGAACGCCATCACCAGCGTTCCCAGGGCAAGGCTGACACGGGCGATCTGCTGGCGATCCCGCCCGACCCCCGCGGTGCCACGCCATGCCCAGAGCAGGGCACCACCCGCGAGAAGGTAGTGAACCAGCAGGAGTCCCAGGCCGAGGCTTCGGTAGGATACCCCCCAGAGGCCTTCGGAGTCGGCGAGGCTGCCCAGGTCGGCGCCAGGAAGCACAAGCCACCAGAACCCATAGGCGCCTTTCGACACCACGGCATGGAATCCCACGGCCCCCCTCACCACCTCGACGACGCGGCCGACCGTGCCCGCCACAATGAACGGTGCCAGGACCGCGAGCATGGTCCCAAGTGATGCCGCGGCCGCGGCCGCCAGGTGCCGCGGCTGGCGGCGGATCGGCCAGAGCAGCAACGCCGCGAGGGGAGGGATGAGCACGATGGCCTGCAGCTTGGCGGCCAGCGAGAGGGTCAGGCACACCATCCCCCACACCGGTCGTTGTCGCACTGCCGCCCACAGGGCGAGCACGAGGAAGGCCGTGAACACGGAGTCCACCTGACCCCACAGCAGGGAGATGTAGACGAACGCCGGGTTGGCGAGGAGGAGCAGGCTCAGGCGCCTGGGCCTGCCGGCTGCTGCCAGGATGCCAGCCACGCCGACCACGATGAGGATGTCGAAGAGGAGCGCACCCAGCTTGAGGAACGGGATGTAGTCGTCGACAGCCTGGGCGTCCGGGCAGAGGTTGGCGTACAGCGCCAGCACGTACAGCCAGAGAGGGTGGTAGTTGGCACCCGCGTCGTAGACGTGGGCGAGGCCACCGGTCTGGATCTGCTGCGCCCAGCGGATCCAGTCGCCCCGGTCGTAGGGGAACCCGGCGCGCGACAGGAACGAGACGAAGAGCGCCAGGAGCAGCACGAGGACCACCAGCCACTCGCGCCGCTCCTCGTCTGCTGACCAGCCGGAGAGCGCCGACCAGCGGCCGCTCAACCAGGATCGGATCCGCTCACCTGTGCGCATGCCCGGTCTCCTGGTCTCCTGGCCGCGCTGCCCGGGGCGGAGGCGGCAGCGGGAGGCGTCGCAGCCGGTCGGCGATCTCCGTCACGACCAGCGAGCGGCCGGTAGGGTCGACGGCGATTCCGACCGGGGTCTGAAGGGGTGGTTGCAAGCTTGCGCCGGACACCACGGCCAGGAGGTCCCCAGCCGCCGAGTAGGCGCGTATCTCGTGGGCCAGGGGCACCGTGACCCACAGCCGACCCCACGGATCCACCGCGACGTGGGGCTCGGAGTAGACTTCGCGACGCCAGTCCGGGACCCGGAACTGAGCACGCAGGGCGCCATCGGGGGCAAAGACCTGAACCCGCCCGTTGCCGCTGTCGCAGACCACCAGGTTGCCCGAACGGTCGATCGCGACCCCCATTGGCTCGAAGAGCTCGCCGGGCGCGCCGCCGCGCTTGCCCCAGCCTCCGAGCAGGTGCCCGTTCGGGTCGAAGTGCACGATCCGGTGGTTGCCGGTGTCGGCCACCCAGACGCTCCCGTCGGGCCCCACCGCGATGCCGCGGGGACCGTAGAAGTCCCCGGCCCACTCGCGGAGGTACCTTCCGCCGGAGTCGAAGACCTGGACGCGGCCGTTCCAGGTGTCAGCCACGAAGATCGAGCCGTCGGGTCCCACCGCAACGTCGGTCGGCTCCTGCATCTCCCCGGGCGCGCTGCCCTTGCGACCCCAAACGGCCACGGCGGTGCCGTCCGACGCCAGCACCTGGATGCGATGGTTGGAGAAATCGGCCACAACGGCGTTGCCGCTGCGGTCGCAGGAGACACCGCGGGGTTCCCGCAGGCGGCCCGGCGGGGCCTGGACGTCTCCGGGGGCCTCCTCGGCGGCGTCCCTGGCGGTGAGAGGGAAGCGACCTGGCAAGTTGTCCCGTACGCCGAAGATGCTCACCGAGGAGCTCTCGTAAAGCGGCACCAGCAGGTCGGACCAGGTGCGGAAGTTGAGCAGGTTGGCACCCCGGTAGGTTTGCCTTTCAAGGTTTCCCACGAAGACCAGGGCGACGTGGTATCGGGAGAGCGTGGCATTGACCTCGGTCTTGCTGGGCGAGGTGTAGATGACCTCGACGTCCTGCCGGCGGCGGTCGATGGCAGTCTGGCTCTGGCTGCGCTGGAAGACGTGGTACTCCCAGCCGAGGACGATGGGAAGGCCCGTGTTCATACTGACCCGGCCGAACTCCTGGTACGACGGACCGGCCGCCTCGACAAGCACCGGGGTCCCCGGCACGTTGCGATTGAGCCAGTCGAACGCCGCCTTCTCGTCCGGGGAGCGCGCCGACAGGTAGGCCGTCCCGTCGAGGGTCCAGCGCGGTCCCGGGGTGTGGCGGTGCGTGACCGCTCCCCAGGCACCGCTGATCGCGCCGAACCCGGCCACGGCCAGGCCGGCGCCGAGGCCGAGCCGCCACACCCGGCCAGGCCAGCGGCGCTGGGCAAGCACGACCTCGGCCACGCCGGCGGCCGCCACCGCCAGGAGCAGCCAGGCATCCAGGTAGAACTTGAAGATGGTGTTCATGCGGTCCCACACGAAGACCAACTCGCACCCCAGGACCATGCCCGTCGCCATGACGGCGAGAGCCAGAGGCAGCCGTGCAGGCGCCGGAGCCTCTCGGAGCCCCACCAGGAGAACGAGAAACAGCACCGCCGCGAGCGGCGCGACCGAAACGGCGAGGCGGAGGTGACCGGTGGCGAGCGCCGAGAGGTCGACCACGGTCAGCAGCATCGCCAGCCCCAGGCCGGCCGCCAGGCCGACCCGCCACCGTTGCGGGCGGCCGGATACCCGAGCGCGCCACCACAGCAGCCCGGCCACCGGCACGATGATCGCCCACGCCAGGCCGAAGACCGTCAGCACGTCGACAGGCAAGGCGTAGGGTCCGACCTCCCACCCCCAGGACCTGGGTGGTGGTCGGAAGTGACGCCAGAACGGCTGCGTCAGCAGAACGGCGCCGCCCACCACCACGAGCGTCGGCAGTACCAGGTGGGACCACGCCGCCCGCAGCCACTTTCGCCAGCCCCGGGCGCGGCCGATCTCGCCAAGCCACGCCACCAGCGCCAGCCAGGTCACCAGCACGAGGTAGGTGGGTGTGCTCCAGCCGTTGGTGATCATGATGGCGGCCAGGGCTGCGGCCGCGAGCGCCCAGAGCAACGCCCTGACGCGCCACACCGGACGTGTCGGTACCAGGCCGAGGACCAGCAGGGCGACCAGGGTGAGCGCCCACGGCATCGCCAGGACATGGGCGTGGAGGTCCGCGAAGACCAGGTTCCACCACGGGAACTCATTGATGGTATTAGGGATGACCCTCGACATCGCCCAGAAGTAGTCGAAGTCGACACTGCGGCGGGCAATCAGCTCACGAACCGCCGAGAGGTTGCCAACCAACATGCACAACGCCACCGCGGCCGAGCCGGTGGCGAGGCGCCCGCCGATCAGGGTGCCGGCAGCCAGGGTCGCCGCCGCGAGCAGCGCCGCCACCAGGCCGATCCCGAGGTTGAACATGATCTCCGGAGGGATCGCGGTCGCCTTGCCGGCGGCCGCCACCAGGAAGTGGCCGAAGTAGGTGTAGTGAAGGGCCGATCCCGAGAACCATGGCTCGGGTGGCGGTAGCGTCGTGGTTCGGTAGAGGGTGTTCAGGAACGAGAAGTCCATGGGCTTCTCACCCCAGTAGATCTCGGGGTTGAGGAGGCGGAAACCGAGGAAGAGGGCGAAGCATCCCCAGACGACGACCTCGCTGACGACGACCTCGCGGAGGGACGGAGCCGGCCGCGCCCGGTGCCAGGTGAGCGCCGCGGCGACCACCAGGATCGCCCCGATTCCCAACACGGTGCCAGCGGTGAATGGCAGCCAGCCGGTGCTCACCGCCCACCAGCACCCCAGCCCGGCCAGCAGCACGCCCACCGGCTTGGCAAGCGCCCACAGCCCCAGCCTGTTTTCGCCAAGGGCCGAGGCCAGCAGGATCCAGGCGGCGAGGCCGAGCAGCTCGACCAGCGCCACGGCGAGGAACACCGCCAGCCAGGACGAGCGCACGAGCAGCCCAGACGAGCCGGCGGGAGTGTTCGCACGGGTGAGCAACATCTGGTCGCGCGTGATGGGATGACTGGGGAGTGCGCAGCGGATGCGGCGCTCCAGCTCGGTCGCATCCAGACGGGCCACGTTGGAGAAGATCAGGACCTTCGGATGGTCGTAGACCGAGAACGACTCGTCGGCCAGCTCGGTGGGCAGCTCGACCCCGGCAAGCGCAGGCCTGGACGTGAAATCGACGAGCGGTTCGAAGCCAAGGTCGCCGGCGAACAGCAAGTAGAAGAAGTTGCTGGTGAGAGGGAAGCGGTCGTGGGCCCGGGTCGTGGCGCCATAGATTCGCTTGGTCTGCAAGGCGATGAAGTCAGCCGCTGCGACCTCGTGGGCCAGGCTCGCCGCCTTCGCCGGGTTGTCGGGCTCGTAGAACGGGAATGTCACGACCTTGAAGATCTCGGACGAACGGCCCGGCAGATTCTGCGGAAACCCCTCGTCCCAGTCCTGGGAGAGCACCCGGCTACCGGCCGGCACATGGGCGTAGAACCACTCGGAGGCCGCGCGAACCGTGTGCGGGCGCAGGTAAATGGAGAGGAAGGCGAGCAGGTAGAGGGCCGTCGCGGCCACGACCCCCGCTCGGACCCAGCGGCCGAGGCGCGACCTGGCCCAGCGGTGCAGGGCGACGGCGGCCCACAGGATGAGTAGCGGATAGACAGGGAGGAGGTAGCGCGGGAACTTGACGTCGAACGACATCGTGATGACCGCGAACGGTATGGCCCAGGCGAGCAGGAGGCCCTCGCCGGCCCGGCGCCTCCGGATTGTGCGGACCAGCGCGATGCCGAGGCCGGCCAGGGCGACGAGGCCGAGCGCCGGGCCCATCCCCCACGTGACCAGCTCGTGCAAGTCGTAGACGCCCTTGGACACCCCCACGTACTGGTTGGTGTACGGCAGCAGCCCGGCGTGGCGCACCATCTGACTCTGCTCGACCACGTCGTGCAGGAAGGCGCGGGAGTCGAGCAGCGCGTAAGGCTGGCCGATCGCAAATCCGAGCGCAGCCGCGGTACCGGCGGTCATCCCCCAGCCGAGCCACCGGCGCCAGTCCCTCGACGGCCACCAGCGCAGCAGGGCCACCAGTGCCAGGGGAAGGAGCAGCGGCAACGCCGAGACCTTGGTGGCCAGAGCGAGGCCGGTCACCATCCCTGCCCCTGCCAGGGTACGCAGGCGGCCGCCGTCGAGTGCCCGCCCAGCCAGATAGAGGGCCAGCAGGACGAGGGTGCTCAGGGGGATGTCGTTGGTAGCGAAGTGCGCGTTCTGGACCGGCAGGACGCAGATGGCCAGCAGCCCGGCTGCGAGCAGCCCTTCGCTCTCGCCGAACAGCTTTCGACCGAGCAGGAAGAGCAGCCACACCGCCCCGGCGCCCCACAGCGCCGAGAGCGCGCGCCCGACCCGGATGGCGCCGTCGTAGCCGGCCAGCCACGGGTCCAGTGGGCGGAGCAGCGAGCAGGCGGCGCGGGTGAGGTAGAGCGGGAAGGAGCCATAGGCGAAGAAGTGGGGGTTGAGCTGCAACGGCACGAACGACATCCCCACCACGGCTTCGGCGATACGCCGCTCGTCGGGGTGGAAGTTGGAGCCGCCGTCCCACCCGATTCCGAACAGCCGCACCACCAAGGCAAGCAGGACCAGCGCCAGCGACGCCCGCCGGCTGGGGTGCCGCGAGGAGGAAGCTGTGGTTTCCAGGTCCAGGTCGATCATTCGCCCGGCGGGGGGTGGCTCGTCCCCAGGTAGCGGGCGAACAGCGCCCCCCATGGCGACTGCGCGACGAACTCGCGCAGGCGCCGCCGGCCGAAGACGGGGTACCAGACGTAGTCGTGGTAGAGGTAGGAGCCGGCCACGAAGACGTACACGAGCGGGGTGTGGAAGAAGAGCTTCTGCAGGCGCTTGAAGGGACCGAACCAGAGCAGGTCACCGACCCGGCTGGCCAGGTTGTCCCCGACCGTGAAGCCCCAGCTCTCCTGGGCGATCTCAGGGTTGCCGACGATCTCGATGTCACGTGGGTCGGCCACCCCCAGGCCACGTTCGTGGGCGAGGGCCAGGTAGCGGATGGAAAGTGGGTCGAAGCCCATCAGCTTGGCGGCAACCGCGTCGATTGCCACCTGGTCGGCAGCGGCCAGGAGGACATCCTTCTGCACCGGGATCATGGTGCGCGGGCCGGGACCGTTGCCGGCGGTGGTGCCGTCCATGACCGCGAACAGCCCCGGGTGGATCTCCTTCTGGATGGTGAGGAGGTCGACCAGGGTCTCGTGGATCCAGGTGTGGGTGTAGTGCCGGCGGGTGGCGAGGAGGCCCCCGAAGGCGTTCTTCATGGCTCCGGTGGTGGTGGTGTAAATATGGCACTTGACGGTCGGCAGGTGGACGATGTTCTTGCCCACGAAGAGCTCGGGGATGCGGATGCCGTGGGGGAAGACTCGCGGCAGGGCGAGCATTTTCCCCGTGGGCGCGTAGTCGATCCACTTGAGGTCCCCAGGGAAGCAGTTGTAGCGGATCGGCACCCCATGCCGCTCGAGCACGGGCAGGTAGCCGTTGAGGCGCTCCCCCTTCCTGGGGTCGGTGACGACAGTGTTGTTCTGGACGCACACCAGGTCGGAGTGACCGGCCTTTCGGAGCCCCAGAATGGTGCCCTCGAGCTGCCACGGGGTGGTGTTGGCGCCGGGGAACGGGAAGTGCCAGGAGATGTTGTCCTTGAGGATGGTGGTGCAGCCCGGGGCGAGGGCGGCGCCGGCGCCGGCCAGCTCCATGAGGCGCTGGATGTCGTCGAGGACCGTCGCGGGCGTGGTGCGCAGCAAGGCGACGCGGCTCTTCATGGATGGCCTCCAGCCTGGGCGACGATGAGGCCGGCCAATACGGCCCAGACTGCCACCGCGGCCAGCAGCGGCCGGTCGGCGAGCAGCGTCGCCGTGGGATCCTGAGCTCCTTCCCGGGTGAGGAGGAACAGGTAGCGGAGGATCCCGAACAGCACAACCGGCGCCGTGAGCAACAGCGCCTTGGAGTGGAACTTGGCCTGGGTGTCGGGAGCGACGGTATAGAGCACGTACGCCACCATGGTCACGCCGGCAAGCAGGCTCACCGCCTGGGTCAGAAACGCCGCCGGATAGTGGGGCGTCCGGGCCGAGGGGTGAGTGATCTCCGGCACCCGCTTGGCAAAGGCCAGGAGCAGAGCGAGCAGAAAGCCGCAGATGAGCAGCCAGTGGGAGATCTCGACGCTGATGGCGAGCGCCCCGGCCACCAGGCGCACGACGAAGCCGGTGGCGAGGATCATCGCCTCGAGCACTGGGACGAGCTTGAGGCCCAGCGAGTAGGCGAGGTTGAGAACGAGGTAGACGGCGAGCGCACCGAGTACCCAGCGGCCCAGCACGGCCCCCAACAGCACCGCGCAGCCGGCAAGCCCGGTGGCCGCAGTAAGAGCCAGCGTCACCGACAGCTCGCCGGCGGCGATGGGGCGGCGGCTCTTGACGGGGTCGGCGCGGTCGGC
>DAONEV010000117.1:0-11566 GCA_035403265.1 Thermoanaerobaculaceae bacterium | reverse complement strand
CGCGGGGTAGAACGCCGGCTGGAAGCAGCTCAGGAGGACCTCGGCCGCCCCATCCAGATCCACGTCCTGGGGCACCGCGGCACACTGGAGCTCCTTGCTGAACGGGTGGACCCACGAGGCCACGAGGTCCTCGGGGCCCACCCGGCTCAGCAGCCTGCCATCGTCTCTCACGATCAGGACCTCTGGCTTGAGCGGTTTCACGGGCGCATGTCGCTCGGCAAACGAGGCCTGCGCCACGACAACCGTGTCGGGCACGCCGTCGCCATCGACATCGGCCCGTTCGGTCTGGCGGATCGTGGTCGCCAACTCGTACTGCCAGACAGTCCGGCCCCCCGAGTCGACCCCGCTCACCTGGCGGCCGGCGCTCTCCACCCTGACCGTCCTCCGGCTCCCGAGGTATCGCCATCCGGCCACCGAGACGAGGCCGAGGACAGCCACCAACCCCGCGGCGGCCACCGTCCGCCTGGGTACGCGAAACGGAGCCCGGCCACTCGCGAGTGCCGCTTCGACCACGGCTGCGGAGGGGCGGCGGGCGGGGTTGGGGTCGAGCATGTGCCGCAACAGGCCGTCGAGCCAGCCGGGACAGTCCTGGACGCGGCCGCGCATCGGCTTCGGCGCCGAGCGCTGCCGCCGCATCAGGGTGTCGAGCGCCGTGTCGCCCGTGAGGGGAACCTCGCCGGTGAGGCACTCCCAGAGCGTCAATCCCAGGGCGTAGACGTCGGCCGCCGGCGAGACCTCGGGGTGAAGGCCCTGCTCGGGCGCCATGTAGGCCGGCGTGCCGACGAACATCGCGGACTCGGTGATCGTGTCGCCGTGGCCCAGCGGCCGCACCAGACCCAGGTCGCAGAGCTTCACAGTCCCGTCTGAGGTCAGGAGGATGTTGCCGGGCTTGACGTCCCGGTGCACCAGGCCGAGGGCGTGGAGGTGGGCCAGCGCGGCGGCAAGCTGCCGGCCGAGCGTGACCGTCTCGGCCACGGTCATGCGGCCGCTGACAGCGAGGCGTTCCCGTAGCCCGAGACCCTCGACCAGCTCCATGCTCAGGAACAGGAGCGCGTCCGCCTCGTGAAGGTCGAAGATCGCGACCACGTTCGGGTGGGGCTGGCGAGCCGCCTGGACCTCCCGCCGCAGGCGCTGGCGGATGGCCTCCTCCGCGAGGTGCGGCAGGATCACCTTGATCGCGACCTTCAGGCCGAGGCGCTCGTCGAATGCGGAGTACACCATGCCGGAGGAGCCGGAACCCAGGACCTGTCCAAGCACGAAACGGCCGCCCAGCACCCGTCCCGGCGCGGGCAACGCCACGGGCGACCGAGGGGCCGCCTGGTTCATCCCCGAACCAGGCGACCAGCTCGCGGTGGCGTGCTCGGGCGTCATTCAGTCACACAGACCAACGCTGAAATTGTAGCCCGCTTCCCTGGCCGCAGGCACGACGGCCCGTCCACACGCACGTTGCCGTGACGTGGAAGCAGCGGTCCTCCCCCACCTCCTCACAGCGTGGACGGGGCGCGGCCCTGTCATCCGCCTCCTGGCGTGGCCCTCCGAACGATGCCAACTACCCGCTAAAGTGCCGTGCCACGAGCCCGGCCAGGCGCCTGGCAACCTCCGCCTTGCTCAGCGTCGGCCAGCGATCGAGGCCGTCAACAGTGACGAGAACCACGGTGTTGGCATCGCCCCCGAACGTGCCCGACCCGGCCGTGACGTCATTGGCAATGATCCAGTCGCATCCCTTGCGAGCCAGCTTCGTTCTCGCGTGACCCTCGAGGTCGTCGGTCTCGGCCGCGAACCCGACGACGAGCCGCGGCCGGTGCGCCCCGCGGGAAATGATGGCCAGGATGTCCGGGTTCTCCACCAGCGCGAGGACCGGGGCCGGGCCGTCGACCTTCTTGCGCTTGTGCGCCGCCACCCGCTCGGGCCGCCAGTCCGCCACGGCGGCCGCGCACACGGCGACGTCCACCGGAAGAGCGGCCTGGCAGGCGGCCAGCATCTGCTCGGCGGTCTCGACGTGTGTGACTCGGACCTGCAGCGGGTCTGGAAGTGCAACCGGGCCGCTCACGAGCGTCACGTCGGCGCCCAGCTCGGCCAGGGCGGAGGCGATGGCGTGACCCTGCTTCCCCGAGGAACGGTTGCCCAGGAATCGGACAGGATCCAGCGGTTCGTGGGTGGGGCCGCTCGTGACCAGCGCCCGGATCCCGGCGAGGGAACGCGAGGCCACGAGAATTCCCTCGACGGCCGACACGATCTCTGACACCTCCGCCATCCGTCCGGCGCCGGTCTCCTTGCACGCCATCTCGCCCACTCCCGGGCCGACCTGGTGGACGCCGCGCGAGCGCAACGCCGCCACGTTGGCCTGGGTCACGGCTTTCTCCCACATCACGACGTTCATCGCCGGGGCGACGAGGACCGGCTTGTCGGTGGCCAGCAGCAGCGTCGAAGCGAGGTCGTCGGCGATACCGTGGGCCATCTTCGCCAACAGGTTGGCGGTGGCGGGCGCGACGACCACCAGGTCGGGGTCGCGGGCGAGGCGGATGTGCCCGATCTCACCTTCAGGGGTGAGCGCCCACATGTCGGTGGCGACGCGGTTCTCGGACAGCGCGGCGACCGCGAGCGGGGTCACCAGATGGGTCGCCCCCTCGGTCATGACCGTGCGAATCTCGGCGCCCCGCTCCCGCAGCCGGCGAATGAGGTCCAACGACTTATAGGCGGCGATGCCGCCGGAGATGACGAGCAGGATGCGCTTGCCTTCGAGCACGTTCCCTCCGCGGACCGGGGTCCGGAGCGAGCGTACTGCCGAACCCCGCGGTGTCAAGCGCGAGCCCGCCATCGGCAGGCGATGACAGGCGCGGCGGTCGCGCCGCGCGGACCGTTCCTGGTCGGGCGCCGGAGGCTGGCTCCGCACCGACTCTGGTCGGGTGTCGACTCCATTCCAGTAGGAGGAAAAGACCCCGCCCGGTCGAATGCGACCGGGCGGGATGGGAAACGGGCCGGGGCCGACGACGGCCAGGTCACACTGACGGCTTGGGCGCCTCCGGGATACCATCCCGACGGTTGATGTCCTTGGGCTTGGGCGCGAGCTCTGCAGGACACTTCTGCTGGCGCAGGTGGAAGATGTCCAGGACGAGCTGGCGCTTGAGGAGCTGGATGGCCTTGGCCGGGTCGACCCCCTTCGGACACACCCGCGAGCACTCGCCGGCGAAGTGGCAGCGCCACGGCCCGCGCTCGTCGGCCAGGACCTCCCGGCGCAGCGCGAAACCGCCGTCGCGGGTGTCGCTGTTGTACCGGTGGGCCTGTCCGAGCGGCATCGGCCCCGCGTACACCGGGTCGGAGGCCACGGTCGGACACGCCGCCATGCAGCACGCGCACTTGATGCAATATGAGAACTGCAGATACTGCTCGAGCTCGTGAGGCGACTGGAAGAACTCTCCGGTCGGGCTCTCCCGCTCGGCGACATCTTCGCGTACGAGGTAGGGGTGCAGGTCCTGGTGGGCCGCGATCATCGGCATGAGATCCGGCACCAGGTCGCGGATGATGTCGAAGTTGGGCAGGGGGGCCAGGACGAGCTGGTCGGTGCCCAGCTCCGAGATCTGGGTATTGCAGGCGAGGCGCGCCATGCCGTTGACGAGCATGCCACACGAGCCGCACACCCCCATGCGGCAGGAGGACCGCCAGGACAGGTCGGGAGCCAGCAGCTCCTTGACCCGCCACAGGCCATCGAGGACGGTGAGCCCGGGCGTGTAGGGAATCGTATAGGTCTCGAAGTGGGGGGACGCGTCCTTCGTCGGGTCGAAGCGGCGAATGCGGTAGGTGACCTTGGTCATCTCGCTCATGACGTCTCCCTCACAGGCCCGGGACCGCGGCGCGGGCCACGGCACGCGCGGCGATGGCCGCCCAGGTCCCGAAGACGAACAGGCCCACGCCGACGAGAAGCAACACCACGGTCACGGCCTTCTGGACCCATTTGGCAGGGTTGGCCTCGCGGATGATGTTGTTGAGCCCGTAAAGGCCGTGGAACAGCGCCGCACCCAGCAGAAGAATGTAGCTGGCCATGTAGAGGGTTCGCACACCGCGCGCCCTGACGTTCGGCCAGGAGGTCGGGTGGATCTCCTCTCCCCCCCGCGCCTCGCTCCTGGCGCTCGCGGGGTTGAGGCTTCCGATCTTGATCACGCCCTCCATGTGCATGGTCAGCATGTGGAGGCCGAGGAACACCAGGATCACCGCGCCCGCGATGATGTGCCACGTCCAGAGCTTCTGATCTCGCATCATGGTCGGCCTCCTAGTCGATGATCCACATGCTCACGGTGCCGAGGGCCACAAGCACCAATGCCAGGGCAAGCGCACCCAGGGCGAGTGGTCGCTGCACGTCCACCGAGGTCCGATAGGGATACACCGGCTCGATGGGCTCGCCGACCGCGAACCCCAGCTCCACGAGCGCCAGGCGGATGCCGTTGACGGCATGGAAGGCGAAGGCCACGAACACCAGGTACTCGCCGAGCTTGAACAGCGGCCCGGTGACCATGCCCATGGCGCGGTCCCACGCCTGCGGGGAGAACGCCCGCGAGGACGTGACGATGATGTGCAGCAGGAAGTAGCTCAGGATCCCGAGCCCCGTGACCCGGTGCAGGGCGTAGAGGTAACGCTCCATTCCCCAACGCCCACCTCCCACCCAACCCCAGATCCCCAATCGATTTGGACGGTGCTTGACGTCGTTCATGATCCCCCCTGCCTCAGTACTTCCGCTCGACGGGTTTCCACGTCGTGATGGTGACGGGCTTGTACTCGAGACGCGGCGAGCCGTCGGGCTGGCGCCACGCCAGGGTGTGCTTGAGCCACTTCTCGTCGTCGCGCGTCGGGAAGTCGCGGCGGGCGTGCGCGCCGCGCGACTCCTCGCGGGTAAGAGCTCCCACGATCGTCACCTCGGCGAGCGCGAGCAGGTTCTCCAGCTCCAACGCGTGGAACAGATTTGAGTTGTAGACCGTACCCTTGTCCGCGACGGGGGCGTGGGCGAAACGCTGGCGCAGCTCGCGCACGATCACCAGCCCCTTGGCCAGCAGCTCGCCGGTCCGGAAGACGCCGACGTGGTCGTCCATCATGGTGCGCAGTGCACGGCGCAGCTCGTAGAGGTTCTCCGTCCCCTGTTGGGCGAGGAGGGCGCGCCAGTGGTCCTCGGCCGCCGCGAGCTGGGCCGCCGGCACGGCCGGCGACGCCGCCAGCTTGCCGAGCGCCGCAGCGATCTCGGCGCCGGTGATGGCGCCCCACACGAGGCACTCGCCCGTCGAGTTGGAGCCGAGGCGGTTGGCGCCGTGCAGGCTCACGCAGGCGGCCTCGCCCGCCGCCCAGATCCCGTCGAGGCGGGTCTTGCCGTTGATGTCGGTCTCGATGCCGCCCATCGAGTAGTGGGCGACCGGCCGGATGGGGATCGGCGTGGTGATCGGGTCGAGCCCCAGGAACTTCATGCAGACCTCCCGGATGAGCGGCAGCCGCTTGTTGATGCGGTCGGCGCCCAGATGGGTGAGGTCGAGGTGCAGGTACGGCTTGCCGTCGGACCCGGGAAAGCCGCGGCCGGCCAGGATCTCCTCCTGCTCGGCGCGCGACACCATGTCGCGGGGCGCCAGCTCCATCTTGGAGGCGGCGTACTTCTCCATGAAGCGCTCGCCCAGGTTGTTCTTCAAATACCCGCCCTCACCCCGGCACGCCTCGGTCATGAGGATGCCCGAGGGCACCAGCCCGGTCGGGTGGAACTGCAGGAACTCCATGTCCTCGAGCGGCAGCCCGGCGCGATAGGCCATGGCCATGCCGTCGCCGGTCACGGTCTGGGAGTAGGTGGTGAACCCGTACAGCGTGCCACCGCCGCCGGTCGCGATGAGCAGCGCCTTGCCGCGGAAGACCATGGTCTCGCCGGTCGGAGCGAAGATCCCCACCAGCCCGGCGAAGCGCCCGTCCTCGACCAGGATGTCGGTGGCGAAGAACTCGTCGTAGCGCTTGAAACACCGGTAGCGGAGGAGCGTGTCGTACAACGTCTGCATCTCGAAGAAGCCGGTCTTGTCGGCGGCCAGCGTGGCGCGCGGGTAGGAGTGTCCGCCGAATGGCCTCTGCTCGATGCGGCCGCTGGCGTCACGGGTCCAGGGGATGCCCCAGTGGTCGAGCTGGTTGATCTCCCCGGGCATGGCGTGCACGAAACGATCCACCACGTCCTGGTCGGCCAGGAAGTCGGAGCCCTTCACGGTGTCCCAGGCGTGCAGCTCGAAGGAGTCCCCCTCCTCGGGGCGCAGCACCGCGGCCGTGCCGCCTTCGGCGCACACCGAGTGGGCGCGCATGAGCTGCACCTTGGAGACGATGCCGATGTCGGCCTTGCCTTCGAGCCGGCGGGCGATCTCCACCGCGGCCCGCAGGCCGGCCAGGCCCGCTCCCATGATCACAACGTCGTGGTAGACCTGCTTCGCCATCAATCCCTCCCTTTGCCTCCACCCACCCGCCCGGTTGACAGTTGACGGTTGACAGTTGTCAGCCCTTCCCGGCCCGCGCACGGCAAGGCTTCCGCTCCGTCGCCGAGGACAGTCGCCCTGGGATTAGCGAGTCGGCCGTTGCTGGGTGTGCATGCGGCGCTGGATGCCATTTGAGCCCCGGGGGAAGATACCAGCTTTGGGCCGGGCTTCACAACTGCCTGCGGCCAGCAGCGGCCGTTCACCGATTAGCCGCTGCATCGTCCTGTCTGGTGAGAAGGCTGACGCCCAGCGTCGCGAGGGCAGAAAGCGCAAACGCCGGGATCAGCTCGTAGATGATCGAGTCGGACCAGCCCACCTGCTTCCAGACCACGGTGACCACGAAGCCGGTGAGCACGCCGGCCATGGCGCCCCAGCGGGTGACCAGCTTGGTGCCGAGCCCGAGCAGAAGCGGCGGCCCGAACGCAGCCCCCATTCCCGACCAGGCGAAGAGTACGAACCAGAACACCACCCGCACGTCCTGCAGCGCCACGGCGACCGCCGCCAGCCCAAGCACCAGGACGGTGATCCTGCCGGCCAGCACCGAGGTGCGCCCCGAGCGTGCGACGCCGAAGACCTCCTCCAGCAGGTCGCGGCTGATCGCCGAGGCCGCCACCAACAACTGCGAGGAGACCGTCGACATGATCGCCGACAGGATGGCCGCCAGCATGATCCCGGCCAGCCACGGGTTGAGCATCTGCCGCGACAGGAGCGGGAAGAGCTGCTCGGGGTCGCCCCCCTGCCCGAGCTCGGGCATGAGCAACCGCCCCGCCAGGCCGAGGAGGCCGGCGCCGTAGAACACCAGCACGCCCCACACCATGGCGATGACCTGCGTCTGGCGGATCTTCTCGTCGGAGGCGGCGGCCATGTAGCGCGTCAGGATATGCGGCTGCCCGGAGTAGCCGAGGCCGATCCCGACCAGCCCGACGACGAAGCCCAGGAGCGCGAACCCCGCCCTACCGCCGCTCATCGTCACCAGGTTCGGGTCGACGGCGGCGAGCCGGTGCAGCATCGCGCCGTAGCCGCCGGTCTTGGCGATCACCAGGACGGGCATCACAACGAGCGCGAACACCATCACCATGCCCTGGAAGAAGTCGGTCCAGCTCACCGCCCGAAACCCGCCCATCAGGGTGTAGACGATGATGATCGCGCCGCCGATCCAGATCCCCTGCTGGTACGACAGCCCGACGATCGCCTGCATCGCCTTGCCGGTGGCGGTCATCTGCGCCGCCACGTAGCCCCCGAGCGAGACGAAGATCACTGTCACCGAGAGCAGGCGCAGGACGTGCCGCCAGTCCCCGAACCGGCGCACCAGCAAGTCGGGGAGGGTCAGCGCGCCGGTGCGGGCGCTCTCCCGCCGGAGCAACGGCGCCAGCAGGTAGAGGTTGACCGCATAGCCCATCAGGCACCCGGGCGCCAGCCACAGCGCCGAGACGCCGGACACGTAGACCATTCCGACCGCCCCGAGCACCACCCAGCCGCTCTCCGAGGCGGCCGTCGAGGAGATGGCCGTCACCCACGAGCCAAGGGAGCGGCCCGCCAGGTAGTAGTCCTCGGTGGAGCGGGTGCGGCGCGCCGCCGCCCAACCGATCCCCAGCAGGATCACCATGTAGAGCGCCACGATCACGGCGATGGTGACGTCAGCGCCCATGCTTGCCTCCGGCGAAGTACACGGCCAGAGCGACAACGATCACCAGCACCGGCACCGCGACCAGGAACAGATGGGTCGCGAGAGGGATGGAACCAGCCATGCAGGGCCTCCCGGGAACGTCGGCACATGATACCTGCGTCCAGCGCTCCCGAGACCAGCCACAGCGGGGGTCGTGGCGTCGGAAGTCGCGGCAGGAATGCCGCTCCTACGTCGTATGTGCTGCTGACCGGGTCTTGTTGGAGGGGTATTCCTGCCCCGACTCCTTCTGCAGCCCGGTCCCGGACACCCTACCGCATGCGCTTGGCGAAACGGTCGGCGAGGACCTGGCCGTCGGACAGCAGCAGCCCTGCGTCCTGGAGCCTCTGGCGGCGCTCGGAGGCCGGCGGGTGGGTCTTGGCGAGGGATGCGAGGGCGCCGCCGCTCTCCTTGCCCATGCGGGTCGCCAACCGGTCGAGGAACTCGCCGTAAGGGGCGGTGGCATAGCCTGCCGCGCTGGCGATGCGGCACCCGCGGGCGTCGGCGTCGAGCTCGTCCTTGCGGTCCATGCCGCGGCTGATGAGGACGTCGAATCCTCTCTCGCCGATCCTCTGCATGAGGTCGGCGGTCATCTCGCCGCCGCCAGCCTGGGTGGCGACGATCTTCAGCCCCGCCGAGACGAGGTTGGCACGCTTGATCTCCTTGAGCACGTGCTCGCCGGCCACGTGCCCGCACTCGTGGGCCAGCACGGCGGCCAGCTCGGCCTCGCTCCGGCACGCATCCAGCAGGCCGCGGGTGACCAGCACGTAGCCGCCGGGGCAGGAAAAGGCGTTGACGGTGTCGGTGTCGAGGAGGGCGAAGCGCCAGATGACGCCGGGCCGTCCGACCTGACGCGCCACAGTCTGGCCGACCAGGTTCACGTAGCGGGTCGCGGCCTCGTTCTTCCAGTTGCCGTAGTTGCCGATGACGCGGGCCGCCACGACCCGGCCCAGGGCGCGCTCCTCGTCGGGCGTGAAGTCCTTCCGGGAGCTGGCCACCGCGCCAGCGGCCGTGGCCACGCTGTCGAGCTTGATTCCGTCCAGCCCCATGCCGGCGCATCCGGCCAGCAGCAGGCACGGCGCCACGGCCAGCAGCCGCCTCACTGCCCACCTCCCAGATTGCCGGAGCGGATGAAGTCGTCGACTTCCTTCTCGCTCACCGACATCGCCTCGACCTTCTCCACCGAGGCAAAGTCGTAGGTCGTTCCGAGCTTCTTCTCCTCGGCGGTGACGCCGCGGGCAGCGGCGGTCGAGCCGGCCGAGCCCTTCTGCCCGCCCGTCAGCCCTTCCGTCAGCCTGGCAAGGGTGGCCAGGCCTTTCTCCTTCTTGCCGGTCACCACGAAGGCTTCTGCCGCCAGGGCCGGCAGTGGGCCCACCGCGGTGCGCGTCACATTCACGCCGCCCACCGTCAGGGCCGTCACCCCCCTGGGGTCGCGCTGGGTCTCCAGGCTCGGCAGAGTCACCTTGCCCACCTTCCTCTCGTCCATCCCCGCGAGCACGCCGCCGGCGGTCCGCACGCCTCCTGCCTTGGGGTCGATGCCTCGCAACAACGTCGCCAGCCAGAGCGTGCCAGCCTCCCAGTTCTTCTCGTCCCACCGCGTCGCGCCCACCGCCGACAGCTCCCACACCCCGTCCTTGTCGGTCACGAAAACCCGCGTGCGCTCCCCCACCATCGCCTCGACGCGCGTCGCCGCCTCGGCCTGCAGCACCACGGCACGACCCGCCAGACCGGCGCTGAACACCGCCCGCCCCGGCATTACGAGCAGCCGCGCCGCCTCGCCCACCCCCGCCCCCACCCCCAGCAGCACCGCAATCATCCACGGCAGCCATTTCTTCCACATGAGCCCATTGTAGCCGCGACCACTCCCCAACCAGCGAGTCAGCCAATCAGCGAATCAGCTCATCAGCAGAGACAATCCACTGCTGATCTGCTGACCCGCTGACCCGCTGATCTCCTGACTTGCCGACTTGCTGACTTGCTGAACCGCTGATCAGCCGGGTGGGCGGGCGGGTATAATCCTGGCGTGACCGACACCAGCACACTCCTGGCCCAGATGAGTCAACCTGCCTTCTACCCCGAGCCGACGAGCCGCGTCGAGGTGGTGCAGACGCACATCTCGCTCATCTTCCTGACCGACCAGTTCGCTTACAAGGTCAAGAAGCCGGTCGACTTCGGGTTTCTCGACTACACCACCCTCGACCTCCGCCGAAGGCTGTGCAGCCGGGAGGTGGCACTCAACTCCCGCCTCAGCCCGGACACCTACCTCGGAGTCGTCGAGATCCACGAGCAGGACGGGCGGCTGTCCATTGGCGGCCCCGGCCCGGTCGTCGAGGTCGCCGTGAAGATGCGGCGGCTGCCCGAAGCCCAGATGCTCAACCACGTGCTGGAGCGGGGCGAGGCCACGCCGGAGCTGCTCAGGCAGATCGCCCGCACCCTCGCCACGTTCCACGCAGGCGCCTTCACGAGCCCAGAGCTGCAGGCCATCAAGGGCCTCGACGGCGTGCGCTTCAATTGCATCGAGAACTTCCAGCAGACCGAGAGGTACATCGGCACGCTGCTGGGCGACGGGATGTTCAACTTCATCCGCGCTTCCACCGAGCTGTTCCTCGCCCGCAAGGCGCCGCTGTTCGGCCGCCGCGTGGCCGGCGGAAGGATCGTCGACGGGCACGGCGACGTGCACCTGGGCTCGATCTGCGCCACCGACCCGGTGCGCATCTTCGACTGCATCGAGTTCAACGAGCGCTTCCGTATCCTCGATGTCGCCGAGGAGGTGGCGTTCCTGGCCATGGACCTCGAGTACGCTGGTCATCCCGAGCTGGCCCGGGTCTTCGTCGACGCATACGTGGCGGCCTCCGGCGACTCGGACCTCCTCGACCTGCTCGCCTTCTACAAGACCTACCGCGCCTACGTGCGCGCCAAGATCCACTCCTTCCAGACCGACGACCCGAACATCCCCCAGGCGCGCAAGACCGAGCTCGCGGCCACGGCCAGGCGCTACTACGAGCTTGCGGCCCGCTACGCCACCGAGTTCAACCCCCAAGTGCTGCTCCTCGCCTGCGGCCTCACCGGCACCGGCAAGAGCACGCTGGCGCGCAAGCTCGCGGCGCGCTGCGCCCTCCAGGTAGTGTCCTCCGACGAAACCCGCAAGAGCCTGCTCGGCATCGACCCCCGCGAGCGCCACTACGACGCCTTCGACCACGGGGTGTACGCCCCTGCCATCACCGAGCGCACCTACGCCACCATGGTCGACCGCGCCGAGGCACTGCTCATCGCCGGCCAGTCCGTGATCCTGGACGGGTGCTTCACCAAGCGCTCCCAACGCGCCCGAGCCGTGGCCCTCGCCGCTCGCATGGACGTACCGCTGCTGATGCTCGACTGCCGCTGCCCCGAGAACCTCATCCGCCAGCGCCTGCAGCGCCGGGAATCC